>JAFGFX010000240.1 GCA_016930855.1 Sedimentisphaerales bacterium | reverse complement strand
GAATTAAACGATTACATGCCATGGGCATCATATTGCAAAACACGATAAAATGTTATTCGTTAGCGTCATAGCGTTGTAGTACTAAATCTTCATCAAGGACTGCTCTTTTATCTTTACTGCTGGGGATACTGCTGGTATTCGGTGGGGGGGTATCAGAAGTGCTTGATATTGCGCCACTTACGGCGCAGGTCGTCGGCTTCCCAAGCTGGACGACGTCGGTTCGAATCCGATCGCCCGCTGTAGGGGGGGGCTGGTCTGATTTAATCCTTTATGGCGCGCTTTCGATGACGGTAAGTCTTGTTGCGAAAGGCCAGTGGGATTCGGTTGCACGGGCCGCCGGGCAAGGGGGTGCATCAGTAAGCCTCTGTCGGTGGGCGGCGCAGTCTTCCGGGATGCATCGAGACGCTCGCCGGGTGGCTGCTCAACTTTTCGGTTGTGATCCGGCTCGAAACGGTCGTATAATGCCCCAAACTCACCCAGGAGAGCGACCATGAAAGAGACCATGACCTCCCGACAGCGGCTGGGCAAGGCGCTCAATCACGAAACGCCGGACCGGGTGCCGATCGACCTGGGCGGATTCCAGACCGGGATCCACCAGAAGCCCTACCGGCAATTGATCGAGTATCTGGGCATTCGCGATGAGGTTCGGATCCTGGACCCCGTTCAGCAGCTGGCCCGGCCCTGCGAGGAGCTGCTGGAACGGTTTCACGTGGATGTCCGTTATCTCTGCGCCCACGGGCCGGAGGGCTTTGACGGCTCCATCGTATCGAACCGGCGGGACGGCAGGCTCTGGCACGATCTAAAAGACGAGTTCGGCGTCATCTGGTCGATGCCGGACGATCACCCGCTGTACATGGATATCTCCTATCATCCCCTGGCCCAGGCGACGATCGCAGAGGTGGCGGCGTATCCCTTTCCCCGGGGTGACGATCCCAGCCGCTTTACCGGCGTGCGGGCCGAGGCCCTCGAGCTGCGAAACCAGACGCCCTACGCGATCGCCACCGGCATCGGGGGGGTGGTGTATGAAACCTGCTGGTACCTGCGCGGCCTGGAGCAGTGGTTTATCGATATGATCGAGAATCCCCGGTTTTGCGAGGCGCTGCTGGATAGGATGCTGAAGTACTGGATGGATTTCTATACCGGATTTTTGGGCGAAATCGGGGACCTGATCGACGTGGTGATGATGGGGGACGATCTGGCCGGACAGCAGGGGCCGCTGTTTTCGCCGGATTTTTACCGCCGCGTGGTCAAGCCCCGGCAAAAGCGGCTGGTGCAGTATTGCAAGACGCTGACCCCGGCGAAGATCTGGTATCACACCTGCGGGTCCTGCCGGGCCTTGATCGGCGAGTTGATCGACAACGGCATCGACGCCCTCAATCCCGTGCAGATCGGCTCGGAGCGGATGGATCCGCGGGAACTGAAGGAGCAGTTCGGGGATCAAATCACCTTCTGGGGCGGCGGCTGCGATTCGCAGCACGTGCTGCCCTTCGCCACGCCCGAGGAGGTTTCCCGGCACGTCCGGCACAACCTGGAGATCTTCATGCCCGGCGGGGGGTACGTGTTCAACAACGTGCACAACATCCAGGCCGGCGTCCGGCCGGAAAACATCGTCGCCCTCTACGAGGCCGCCCATACCTACGGATTCTATCACTGAACGGACCGGAGCCGCCCATGAATCCCTTTTTCGGAGTCTTCCTGCACGCCGTCGGCGGCCTGGCCGCCGGGAGTTTCTATATCCCGTTCCGCCGGGTGTCGCGCTGGTCGTGGGAGAGCTACTGGCTGATCCAGGGCGTGGCGGCCTGGATGATCATGCCCATCGTCATTGCCTACCTGACGACGCCGGATCTCTGGCTGTTGTATCGGGAGTGTTCCGCCTCCAGCCTGATGTGGTCTTATATCTTCGGCGTGCTCTGGGGAGTGGGGGGGCTGACCTTTGGCTTGAGCATGCGGTATCTGGGCATGTCGCTGGGGTATGCCACGGCTTTGGGCTTCTGCGCGGTGTTCGGCACCCTCGTCCCGCCGATGTTCACCGGCAAGTTCTATGCCATCGTCGCGACGCGGCCGGGATGGGTGCTGCTGGCCGGCGTGGCCGTCTGCCTGGCGGGTATCGGCATCTGCGGCTATGCCGGCATCCGCAAGGAGCGGGAACTGACCGACCAGCAGAAGAAGCAGGCCGTGCGCGAGTTCGCCCTGATGAAGGGATTCGCCGTGGCCGTCTTCGCCGGCGTCATGAGCGCCTGCATGGCGTTCGCCATCAGCGCCGGCGACCCGATCGCCGACAACGCGGTCCGCCTGGGCACGACCTCGATGTTCCAGAACAACGCGATTTACGTGCCGGCCATGGCGGGCGGATTCACCACGAACGTGATCTGGTGCCTGGTTCTCAATGTCCGCAACCGTACGCTGGGCGATTACCGCCGCGGGGGCGCCCGGACCCTCGCTCGCAATTATGCCTTCGCCTCGCTGGCCGGTGTAATCTGGTACGGGCAGTTCTTTTTCTACGGCATGGGCACCACCCAGATGGGGGAATATGATTTCTCCAGCTGGAGCATCCATATGGCCTTCATCATCGTGTTCAGCAACCTCTGGGGCATCTATTTTCGGGAATGGAAGGGCGTGCGAGCCGTCACCTGGCGGGCCATCTGGGCGGGGATCGGCGTCCTGGTGCTCTCCACGCTCGTGATCGGGGCCGCCCGGTACCTCAAGGCGTAGAGATCGATCACGGCGGATGCCGGCCGGAAGCATCTGACGAAAGCTCAGGGTGGGACGGCACAACGGTCTCGCCGGCAAGGAACAAAATATGACCGTGCGGAAGAAAATGGGGCTGGTGGTTTTGGCGGCGGTACTGGTCGCCTGTTGTTCGTCGGGTAGGGGGGTGGAATCCTCCCCGAATGCCCGGTGGATCTGGTCGGACCCGAATGATCCGGCACCGGCGAATCGCTTTACCTACTTTCGCAAGGTGGTACGTCTGGACCGTCTGCCCGAGAACGGCAACCTTCGGTTTGCCGCCGACAGCAACGCCCGGCTGTGGATCAACGGCCATATCGTGCGGCGCAAGGTCGCGCGCTACCGCGAGGAAAACATCACCGCCGAGGTCGTCCAGGCCGGTCAATATCTCAAACCGGGGGAAAATACCGTCGTGGTCCTGCACCACAACTGGGGGCCTATCATCACCTTCCAGAGGACCGGCAATCTTCGGGCGGGATTGTATATCGCTGGTCCCTGGATCGGCACGGATTCGTCCTGGCGGTGGCTGACGGCCCCGCAATTCCAGCGGCACGATAAGCAGATCGTCGGGGTCATCGGTGATCACCGCATTCGCTATCCGCTCATGGTGGACGGCCGCCGGATCATCGAGCCGGCGCTGCACGATCCGAATTTCGATGATTCCGCCTGGCCGGCGGCGGTTGTCGTCGAGGACGGACCCTGGCCGGCAAGGCCGAGCGACGTGGAAACGCCCGGCCAGCGGGAATACCCCGTTCGGCCCGCCGGGGTGTTGGCAGCGGGATCGGCCGAATCGGATGAGCCGCTGTCCGATGATCCCTTATCCATGGCGAAACGTATACGCCTGGCCACATGTCGTCCCGAGCCGCAAGCCATCCGACAGGCCCAGCAATTATTGGCGGGCCAGACCCTGACGATTCGCGGCCAGGCCGGCCAGACGCGGTATGTCACCTTTGACTTTCATCGGCCCGTGCACGGGTATCCCTATCTGTCGCTGGGTCAGGCCGATGAAGGGGTGCTCATCGATTTCGGGTACGCGGAGATCCATCGCTCCCTGTACAGCGGCGCCGTGCACGTGGACCAGACCGGCTGGTTGAATCCGGAAGGCGTGGTCGGGCCCGGCTACGCGGACCGCTACCTGACGCGGGCGGGCCCCCAGCGGATCGAGCTGGGCGAGGAGCGCACCTGCCGCTGGCTTACGGTGCACATCCATTTTCTGCAAGAGGCAAGCGTCACTATCGAGGATCTCGGCCTGGTCCAAAGTCAGTATCCCGTAGACCGGATCGGCAGCTTCGCCTGCGGCAACGACGCCGTCGAGCAGATCGTGCGGCTCTGCCTGATCCATGCCGAGGTCACCATGTCGGATTCCTACGTCGATACGCCCGGCCGCGAGGACGGCCAATGGATCGAGGACGCCCGGCTGCGGGCCCTGATCGCGGCCCGCTGGTTCGGGGATACCCGCCTGCGGGAGTTGATGATCCGCACGCACGCCGAGGCCCAGGGGCCGGACGGCAATCTGCACCCCTTCGCCCCGAGCAATTATCCGGCCTATCCGGCCGGCTACGACTGGAGCGTGCAATGGGTGGCCGCCTTGTACGATCAGTATGTCTGGACCGGTGACAAAACCTGGATCGAGCGCTATTGGCCGCACGTGCAGGCCTACTGGCGGGCCGTGTTGAAACACGTCGATGAGCAGGGGCTCTGGCGGACGAGTCATCTCTTTGCCGATATCCGGGTCGGGGTTCATCCGCAGGCGCCGCATCAATCCAGCGGGATCGTCACGCCCTGGATCATCGAGCGATTGCGCTGGTCGGAGGAGCTGGCCCGCGAGATCGGCCAGACCCGGCAAGCCGAGCAGTGGCGCGAGATGGCGGATAAGCTTACCGGCGCCTTTCGCGCCTGTCACGTCGTGCCCGCCCGCGACGGTGTGCCCGCCCACGTGGCGGACGTGTACGATTCGCAGCGGCCCGACGGGCCCCGCGGCTACAGCCAGGCGGGCCAGACGGTGGCGGTCTATACGGATCTTTTATCGCCGACTGACGCGCGGGCGACCTTGAATTACGCCTTTGCCGATCCAGAGGGAGCCCCGCCGGCCGGTGTAACCCGCTGGAACAACCCGACCTACGGCTACCGGGCCCTGAAGGCCCTCAGCCACGCGGGTCTAACAGAACGGGCGGTGCAACACCTGCTCGAACGGTACGCGCCCTACCTGCCGGGTCATCCGAGAAACACCACGCCGTTATTGTTCCAGGGGCCCTACGGCGGACCCCTGCCGGAATACTGGGTCAGCCGGGAGGATCTCCATCTGGCATCCGGCCAGATCAATCCGGCCCAACCCCGGGACGAGACCGGCTCACACGGCTGGCAGTGCGTCCCGCTGCTCTGGCTGCACGAGACACTACTGGGCGTTACCCTCGCCGAGCCCGGCGGCGGCCGGATTCGGATCGCGCCGCAGGCGGGCGGATTACCCTATGTCCAAGGCTGGACCAACACGCCCAAGGGGCCGGTCTGGGTTAACTGGCAACCCTCCGCGGGACTCCTGGAGGTCAGGATTCCCGCCGGCTGCCAAGCCGAGGTGATCCCGCCGCCGATCGGTCGGGAACGCGGATTCTTTGTCCAACATCAATATGCCGAGGAATCCGTGTCATCTGGTCCCGAAGGCAGTCTCATCCTGAACCGGCCCGGACGGTATGTGTTTCAGGTGCGCTAAAACTTGCCCTGGCACGCCGTTAGGCAGGCCCAGGCGGATCGATCGGCCGGCCGCTGGAGGCGGGCCGCCGGCGGAGGCTATAACTTGTTTAATAAAATGAACTTAACTCGGTTTTAATTCCTTGACCGCCGGGGAGTATTTGTTAAAATAAAACCTTATGTATATTCCAACGGTGACCAGGCCCAGGGGGGCGGAGGTGAATCAATGGACCGCAGAGGGTTTATGAAGACCGGTTTGGCCGCCGGCGCCACGGCGATTTCCACGATGGCGGCCACGACCAAGGCCAAGGGTCAGACGACGTCGTCCGCGCCCTTCAATCTGAAATACGCCCCTTCCTTCGGTCAGTTCCGGGAGAATGCCGGCAATGACCCGATCGATCAGATCAAGTTCATGGCGGATCAGGGGTTCCGGGCCCTCTTTGACAACGGGCTAATGGGCAAGTCACCCGACCTGCAGGAACGAATCGCCAAGGAACTGGAGGCCCACGGCATGGACCTGGGGCCGTTCGTGCTCTATGCGGACTTCGGCAAAAAGACCTTCGTCACCCGCGACCCGGAAGTCCGCGACATGCTCATCAAGCGGATGAAGGAGGGGGTCGAATGCTGCAAGCGGACGAATGCCCAGTGGGCGCTGGTCGTGCCCGGGGCCTACGATACCCGTCTGGAGTGGGATTACCAGACGGCCAACTGCGTTGACAATCTCCGGTACTGCGGCGAGATCTTCCAGGAGGCGGGCCGGATTATCGTCATCGAACCGCTGAACTGGTGGCGGGATCATCCGGGCCTCTTTTTGACCAAGATCCCCCAGGCCTACCAGATCTGCCGGGCGGTGAACAATCCGTCCGTCAAGATCGTCAACGATCTCTACCACCAGCAGATCACCGAGGGCAACCTGATTCCGAATATCGATCTGGCCTGGGATCAGATCGCCGCGTTTCATATCGGCGACAATCCCGGCCGCCAGGAGCCCACCACCGGCGAGATCAATTACCTCAACGTCTTCAAGCATATCCATCGGAAAGGCTATCAGGGCGTCTTGTGCATGGAGCACGGCCGCAGCCGGCCCGGCAAGGAAGGAGAGATGCGGGTGATCCAGGCCTATCGGGAATGCGACAGTTTCGAGATCTAGCGAAGGGAGGTTTTTCATGGCGAGCCGTACGGGCGGGATAGTGGCGGGGGGCATGGCGATATTGTTCCTGGGAGTGTTTGCCGGCTGTCAGCAGATAACGCAGATGACCGGTCTGGGTACGCTGGTTCCGCAAAAACGAATCACCCTGTTCAACGGCGAGGACCTGACCGGCTGGCAGACCTATCTGCCGGACGAGGCCGATGTGGCCGCCGAGTCGGTCTGGCAGGTCCGGGACGGCGTCATTTGCTGCGCGGGCAAGCCCAACGGGTATATCCGAACCCAAAACGCCTTCGCCGATTATCACCTGCACCTGGAATGGCGCTGGGCGGACGAACCGACCAACAGCGGCGTCCTGCTGAACGCCGCCGGCAAGGACCAGATCTGGCCGAGGTGCATCGAGGCCCAGCTCAAGGCCCAAAACGCCGGCGATCTGGTGCTGATCGGCCATACCGGCATCACCGTCATGGAACAACGCTACCAGGACCCGGAAAAACAGTTCGTGATAATCGGCAAACGCCGGGCCGCCAGCGAGCAGCCGCCGGGCCTGTGGAACGCCTACGACATCTACTGCCAACCGGATAAAATCACCCTGTTCGTCAACGGCATCATGCAGAACCAGGGTTTCGATCCGACCGTGACCGCCGGCAGGATCTGCCTGCAGAGCGAGGGATCCCCCATCGAGTTTCGCAATATCTACGTCGAGCCGGTGGGGATCAGTTGGCCCTAAAGACGACGGGCGAAGCCGGGCCGGCTAAGAATACCGAGGGCGTCATATTGCGACGGACAAACGTGTTAGTATAGGGGCGGATGAGCGACGGACGAAACCGGGCCGGCGGGCATGAAGAGGGCGTCCTATCCTACGGGCTCGAAGTGGTGTCTTTAGGGATAAGGACGCCGGGCGGGATCTGTGCCGCCGGGGCCGTCGGGTCCGCGGGATCACGCGGCGACAGGTTTTTTGGGGAAGTGTAGAACGTGTGTCTAACAAAACGAGTGGACCGGCCACGCCAGTTGGTGGCAACGCCCGGCTGGTGAGTTTTGTTAGGGTGTATATTTAGGGCGTCTAACAAAATGAGGACAAAGGGCCCTCCCCGGGCGCGGGAATATCTCTGTTGCTCATTGTGTTAGCAGTTATTATTCTTCTGGGAAAGAAAGGAATGAAGGTATGCAGAACGAAAAAGATGCAGGAACGAATCGTCGAATCTCCCGGCGGGATTTCTTGGGTGGTTCCGCCGCCGCGGCCATGGCGTTCACCATTGTCCCCAGCCACGTCCTGGGCGCCAACGGCAATACGGCGCCGAGCGGGAAACTGAACGTCGCCGGCGTCGGTGTCGGCGGCATGGGCAAAAACAACGTCCGGGCCTGCAACAGCGAAAACATCGTGGCGCTCTGCGATGTGGACGAGGCCTATGCCGGCTCGGTATTCAATGAATACCCCAAGGCGAAGAAATACACCGATTTCCGCAAGATGCTCGAGCAGCAGAAGGAGATCGACGCGGTCATCGTGGCCACGCCCGACCATACCCATGCGGTGGTGGCCATGACGGCGATGCAGATGGGCAAACATGTCTATGTCCAAAAGCCGATGACCCACAACGTCTGGGAGGCCCGCATGCTCACCAAGGCGGCCCGCAAGTACAAAGTGGCCACCCAGATGGGCAATCAGGGCCATTCCGGCGAGGGCTGCCGCCTGATCTACGAATGGATCAACGCCGGCGTGATCGGAGAGGTCCGCGAGGTGCACGCCTTCACCAACCGTCCCATCTGGCCGCAGGGCATCGATCGGCCCCAGGACACCCCGCCGGTCCCCGAGACCCTCGACTGGGACCTGTGGCTGGGACCGGCCCCCATGCGGCCCTACAATCCGGCCTATCTGCCGTTCCGCTGGCGCGGCTGGTGGGATTACGGCACCGGGGCTTTGGGCGACATGGGCTGCCACGTGCTCGATCCGGTCTTCTTCGCCCTGAAGCTGAAGTACCCCGAACGCGTGATCGCCAGCTCCACCCCCGTCAACGACGAAACGGCGCCCCTGGCCAGCATCGTCCGCTTCGAATATCCGGCCCGCGAGGGGATGCCCCCGGTCAAGATCGACTGGTATGACGGCAAACTGCTGCCGCCCCGGCCGGAAGAGCTCGAGCCCGGACGCCGCATGGGCAACGGCAGCAGCGGCGTGATCTTCATCGGCAGCAAGGGCAAAATCATGTGCGGCGAGTACGGCGACAGCCCGAGACTGCTGCCGGAATCCCGCATGAGGGAATTCAGCCGGAACATGCCGGACAAGACGGTCCCGCGGATCGATGGCAGCCACGAGCAGGACTGGATCCAGGCCTGCAAGGGCGGCCGACCGGCGTGCTCGAACTTCGATTATTCCGGCCCGCTGACCGAGATGATCGTGATGGGCAATCTGGCCATTCGCACCGAGAACAAGAACGAAAAACTGGAATGGGACGGCGAAAACATGAAGGTGACCAACATCAAGGATGCCAACAAGTTCGTCCGTCGCGAATACCGCAAAGGTTGGTCCCTGGAAGAACTGTAATTAGCCGTCCCGGCCCGACCTTTTCACTTGAGCACCGAAGCGCCGAGCAAAGAGGTGCCGACCGGGAGGAATGTCACTAACCGAACATCGAGAAAGGTTACGTGATGAAGACACGCGAAGACCGAAAGGTTTCTCGACGGGAATTTTTGGGGAGTGCCGCGGCCTCGGTCGCGGCACTCACCTTTGTCCCCCGGTATGTCCTGGGCCAGGCGGGCAGTCCCCCCCCCAGCGAAAAACTGAATATCGCCGGCATCGGGGTCGGCGGGATGGGCGCCAGCGACATTCTCAGCGTCAGCTCCGAGAATATCGTGGCCCTCTGCGACGTCGACGCCCGCCGCGCCGCGGACACCTACAAGAATTTTCCCAAGGCCAACAAGTACCGCGACTTCCGCGTCATGCTGGAAAAGGAAGACAAGAACATCGACGCGGTGGTCGTCTCCACGCCGGATCACGTGCACGCGGTCGCGGCCATGGCGGCCATCAAGATGGGCAAACACGTCTACTGCCAGAAACCGCTGGCCCATGACATCCGGGAGATCCGCGCCCTGACCGAGGCCGCCCGCCAGCGCAACGTGATGACCCAGATGGGCACCCAGATCCACGCCACCACCGCCATGAAGCTCATGGTGGAGATGATTCAATCCGGCCTGATCGGCCCGGTTCGCAAGGTGCATATCTGGAGCGACAAGAAGTGGGGCGGCGGCGTGCGTCCGGCCGAGACCCCGCCCGTCCCGCCGGAGTTGGACTGGAATCTCTGGCTGGGCCCGGCGCCCCAGCGGCCCTATCACCCCTGCTACCTGCCGGCGGAATGGCGCCGCTGGTGGGATTTCGGCACCGGCACCCTCGGCGATATGGGCTGCCATATCTTCGATCCGGCCTTCTGGGCCCTCGATCTGAAATATCCGACCTCCGTCGAGGCCACGGCCGGCCCCTTCAACAGCGATACCTATCCGACGGCCCTGACCGTGCGCTACGAGTTTCCCGCCCGCGGCGATCAGCCGCCGGTCGAGCTAACCTGGTTCGACGGGGATAACCGATCCCCGCGACCGGCGGAACTGGAGCCGCAGCGGGAATTGCCCTCCCAGGGCGGGCTCTACTACGGCGAGAAGGGCACGCTGCTCTACCCGCACATGGGCGCGCCGCGCCTGATTCCCGAGGAGCGGATGAAGGGCTTC
>JAFGFX010000239.1 GCA_016930855.1 Sedimentisphaerales bacterium | reverse complement strand
TCCATCGATTGGATCATCCGCGGGGCCAGCATCATCCGCTGGTCCATCGCCATATGTTGTGAGGTATCGAGGCGCATCGACGGTTCCGTTTTTCCTGTCGCTTTATACGTCTATGGCATGGCCATCCGCCGCGGCGGGCCTGTCATCTGGTCGGACCGATCGGGTCTGCCGGGTGCGGAGGAGTCTGCCTTATCTGTTGGATTATCCCGTCGGGCGGAATCGATCCGGTTGACCCGGCGGGTAAGCCACTGACTTTCTATCGTCCAGTCTGCGTCGGCAATTTGGTCAAAAATCCGCCCTTCCAATGCTGCCAGAGGCCATTTGGCGCCCCCGGCAAAGGGCGGTTTTTGCCTTGATAATGACGGTTGCCGGCCATGATGCGGCCTTAGGCCATACGGCGGCCGCCGCGACTCCGTCGTTCGGCCGTACCAGTCCTCGGCAGGCCGCACCAGCCGTCGGCCGGGGCGGCTATTCCATGGGAACCCGGCCGGCGATGGCGTCGCTGAGCATGCTTTTGTTGGCATATTCGATGCTGGAGCCCGAGGCCAGGCCCCGGGCCAGCCGCGTGACCTTCACGCCCGTGTCGGCCAGCAGCGAGCTGATATAGAGGGCCGTGCCGTCGCCCTCCAGGTTCGGATTGGTGGCCATCACGACCTCGCGGATCGGGTGGCCCTGCACCCGCTGGATCAGGGCCTCGATCGTCAGATCGTCCGGGGTGATCCCCTCCAGCGGGGCGATCCGGCCCAGCAGGACGTGGTACACCCAGGGGCAGATCCCCGTCTCTTCCAGGCTGATCAGATCGCCGGGCTGCTCGACCACGCAGAGGATCGTGTGGTCCCGCCGCTCGTCCCGGCAGATCTCGCACAGCTCCTGCTCACACAGATTATAGCAGCGCGAACAATGCCGGATCCGGGTCTTGACCGCGCGGATGGCCTCGGCCAGGGCCAGGGCGTCGGCGGGCGGCTGGGCCAGGATAAAATACGCGATCCGTTCGGCCGAGCGGGGACCGATCCCCGGCAGCCGGGCGAACTGCTCCATGAGATGCTTCATACTCTCGGTATGTGCCTGACTCATCCCAGCATTTTACCCAATTGCTCGAGTCCCTTGAAATCCAGGCCGCCGGTCAGCTTCATCATCTCCTGCTTCATCTGGTCCTGGCTCTTGGTCATCGCCGCCGTGACCGCCGCCTTGATCAGATCCTCCAGCATTTCGACATCGTTCGGGTCCACCGCCGACGGCTCGATATTGATTGCCAGGAGCTCGCCCTTGCCGTTGACCCGGGCGGTGACCATGCCGCCGCCGCTGTGGGCCTCCACGATCTTTTGTTCCATGTCCTCCTGCAGCTTCTGCATGTTGGACTGGATATCCTTAAGTTGTCCGAACATCTTGGTTATGTCGCCGAATCCCAACATCAAACTCCCTTTATGTTTTTGGTGTTTTTCTGGATTGACCGGCCCGGCGGTCGGGCCGGTCCCGTGTGTGCTCCTTGGCCTCCCTGGCCGGGTGCCGCCCGGCGCGCCGGGGCGTCTGTCGTCGGGAGGTCCTTCATGCCAATTCGTCGTCCGATTCGACTGATTCCGACTCGGCCACCTCCGGTTCGGTCGGGGATTCCGGTTCGGCCTGGTTATCGCCGCTGTCGTCGGTTTCCACCCAACCGATTTGTCTGACCCGGCCGCCCAGGTGCTGTTGGATCTGCCTGACCTGCGGGTCCGCCATGGCGGCGTTGATCTGCTGTTGGCTGGGTTTGTCGCCCGGCGAGCGCCGGCGCTTGGCCGGTTTGACCGCCGGGGCCGCGGGGGGCGATGGGGCGCTCGAATCACCGGTCGCGGCGATTTGTATCGTCACCGGTTGCCGCAGAACCCGGCACAGGGCGGTCTGCATCTCCTGAACGGTCAGGGAATGGTCGGCCAGGAAGCGACCGATCCCCTCGTTTTGTCCGAATCCCAGTTCCAGATTCTGTTCTTTCCAGGCCAGCGGCCGGGCGGCCTGCAGATAGCCCTCCAGATGCCTGCCTTCTTCGCGGCGGGCGATCTCCGCGACGATTTTCGGCCAGTTTTTCCGCAGAAAATCCAGCGTGATCGTCTTCGGCAGATCGAACGTGGCGGCCCCGGTCCCGGCGGCGGTTGTCGCGGCGGCCTCGGCGGTCTTGGTTGTCCGTTTGTCGCCGGCGGTCGAATCCGAGGTGCGGTTATCGGTATTGGCGGCTGGCCGTCCGGCGGCGGTTACCGACCGGCCGGCGGCTTGGCCGCTGGGACCGGCCGGGGATCCTGGCGGCGCGGACGAGGCCGCTTGCCAGGATTCGATCAGCTCCAAGAGGGCGCGGGTGTCGCTGAAACGTTCGCTAGCCGCCAGCCGTACGAGCGCCGCCTCCAGAAGGGGCCGGCCGCCGTCGCCGCTCTTGAGCGAGTGCCGCAGCTGTTCCATGACCGTGATATAATACACCAGGGCGGCCTCGTCAAAACGCTGGGCCTGCCGGCTGAGCGTTTCGCGCTGGGCCGCGTCGTCTTGCTCGACCAACTCGGTATCCGCCGGACAGACCTTCAATACGAGCAGATCCCGAAAGTAGTCCTGCAGCGCCTGGGCCAGTGGTTCGGTGGCCAGTCCCTCCTGCAGGACGACATCTGTCCGGCCGAGGACCTTCGACAGGTCGCCGGCGGCGATGGCGTCCACGAGCTCCGCGATCTGCTGGTCCCGGGGCGTGCCCAGCAGTTCGCCGAGCAATTCGACCGTGAGACGGTCCTCGGCCATGCTCAGCAGTTGATCCAGCAGGCTCAGGGCGTCCCGCATGGATCCGTTGGCCAGGCGGGCGATCCGGCGCAGTAGGGCGGGCTCGGCCGGGATTTTTTCGGTTTCCAAAATGGCGCTAAGCTGCTGGGCGATCCGGTCCGCCGGGATGTTGCGAAAATCGAACCGCTGGCAGCGCGACTGGATCGTGGCCGGCACCTTGTTGGGCTCGGTGGTCGCCAGGATGAATTTCACGTGCTCCGGCGGTTCCTCCAGCGTCTTGAGCAGGGCGTTGAAGGCGCTGACGGAGAGCATGTGCACTTCGTCGATGATGTAGATCTTGAAGCGGGCGCGGGCCGGCCGGTAGATCGCGTTCTGCCGCAGTTCCCGGATGTGCTCCACGCCCGTGTTGGACGCCCCGTCGATCTCCAGTACGTCGATGTCTTCGCCCTCGTGGATGGCCAGGCAGCTTTCGCAGCGGCCGCAGGGCGCCGGCGTCGGCTGATCGGACGACAGGCAGTTCAGCGCCTTGGCCAGGATCCGCGCCATGGTGGTCTTGCCCACGCCCCGCGTGCCCGTGAACAGGTAGGCGTGGGCCACCCGGTCGGTGGCGATGGCGTTCTTCAGCGTGCGCGCGGCCGCCTCCTGTCCGACCACGTCGTCGAACGTCTGCGAACGATAGCGCCGAGCCAAAACCGTGTAGCTCATCTTCTCCGGTCCCTGTGCGGGCGGCATCCCCAAATCCGGCAATAGGAACTCTCTGCTTGTATCATGTTCTCCCGCCCTCATGGGGGCGGCGCCGTCAAACGCCCCCTGTGCCTACTGGCCCAGCAGGTGATTCAGAATCAGCAGCTCCAGTTCCTCGTAGTCCCGCTCCTTGATCAAACGGCGGATCGTTTTTTCGTCCAGGCGGCGCACCAGTTCCACCAACTGCAGAAAGATCGTCCGGCTGTTGCTCAGATGCTTGGTCGCCGCCCGGGATTTCTGGCTGCGCATCGCCTTGACGTCCAGGCCCACCCATTCGCCGTGCTGGCCGTAATCGTAGCGTTCCAGCATCCATACCTGGTTGAAGGCCCGCCGCAGGTCGACCGCGCCGAAGGTCTTGTCCTCGTCGAATTTTGGGCCGTTCTGATCGTTCAGGTGAACCGTCCAGAGCTTGCCGTGCGCCAGGGCGTAGCCCATCTCGTCCGAGGGATCCAGGCCCGCCAGGATGGCGTGGGCGCTTTCGATGTTCACGCCCACCCGCCGGGGATCCTGCGTCAGGTACGCCAGGCCGACGGCGTGGCCGGTGGTCGGAATGTACGCCTGGTCCATAGGCTCGTTGGGCTTGGGCTCGATGGCGAACCGCATCTTCGGATCGTACTCCAGCATCTGGTTGAGGGCCTCGACCAGTTGGTCGACGGCCGCCTTGGCGTTCTTGGCCTCCCGGATGGTGCTGCCTTCCCGCGCCAGCCACAGCACGATCAGATCCGTTCCCAGGGCGTTGGCGATGTCGATGGCGCGCTTGCTCCGCTCGAGGGCGTAGGCGCGGCATTCCGGATCGTTGGCGGTGTAGCCGCCGTCGATGGTCCGGGCGTCCTCCCAGAGCCGTGGGGCGACGAACTCCGCCTGCAGGCCCAGGTCGTCCAGCTGCCGCTTGACGGCCTTGGCCTTGTCCTGGATCTGCTGGGGACTCAGGTCGTTCATCTCCGGTACGGCGTCGTCGTCATGGAACTGCACCCCGTCGAATCCCAGTTCCTTGTAATAGGTCAGTTTCTCGGCGAAACTGATCTCGTCCCGCACCGCCGGCCCGAAGGGATCGGCGCCGCCGTGGATGTTCCAGGGGCCAAACGAAAAACGATACACTCCCGCCATGGCTGTTCTCCTTGGCTCTATGGTCTTGTCCGATCAGACGAACCGGCGCACCCGGCATGCGCCACGCTGGTATGGCTGGAGCCTTTCAGACCGCCTGGAAGCCCTGGAGGCCGCCGAGGCGGTTGAAGCTCGCCGCCACCGCCTGGCCGGCCGGTGCGGCGGCGGTGACCGAAACAGGTCGAAAAGAGAGGCCGTGCACTTTTCTTCGTAACGACTTGGTCGAGTATGCGGAGCCTCTCGACTCACGCCAGGTGATTCCACGGCACAACAGGCGATCACGCTTATGGCTGCTCCGTTCCCGGCCTGACCAGATTCACGCTGCCCGTTTGCATGGGACCCGGCGATCAACGCCGATCGCCGCCGCAGAGGCTCAACTCGGCCGATCCTCCGAAAAGGATTCCGTCTCGCTATAGCGGATTGCGAGTACAGGGTACCGCTAACACCCCACCTAGCACGGCCTGTTCCGTAATGGTTTTCTGATGGAACCTGCGATATCGGGACCAGTATAATCACAAGCCACAGCAAAGTCTATGCCGAAATTCAAAGTTACCGTAACTCCTTTAATTCAATCGAGATACACATTTTTTCCTCCGTCAGCAG
>JAFGFX010000238.1 GCA_016930855.1 Sedimentisphaerales bacterium | reverse complement strand
TGCTCTGAGGCAAAAGCGATAAATCCCAGCCCGCAAAGCGGGCTGAATCTTAACCCAAAGCGTTGCGCTTCAGATTAAAATGCGCCAACCATTACCTCTCCATATTTTATTTCTCCGGCGATCCGGGAGATTTACGCAAACTGCATAAGGCCGCTTTCGCCGTCTGCCGATATAATACCTAACGTTAAGTAATTCCCGGAGGTTGAACGGCCCGGTCAAAAGGGTTATAAGGCATTGAATATCAGGCTTTTGGCACTGGGGCCGTTAAGATTATCGGACCAAATCCGCCAGCAGGCGAAGCGGCCTCGGCAGATCGGGCCGCTTTGTATAAACTGGTAACAGCAATAGATTACTGTAACCAGAATGCGGGGGCCGACGGGAACGATTTTTGCTAAAGGATTGTCAATGCGTGTTTTAGCTACGGGCGGAGCCGGATACGTGGGCAGCGCCACCGTGCGCGCCCTTCTGGAGCGCGGTCACCAGGTCCGGGTCTATGACAATCTGTCGACCGGGCATCGGCAATCCATTCCCCCCGATTGCCTGATCGAGGCCGACTTGGCCGATCAGGCCCGGTTGCGGGATGTCTTGGGGGACCTGCACATCGACGCGGTGATGCACTTCGCCGCCTCGATCAGTGTCGGCGAATCGGTGGAAAAGCCGGCCCTGTACTATCGCAACAATATCGCCAACTCGCTGACCCTGCTGGAAACGATGCGGCAGGCGGAGGTCAAAAAAATCATCTTTTCCAGTACGGCGGCCGTCTACGAGCCCAAGCCTGACGGTCCGTTGCAGGAGGAGTCCCCCAAGGGTCCGGCCAGTCCCTACGCCGTCAGCAAGTACGCCGTGGAGCGGATGATCGAGGATTTCTCCCGCGCCTATGGCTTCGGCTATGTCCTGCTGCGTTACTTCAACGCCTGCGGCGCCAGCCCGGACGGCAGCTACGGCGAGGATCACCGCCCCGAGACCCATCTGATCCCGCTGGTCCTCCAGGCGGCCCTGGGCCAGCGCCAGAAGATCCACGTCTACGGCGACGATTACGACACGCCCGACGGCACCTGCATTCGGGACTACATCCACGTGGAGGACCTGGCCGACGCCCACATCCGGGCCCTGGAGGCCATCGAGCCGGGCGGCTCGCTTATCTGCAACATCGGCACCGGTACCGGCAACTCCGTCCTGGAGGTCATCCGCGCCGCCGAGGAGGTCGTCGGCCGGACCATCCCCCGCCAGGTCACCAGCCGCCGGGCGGGCGATTCCAGCCGCCTGGTCGCCGGTTCCGAAACGTTGCGCCGCCAATTGCACTGGAAGCCCCGTTACGACAACCTGCGGGATATCATCGCCACCGCCTGGAAGTGGCATAGCAGCCATCCGAACGGATACGACGACTAAACCCCTCCAGCGGCGGACCGCAAGCGGCCGCGGGTCGGCCGCCTCGGCCGAGGGTAAAGTTAAACAAACAGACGACACGGAATGAAGGACGCGACGAACAAGCTGGGAGCCTATCTGGCGGTTATGCGGCCGGCGCACTGGGTGAAGAACGCCTTCGTCCTGGCGCCGCTGTTCTTCTCCCGCCAGTTCCGCCAGCCGGAGTCGTGCCTGCGGGAGCTGATCGCGGCGGCCTGCTTCTGCCTGATCGCCAGCGCGGTCTATATCTTCAACGACCTGTTCGACCGGCGGGAGGACAGCCAGCATCCGGTCAAGCGACACCGCCCCATCGCCGCCGGCTCGGTACCGCCGGTTCAGGCCTGGGTGCTTTTGACCTGCCTGGCGGTGGTCGGTGTTGCCGGATCGGTGTACTTGCAGATGCGTTTTCTGCTGATCGTGCTGGTCTATCTGGGACTGAACGTGCTCTATTCGCTGGGCGTCAAGCACATCGCGATCCTGGACGTCATGATCCTCTCGGCGGGATTCGTGCTGCGGATCCTGGCCGGCAGCGTTGCGATCCGCGTGCAACCGTCGCACTGGCTGATCCTGTGCACCATCATGATCTCGCTGTTCTTGGGCTTCACCAAGCGCCGCACCGAGCTGGTCGCCGTCGAACGGCAGGCCCAGACGACGCGGAAGGTCCTCCAGCATTACAGCGTGCGGTTTCTCGACCAGGCGATCGCGATGGTCACGGGGGCGACGATCGTCTGCTACGCCCTGTACACCGTGGACGACCACACGCTGGCGGTCCTGGGCCGGCCGGCCGGCGGGTTCAGCGCCATGCTGATCACGGTGCCCTCGGTCGTCTACGGGCTGTTTCGCTATATCTATCTGATCTACCACGACCAGGAATCGGCCGATCCCACGACGCTGCTGTGCCGCGACGTCCCGACGCTGATCAATCTGCTGTTGTGGGTGGCTCTGTGTTACGTGGCGGTGAGCTACGGGAGTCGATTCGATCCCTTCGGGTAATGGGAGAGCGAGCATGAAAGGCGTAATCCTGGGAGGCGGACTGGGCACGCGGCTGCTGCCGATGACGAAGGTCACCAACAAGCACCTGCTGCCCGTCTTCGACCGGCCGATGATCTATTATCCCATCCAGTGCCTGTTGAACGCGGGCATCCGGGACATCCTGATCGTCACGGGCGGCAACAACGCCGGCGATTTTCTGCAGTTGCTGGGCAACGGCAGCGAGTTCGGCCTCAAGGAACTGCACTACACCTATCAGGAAGGCGGCAACGCCGGCATCGCCGACGCCCTGCGCCTGGCGGAGGATTTCGCCGACGGCGAGAAAGTCGTGGTCGTGCTGGG
The DNA here is from genome assembly GCA_016930855.1 of Sedimentisphaerales bacterium. Taxonomy (GTDB): domain Bacteria; phylum Planctomycetota; class Phycisphaerae; order Sedimentisphaerales; family SM23-30; genus JAFGFX01. The sequence goes on along the minus strand of JAFGFX010000238.1, from coordinate 2,197 downwards.
CGACAACATCATCGAGAAGAACATCCGCAAGGCCGTCGCCGATTTCTTCACCCAGCCGCGGGGGGCCAAGATCCTGCTCAAGGAGGTCCCGGATCCCAAGCGGTTCGGCGTCCCGGAAATCGACGGCAAAAAGATCCTCTCCATCGAGGAAAAACCCGAGCACCCCAAAAGCCGCTACGCCGTGATCGGCATCTACATGTATGACGCCCAGGTGTTCGACATCGTCAAGACCCTCAAGCCGTCGGACCGGGGCGAACTGGAAATCACCGACGTCAACAACGTCTACATCCAAAAGGGGCAGATGACCTACGAGATCCTGGACGGCTGGTGGACGGACGCCGGCACGATCGAGTCCCTCTTTAGGGCCAGCCAGATGATCGCCCAAACCGGCGCCAACAAGCTCGAGGAGTGATGAGGGAACCGCCAGAAAACCACAAACGATATCGAGGTCCAACATGAACGTACTGGTCACCGGAGGAGCGGGATTCATCGGCTGCAACTTTGTGCATCTGCTGCTGGCGGAGCGGCCCGACTGGCGGATCGTCTGTTTGGACGCCCTGACCTACGCCGGCAACCTGGCCAACCTCGAGGCCGCCCGGGACCAGGCGAACTTCCGCTTCGTCAAGGGCGACATCTGCGACGCCGCCGTGGCGGGCGAGCTCATGGCGGACATCGACGCCGTGGTCAACTTCGCCGCCGAAAGCCACGTGGATCGCTCCATCCTCGGCTGCCAGGAATTCATCCGGACCAACATCCAGGGCACGCAGGTCCTGCTGGACGCCGCCCGCCGCGCCTCGGTGCGGCGCTTCGTGCAGGTCTCCACCGACGAGGTCTACGGCTCCCTCGGCGCCGAGGGCCGCTTCACCGAACAGACCCCGCTCGCCCCCAACAGCCCCTACAGCGCGTCCAAGGCCGCCGCCGACATGCTCGTCCAGGCGTATCACCACACCTACGGATTCGCGACCCTGATCACCCGCTGCTCGAACAACTACGGGCCCTATCAGTTTCCCGAAAAACTCATCCCCCTGTTCGTGACCAACCTGCTGGCCGACAAGAAGGTGCCCGTCTACGGCGACGGGCAAAACGTCCGCGACTGGCTCCACGTCAGCGATCACTGCCGCGCCGTCCTGTGCGTCCTGGAGCAGGGCCCGCCCGGCGCGGTCTACAACATCGGCGGCAACAACGAACGGGCGAATATCGAGATCACCAAAAAGCTGATTGAACTGCTGGGCAAGGACGAGTCCCTGATGGAATTCGTGCCGGACCGGCTCGGCCACGACCGCCGCTACGCCATCGACGCCGGCAAGATCCAGCGGGAGCTCGGCTGGGAGCCGCGAATCGACTTTGCCCAGGGCCTCAAAAATACCATCCAGTGGTACATCGACCATGAGCCCTGGTGGCAGGCGATCAAGTCCGGCGATTACCGGCAATACTACCAGAGACAATACGGTACAGCGCTGTAGCCGGCTTCGGCGGTTTCGGCCACCATCAGCGCCGCAGACAACCGACGGTGAAGAGGGCGGACATTTGTCTTGCCTTGGTTCGTTGGATGCCCGCGGGAAAGGAATCACCTTGAACATCTGGAACCACGTCAACTCCATTCTGATCGTCGGCGCCCGGGGCATGTTGGGCCGGGAAGTGGTCGACGCCCTGAAGCACGAGCCCTGGAAAACGAAGATCCGCGCCGGCCTCTCCGACGGCACCGGGGCTTTAGACGGCGGCGGCGGGGCCCCCGAGATCTTCGCTATGGATCTGGACGAGATCGACATCACCAAATCCGACAGCGTCACAAACCGCCTGGCCTCCTGCCGGCCGCAGCTGGTCGTCAACTGCGCCGCCTACACCGACGTGGACGGCTGCGAAACCGACCGCGAAACCGCCTGGGCCGTCAACGGCGCCGGGCCCGGCAACCTGGCGAGCGCCTGCCGCGCGATCGACGCAAAACTGGTGCACATCAGCACCGACTTCGTCTTCGACGGCCAGGCGAAAATCCCCTACAAGCCCGACGATCCCACCGGCCCCCTGAGCGTCTACGGCCAGTCCAAGCTGGCCGGCGAACAGGCCGTCCGCCAAGCCCTGGACAATCATCTCATCATCCGCACCTCCTGGCTGTTCGGCCAGTACGGCAAGAATTTCGTCCGCACGATCCGCCGGATCGCCGGGCAGGGCCAATCCCTGCGCGTGGTGGACGACCAGG
>JAFGFX010000237.1 GCA_016930855.1 Sedimentisphaerales bacterium | reverse complement strand
TTGATCTGGTCGGCCTGACGGGCCAGGCCGAAGGCCTTCTCGCCCTCGGCCAGGGGCAATCGGGCGGTGATCAGGCCGGTGGTGACCACCTGCTGGGCGGCCAGGGCGTTGACCGCGTCGGCGAAGGGCCCGCAGCGGGAGCCGATCAGGGAGATTTCGTCGATCACCAGCGAGGATAGATCCACCGGCTTGCCCTGCACCCGGGTGCTCTTGAGGATAAGCCGGCCGCGGGGGCGGACCAGCCGGCAGGCCGTGGCGAAGCCGTCGGCCGTGCCGGTGCAGTCCACGACGATGTCCCAGACCGGCTTGATGAGCATCTCGGCGAGCAGGACGCCCTGGATGCCGCGTTTTTCCGCGAAGGTGAGCTTGTCGGGGTGCTTGCCCAGGAGGATGACGTTGCCGGGCTTGCCGTGCCGGGACAGGACCTGGACGGCCAGCAGGCCCAGCCGTCCGTCGCCGACCACGATGACCTTGTCGCGGGGTTCGATGGGGACCTGCTTGACGATCTGGAAGGCGGCCGCCAGCGGCTCAATGAAAACGGCCTGGTCGTTGTCGACCGAGTCGGGCACGATCTGCAGGTTGCGCTTCGGCACGGCGATCCGCTCGGCGAAGGCCCCGTCGCGGCCCTGGATGCCGATCACCTGGCGGTGGCGGCAATGGTTGGACAGGCCCGACTGGCACATGTCGCAGCGGCCGCAGATGCAGTTGATCTGGGCCACCACCCGGCGGCCCAGCAGGTCCCGCGGCCCCTTGAGCACGGTGCCAACGAACTCGTGGCCCATCACCCCTTCGAAATCCATGTATCCTTCGGCGATCTCCAGGTCCGTCCCGCAGATGCCGGCCAGATGCACCCCGATGAGCACCTCCTCGGCGGCGGGCTTGGGATCGGGCCAGTCCGCCACGAAGCGGATGGTGCGGCTGGAACAGGTAAGTGCTTGCATGCTGGGTGCTCCCTTGCTCGCCCGGTGTCTGTCTGGTCCTTTTTTGCCGCTGCCGCACACTCATCGTCCGGGCGCTGAGCCGGCCCGACTTGCCCGATCGTTCCCTTAATCGCCCTTGGTGGTCTGCGGTTCGGCAAAGGGGGCGCTCGTGTCATAGAACCAGTTTTCCCAGTCCGACGGGTTGTAGCCGTATGCTCGGCCGGTGAGTGTCTCCAGGGATTCGCGGGCGCGATACTGCACCCGGAATTCCTCGTCCTCCAGGGCTGCGATCAGTCCGGCGACCGCCCGGCGGTCCCGGAAGCCCGCGAGGACCTTGGCCGATTCGCTGCGGATCGCCGGATCGGAATCGTTGGCCAGCCGGTCCAGCAGCACGGTCAGGCTCTTGTTGTCCCGGCGGTTCTCCAGGGCCCCCAGGGCCTCTCGCCGGACGAGCGGGGAGATGTCCTGGGCCGCCTGGGCCAGGACATCCGGCAGGATCTGACTGGCGTCCCGCCGGGCGTAGACCTGCACGGCGGCGGCCCGCACCTGCGGTTCGGCGTCGCCCTTGGCCATCAGGGCCAGGATATCGGTGGTCACGTCCCAGCCGGACGCCTCGCCCTCGGCCAACTCCAGGACGCCCTGGCGGCGGAGGTCCGGATCGGGCGAGCCCAGGTATTGCAGCAGGCGCTGGCGCTTGACGGCCGGATCTTCGGGCAGCAGTTTCTGGATCAGGCTCGCCAGGGGATTGGAGGGCTCCGATTCCTTTTCGGCGGCGGGCCGGTGGCAGCCGAATGGGCAGACCTGCAACAGGCCGAGAACGGTCACGATCCAAACGAATCTGAATGTGCGCATCCGTGGCTCCTGTAAGGAATCTCCATACCGGAGCCGCCAGTGTACGACAAAGCAAACCATCCTGCAAGCCCCCGGCCGGATGAATCGCCGGCGAAGGCGGCGCGGGGGGAATTGTCCTTGGCAAGCCATCCAAATCGGCTATGATACCCACAAAGGACAGGCGGCCGGCGGTCTGTCGTTCCGTCTCGACGGTCGGGCAGGTCGCCCGGGGCGAAAAACGCTTACGCTGACAGTAAGGATGGACCATGATCAGACGAATCCTGTTCGCCCTGACGGGGGCGGTTCTGCCGGTTGTCGGAGGCTGTCAGAACGGCGCCCTGCCGCTTTCGGGTCTACCGCTGGACCATCGGGCATTGCGGGCGCGGGCCGGGGAGGTGATCCAGGCCGCCAGCGTTTCGGACGACGCCCTGCTGCGCTGTCATGCGCTGGAAACGCTGGCCCGGTGCCCGAAGGATCCGCAGGCGGCCAAGGGGATCCTGGCCGGCCTGGCCGATCCGGCCGCGGCGGTCCGGTTCGCCGCCGCCGTGGCGGCCGGGGATCTGCCCCTGCCGGCGGCGCGGAAGAAGCTGGAGAGATTGTTGTGGGACGCCGATCCGTCGGTCAAGCTGGCCGCGGCGTATGGCCTGGAGAAGATGGGCGATACGCGGTTCACCGATTGGTACAACGGGGCGCTGGCCGGTGACGATCCGCGGTTGCAGGCCCAGGCGTGCCTGCTGTTGGGCAAGCTCCCCGACGTCCCGTCCCGGCCAAACAGCCGCCGGATGTTGTGGCAGGTCTTGCGCCAGAGCGACCAGAGGCCGCTGGTAAAGCTGCAGGCGGCCGAGGCCCTGGCCCGCCTGGGAGACCAGACGGTCCTGAACAAGCTGCTGGCCTTTGCCGGCAGCGGCTATGCCGACGATCGGCTGCTGGCGATTTCGGGCCTGGAATTGCTGGGCGGCCCGAACGCCTTCGCCATGCTGGTCACCCTGGCCGATGACACGCAGTTGGAGGTCCGGTTGGGGGCGATTCGGGCACTGGCCGATCGGGCGGAGGACAAGGATGTGGCCCTGGTCCGGCAGGCGATTGGCCATACGGACCCAGCCGGCGATGCGAACGCGACCACCCGGGTGCGGGCCCTGGCGGCGCTGGCGCTGGGACGGGTCGGCCGGCGGGACGATGGGAATCTACTTTATGAGGCGCTCTCGGATCCGTCGGCCTATGTCCGGGCGGCGGCGGCGCGGGGCACGTTGGATTTCCTGGCGGCAAACGAGACAAGGTGAAGGCGTCCGGGATCCGGACCGCGCCGGGTCCCGCCCGGCGGGCGGTGATCCGGGTCGCGGCTGCGTTTTTCCGCTGATGAGCGCATGACGACATTAATTCTTTTTATCACGCTGGCGTTGGTGGTGTCGTTTCTCTGTTCCCTGATGGAGGCGGCGATCCTGAGCGTCTCGCACGGCTATATCGAGACGCTCCGGAAACAGAAGCGCCGCAGCGGGGAGATTCTCCGGCACCTCAAGGAGCGGATCGACCGGCCGCTGGCGGCGATCCTGACGCTCAACACCGTGGCCAATACCATCGGGGCCGCCGGGGTGGGCGCCCAGGTGCAGAAACTGTACACCCAGGCCTACGGCCCCCACCATGCCGGCACCGTGCTGGCGGTCGCCTCGGGCTGTTTGACGCTGGCGATCCTGGTGTTCTCCGAGATCATTCCCAAGACCCTGGGGGCGGTGTACTGGAAGCGCCTGGGCCCGCTGGTGGCGTATGTTGTCCTGGGCCTGGTGCGGATCCTGCTGCCCCTGGTCGTCGTGCTGGAATTGATCTCGCGCTGGGTGTCCGGCAGGCGCTATCACCGCAAGGTGTCCCGCGAGGAGATGATCGCCGTGGCGGAACTGGGCAACCTGGAGGGATCCCTGCTGACCCAGGAGACCCGGTTGATCCACAATATCCTGCGGCTGCACAAGATTCGCGCCCGGGACGTGCTGACGCCGCGGAGCGTCATGCTGGCCTTCCAGCAGGATAAGACCATCCAGGAGGCCTTGAACAAGCACAGCCCGATCCGCTTTAGCCGGATTCCGATCTACGGCAAGGACCTGGACGACATCACCGCCGTGGTGCATCGCTACGAGCTGGTGCGGGCCAACGCCGAGGGCAAGGGCCACCAAAAGCTCTCCGAGGCGGCCAAGCCCATTCACGCCGTGCCGGACACCAAGTTCCTGGCGAGCATCCTGGACGAGTTCGTCCGGCGGCAGGAGCAGCTCTTCCTGGTGGTGGACGAATACGGGGGCACCGCGGGGATCATCACCCTGGAGGATGCCATCGAGACCCTGCTGGGCGTGGAGATCGTGGACGAATTCGACACGGTCAAGGACATGCGCAAGCTCGCCCGCCAGATCGGCGCCCGCCGCCGCGGGCGGGAGAACCTGTAGGCGGCGCCGGATGGCGCCGCCGGCAAAATCCGCCCTCCGGATCGTGCGGTCGCCGGTGCATATTGACCAGAAAGGATCCGGCCTGCCGGCGGCATTCCTTTTGGTAGTGTGAGAGTGTCAGGAGAAAACGGCCATGAGAAAATCAGGGATGATTTTCCGGTCCGATTCCAAAGGGCGGTTCGTGGCGGCGGGATTCCTGCTGATCGGCCTGGCCGGTTCGTTGGCGGCGGCCGCCGCCGTCTGGACGGGCCTGGGCACGACGAGTCGCTGGGCCGACCCGAACAACTGGCAATACCACCTGCTGCCGGGTTCGAACGACGTGGTGGGCTTCGCCGCGGGGGCGGATTGGCAGATCCGCCAGCAGACGGTCACCATCGACGCGCCGGCCCGCTGCGGCCGGCTGGAGTTTTATCATTACAACTGGCCGGCCGAGCCCTTTCATCATATCCGCATTCTTGCCCCGGCCCAGATGGTCCTGGCCAGCGAGCACATCGATCAGAACCAGTATGCCGCGACCTATGTCCAGAGCGGCGGCCGCCACGAGGTCGGCCAGGATTTGTACTATACCACCTATAACGGCACCTTTCGGCTCAGCGGCGGCCAACTGCTCGTCGGCGGCACCTTCCATGCCGGGCCGGATCGCGGCCATGTCTTTTTCGCCGGCGGCAGCGCCACGCTGAACCGGTTGGCGCTGGGATACAACCAGTACAAAACAACGATCCACATCGAGCCGGCCGCCGCCATCGAGGTGACCGGCCAGGTGTCGCTGGAGCCCACCGAAACCGGAAAAATCCTGACGCTTGCCTGGGAGGCGCCGCTCTTTCTGGCGGGGGCCGACTGGATCAACCGGCATCAGGATCCCCGCTATGTGCAAGGGTTGGAACAGGCGGATCTGCGTTTTTCCGGGACAACGACCTGCCGCTTCGAGGTGGGCGGCGGCGATTACGGCGCCGAGGAGGCCGGATTCACGGACAATTTCGCCCTGGGGCGCCTCCAGATCGGGGATCCCAACGGCGGGCACGTCGTGTTGACCGATCAGCGGAACAACTGTCCGGATACCCTCCAGGCCGGCGCCGAGGCGTTGTACGTCGATACGCTGGTCCTGGGCTACGGCTCGGTTCTGGATTTGGCCGGGTACAAGGTGTACTTCCGTAACCTTATCGACCAGGGCGGGCAATATCCCAACGGCATCCCCCAGAAGATCGGCGAGAAATACCTTCAACTGACGGCGCCGAACGGGGGCGAAAAATGGATGGCCGGCGAGACCGTAACGGTAAGCTGGCAGAGCGGCGGCGATGTCAACGATGTCGTGGTGGAATACTCCCTGGATGACGGCCTGAACTGGTTCGAGGTTGAGCCGCCGAATGCGGGCAATACGGGCGGCTATGCCTGGCAGGTACCCGAGGTGTCCTCGTCCCAGGCGCGGATCCGCATCCGCGACGCCGTGGATGCCGGCGTGTTCGACATCAGCGAAGATCCATTTTACCTCTGGATCGCCGGCTCCCTGGTCGGTTGGGGCCGCGATCAGCAGGGACAGATCGACGTACCCGCCGGGAAGAATTACGTGGCGGTGGCCGCCGGCGGGGGCCACAGCCTGGCCCTCAAGAGCAACGGCGCCCTGGCGGCCTGGGGCGCCAACAGCTACGGGCAAACCACGATACCGGGCGGAACGGCCTTTGTGGCGGTGGCCGCCGGCGAGAACTTCAGCCTGGCCCTCAGGGATGATGGCACCGTGGCGGCCTGGGGCGACAACGGCAGCGGCCAGACGCTGGTGCCCGGCGATCCGAACGCGATCGTCGCCATCGCGGCCGGCGGCGAACACGCCCTGGCCCTGCGGGAAGACGGCGGCCTGTTGGCCTGGGGCGACAACGGCAGCGGTCAAATTGACGTCCCGGCCGGCACGGATTTCGTGGCGGTGGCGGCCGGCGGGATGCACAGCCTGGCCCTGCGGGCCGACGGGACGGTGGCGGCCTGGGGCGACAACAGCCTCGGGCAGTTGGATGTACCAGAGCCGGATCCAGATATATCCCGGCGGCCGGCGGCGATTGCCGCGGGCCTGTGGCACAGCCTGGCCCTGCGCCGGGACGGAACGCCGGTCGGCTGGGGCAACAATTCGTTCGGCCAGCTCAACCTGCCGGAAGGCGATGATTTCGTGGCGATCGCCGCCGGGGGCTATCACAACCTCGCCCTGCGGGGCGACGGAAGTATCGCCGCCTGGGGCGCCAACAATTACAACCAGATCAACGCCCTCGCGGGGGGAGGCTTCGTCGCCCTGGCGGCCGGCAAGTCCCACAGCCTGGCCATCCAAACCGCCCGGCTGACCCTGATCGAGCCCGACGGCGGGCAGGCCTACCTGGCGGGCAAGACCTACCCGGTCCGCTGGCAGACGCTGGGCGATGTCGCCGAGGTCCAGATCGCTTACTCGATCGACAACGGACAAAATTTCTCGGCGGTCGAACCGGCCAACCAGGGCAACACCGGCCGCTATGACTGGCTGATCCCGCCGGTGAATTCCGATCAATGCCGCCTGCGGATCCGGGATGCGGCCGCCGCGCATATCCAGGACACCAGCGCGGAGGCATTTACCCTGTACCAATGCGTCCTGCCGACGGATCTCGACGGCGATTGCCTGGTCAATCTGTCGGATCTGGCCATCCTCCTTGACGACTGGCTGGCCTGCGGCAATCCCTTTGATCCGGACTGCCGGCTGGATCGATAGATTTTGTTTGGATTTCGGCGGGGGGACTATCTCTTCTGCCGCCCCGAGGCCCCGGCCGGCAGCCGGCGGGGCGGCCGCCGAGAGAATCCGCCAGGCACATGATCGTAAAGTTATATTTTACAGTTATTTATGACATATTGGCCGGGTGGCTGCCCCCCTTGGACGCCCGGATAAAACCAGCCGGTTTTGCCATCGCCGCCGCCGGCCGGCGGCCAAAGGAATTTGCTTGACTGGGTTTGCAAACACCTTAGAATGACCCAGTTGGCGGTATGGGCAGGGATGCCGATGCCGAAAAGGCCGGGGGGAAAAACGCCAGGGAGGGTCAAGACCTAACCGTTAGGGATGAACAACGCCGTTGAGAACGCCCCTGCCGCCGGCGGATACGTATAACTTCCAACAAAATGAGCGACAACGACATCCAACGGTCCGGGCAGGGCCGCGTGCCTTCATTTTGTTGGACGCCCTTGGCCTGCAAGAAGGAGCAAGACCTTGAGCTTTCTAACCAAACTCTTAGCGCTGCTGGTATCGCTGTTGTCCATATTTCTCTGCGGGGTGGTGGTCGTGTTCGTGACCAACACCAACAATTGGAAGCAGGCCTATGAACAGCAAAAGAGTCTGACCAACGCCGCCCAGGTGTATGCCCTGCAGCGGGATCAGGCGATGCGGGACCTGCAGGCGCGGCAGCAGACCTTGCGGGACAAGATGGACCAGAGCATCAAGACGCTGGAGAATCAGAATGCCGAGCTGCTGGTTCTGTGGCAGCAGGAGGCCAACGCCAAGACGGCCGCGGTCAGCCGGGCGGATACCGCGGTCAAGGTCAGCGACGCCCTGAGCAATCTGATCGACAACATGCGGAAAACCAACAATTTCCTGCAGCAGCGCCTGGAACAGGCCCACAACGACAAGCAGGTGGCCGAGACCCGGGTGGTGGAGCTCAACCAGGAATTGAATCGGGAACGGGTGATGGTCTCGCAGCTGGAATCGATCCGGAAACGCAACGAAGAGAAGATCCAGGCCCTGGAAGGCCAGGTCATCGAGCTGGGTGAAAAACTGCAGCAGGTCAGCATGGTGTCCGCCGAGCCCCGCAAGCTCACCGATCAGGTGACGATTGCCGCGCCCCAGGCGGGCGGGGTTCCCATCCGCGGCGAGATCGTCGCCGTGCGGGGGGACCGGGCGTCCATCTCGGTGGGCTCGTCCTCCGGCGTGCGGGAAAACATGGAGTTCCAGATTTATCGCAGCGGCCAGTTTCTGGGCAACCTGGTGGTCCTGCAGGTGGAGCCGGCCCAGGCGGCCGGCCGGTTGTCCCGTCAGCAGGGCCCGATCGTCAAGGGCGACAAGGTGAGCACCGGATTTGATTGATTCGAGTTTCGGCGGAAGGATGGAATATGAGCCCGGCAGCGAATGAAACCCGAAGAGTGCAGATCGGCGGATCCAGCGACATCTATACCGCCGTCCTGGGATTGGCCATGCTGGTGTTGGCGGTGACGACCGTCGTGGTGTGCGTCTATGGCCTGGATCTGTATGATACCTTTTGGGAGATCACCAAGGTCCCATAATATCTACAAACAGGGTTTTTACTCTCAAGGAAATTCATTGCCGTTCATTTCTGCTTTTGCAATCTTTTCCGGTACGGGATATTATGGGGGGGCGGGCTTTTCCTGCACGGCGGCGGATCTCCGCGTAACAACAAAACGGCCGTGACATGCATCTTGCCACGGAGCGTACGAGACGATAGAATCGGGCGGGCCGACCGATGCGGATCGCCGTTGCCTTCTCGAAGAGTCCTAGGGGCCATTTCATAATCTCGGCACAAGGCGATGGCAGTGGTGATAACGCCGAGGTGGCCCGTTAGGAAATAGCGGCGAGCGGCCGCGAGGGTTCCAATCGTGTTTATGGATACGGTGTTAGGCTGGTTTTCCCTGGATATGGGGATCGACCTGGGTACCTGCAATACCCTGGTCTGCGTGCGGGGCGACGGGATCGTGCTCAACGAGCCGTCCGTGGTCGCGGTCAAAAAGGGCACCAACAAGGTCCTGCAGAACGGCAATGCGGTCGGCTTTGTCGCCAAGGAAATGCTGGGCAAGACCCCGGGCTCCATCAGCGCGATCCGGCCCCTGAAGGACGGGGTCATCAGCGATTTCGAGATCACCGAGGCCATGCTGAGCTATTTTCTGCGGAAGGTGCACGGCCGCCGGGGCCTGATTCGCCCGCGGGTGGTGATCTCGGTGCCCTCCGGGATCACCGCCGTGGAAAAGCGGGCGGTCCTGGATTCGGCCGAGCGGGCCGGCGCCCGCAAGGTGTACCTGGTGCAGGAGCCGATGGCCGCGGGGATCGGGGCGGGCCTGCCGATCACCGAGCCGACCGCCTCGATGATCGTCGATATCGGCGGCGGGACCACCGAGGTGGCGATCATGAGCCTGGCCGACGTGAGCGTGCGGGAAACGGTCCGGGTCGCCGGCGACGACATGGACGAATCGATCATCAACCATCTCAAGCGAACCTATAATCTGCTGGTCGGCGAGTCGCGCTCCGAAAAAATCAAGATCGAGATCGGCTCGGCCGCCCCCCTGGACAAGGAAATCACCATGGAGGTCTCCGGCCGGGACACCATCTCCGGCCTGCCCCGCAAGATCGTCATCACCAGCGAGGAGATCCGCGAATGCCTCAAGGAGCCGATCTCCCAGATCGTCGATGCGGTCACCCGCACGCTGGAACGGGCCGAGCCGGAACTGGCGGCCGACCTGATCGACAACGGTATCTGCCTGGCCGGCGGCGGCGCCCTGCTGCGCCGCATCGACGTGGTTCTGGCCAACGCCACCGGCCTGAAGGTCACGGTGGCCGATGATCCGCTGACCTGCGTGGCCCGGGGCACCAGCGTCTACCTGGAGAACCTGGAGATCTGGAAGGACACCCTCGAAACCGACGAAACCAACATGTAAGTCGGGCGGAGTCGGCCGGACCCAGCCGAGTCTGAAGGCATCCGCCCTCGGCTAAAACTGCTCGCCAGCGCCGGCGGCGGTTTTTTTTACGGCCGTCGCCTCCCGGAGGATGCCCATGGCCCAGATCATGACAAGGCAACGACCCGGCAGGCGGACGTTTTACTACCTGATGATCCTTTCCGCCGTCCTGCTGCTGATCCCCCGGCACTATACCGACAGCCTCGATTATGCCTTTTCCCGCCTGCTGGGTCCGCTCAGTCGCGGCGGCCGCGATCTGGGGCTGACCGTGAGCGGCCGCCTGCAGACGCCGCGGATATCGACGGTCCAGTCCCAGGAATATGAGATCATGAATCTCCGCCGCCAGATCCGGGCCCTCCAGGAGGAAAAAGAGCGCTGGACGGGTCTGCGGACCCAGTTCGGCCAGGCCCGGACACTGCTGGTGGTCGCCGATGTGATCGGCGCCGACAGCACCAGTTGGTCGCCGGGGACGATGTTGAACCGCGGCCGCACCGATCAGGTCCGGCCCGGACAGGTCGTGCTGGGCCGGCTGGAACGGGCCGGCGCGCCGACGGATCCGCCGGCGCCGGACGACATCTACCGCTATTGCGTGATCGGGCGGATCCAGAAAACCGGATCGCATACCAGCACGATGCAACTGCTGGGCGACGGGGGTTTCCGCTGGCCGGTGTACGTCGAGCCCCGCGCGGCGCGCCACGAGCAATGGCGGGCCAACGGCGTGCTGACCGGCACCGGCAAGGGGCAAATCGAGGTCAACATGATCTCCGTGGATCATCCCGTCCAGCCGGGCGATCCGGTGCTGGCGTGCTCCGATCCGCGCTATCTGCCGACCGCCCTGGTGGTCGGCGTCGTGGGCCGCTGTCAGCGGGACATCGACAGCGCCGTCTTCTGGCAGATTACGGTGGTTCCGGCGGTCGATCCGCACGCCCTGCGGCAGGTCGTGGTGGTGGCCGACCAGTGGTCCGAGGAATTGAAGTGATCTCGAATTCTGATATCCACTATATCGATCGACGTCCGGCATGTGATGTTTCCGGGCCGCATGTCTCTCGACGAGGTGTCGGCCCGGATCGATAGAATCCTCTGGGACCGTCGAACGGTCATGGTGGCGCCAGGCATGCGTTGGATGCGGTTTGCCATAGTGGTGATGGTCGTTCTGATCCTGCAGGTGGGGGTCGGCAGCATCCTGGGAGCGCGCCTCCAGCGGATCGTGCCCGATTTTCTTCTGTTGCTGGCCGTCTGGCTGGCCTTTGAGTGCCTGGATCAGCCGGCCCTGATCGCCGCCTGGATTCTGGGCCTGATCAAGGACCTGACCAGCTCCCACGCCCCCCTGGGCGGCTATGCCCTGGCGTTCGGCCTGCTGGGATTGATTCTGGTCTCGATGCGGGAATGGCTCTTCGCAGCGCGGCTGCTGCCGCAGATCCTCTGCATGTTTCTCGGCAGCCTCTTCGTCGAGCACCTGGTGGTGCTGCTGTGCATCCTGAAGGGATCGAGGTTCACCGAGAGCTATCCGTGGCTGCTGGGCACCCTGGTGCTTTCCGCCACCATGACCAGCGGCCTGTATCCCTATGCCAGCCTGGGATTGTCGAAACTGCATCGGCCGTTGGGTCTGCCGATGCGGCCGCGTCGCTGACCGGGCGGCCCGGACGACCGGTTCCGGGCAGACCTTGGGGCGCGCCGCGTCGGCCGCGTCGGCCCTCAGAGGATCTTGTCTCCCGAACGGGACAGGCCCGGATCAACACGGCGGCCCGCTTAGGCGCCGGCCTCCACGGCCGTGAGTTGCTCCATATTCACTTCCAGGAGGTGTTCGAGATATTGCTGGAGTTGCTCTTCGGTAAACTGCCCCAGAAAGTCCACCGAGGCGGTAAAATTCAATTCTCGAATCGCTTCGATCAATTCTGCCTTGGTCATGAGGGTGCTCCTATTCTGCCGTATAGGGTGCATCTCCGGGAGAAGTCCTTCCCGGATAGGATGTTGGCTCCTTTTCTCGGGCGTTTTTCGCCCTCCGGCGGGGCCGGGGCGATGCCCGAATGCTGTTTGTATCGACGCGGCGGCGGGAAATTCTTTAGGGCGTCTGGCAAAACGACGCGAGAGGCCAAAGGGGCGTGGTTTTGCCCGACAACCAAGGCAATTTTGGAAAGCGTCCTCCGCCAGACATCCCCGATGCGGATGGAGGTTTGGGTGTCCGATAATTATCGATTTATATAGTCCGTATATAAGTTTATATCCGTCCGATAAATCGCCGGCCGATCGACGGGCCGCCGAGTTGCATGAACGGCACCTGCGGCAAATCGAACCTGATGGGCCATCCGGTCGATTTCCTTAAAACATAGGCGTTTATCGGACTGGCCCGTCTGACCGGCACACTCGGATCGATCGATACAGCCGGCACGAATGGCGAAAGGACCGTGACAGCCCGGACCACGGCTTCCTATAATGGTTGGGCCCCGGCCGGCCGCCGGGTCCGCCGGGCAGAACGCACCGCAAGAGGGATTGGGGCATGAACGGCACCGAAGGCGTGGATTGGCGGGAAAATGCCTACAATCGGCGGGTCGCCCCCGACCGGCCGAAATTCAAGGTCTGGAGCTCGGCCGGCCTGATGCTGACCTACTGGTGCCCGAGCCGCTGCGCCTGCTGCTACGTCTTCGCCGGCCCGCGGTCCGGCCGGCCGGAGACGGAGATGGGTGCGGATCAGGCGGTGCAATACTGGCGGCAGATCCGGCAGCTGGCCGGGCCGCGGGGCCGGGTCCACCTGACCGGGGGCGAGCCGTTCGGCCGTTTTGGCCGCCTGATCAAGATATTACAACTTGCGTGTGAGCAGGGATTGGCCGGCCTGGAAAAAATCGAGACCAATGCCTACTGGTGTACCACGGCCGAGCGGGTCCGCCGCCGCCTGCTCGAGTTGCGGAGCCGGGGGCTGACAAAACTGCAGGTCAGCACGGATGTCTATCATCAGGAATACGTGCCGATCGAGCGGGTGCGGCTGGCCGTTCGCATCGCCGCGGACCTGCTGGGACCGGACAGGGTGCAGGTCCGCTGGCGGGATTTCCTCCAGGATCCGGTTTGCCTGGACGCGCGGCAACCCGACGGGCGGCGGCAGGCGTTCCACCAAGCGCTGCAGCGGCGGCCGGAGCGCCTGCTCGGCCGGGCGAGCCGGCAGTTGGCCGGTCTTTTTCCCTTAAGGCCTTATCGGGAATTTGCCGAAAAAACCTGCGTCCGGAGCCTGCTGGGCGCCCGTCATGTCCACATCGACGGCGCCGGGAACGTCTTTCCGGGAACCTGCGTGGGTCTGATCGCGGGAAACGTGCGGGCCGCCGGCCCGGGCGGGATAACGGATCTCTGGCGGCGTTTCGACATTCAGGAGCATCCGATAATGTCCGTTCTGGCCGGGCAGGGGCCGGTCGGACTGGCCGAGCTGGCTGCCCGGAACGGTTTTGTGCCCGCCGGGGGATATGCCGATGGCTGCCATCTGTGTTTTGACGTGCGGCGGTTCTTGTATGACCGCGGATTCTATCGCGCGTACCTGGGGCCGGCCGTCTGTTATGGCCGCAGCGAGGATCCTGCGGTCGGCCAGGCCTGATGCGCCGCCAAGACGGCCAAGGCCTCGCTCGGCAGGGGGCGGCGTTGCCCGATACCGGCCCAAGCAGGCCCAAACGCCCGAGGGATTCGGGATCGGCGGGGGGAAGGATTTCATTTTAAGCCGCAAAAAGAGCCGGCCAGGGGCTTGACGGCCCCCCCAAAACCACTATGATAACAAGAACGGAAGCGGAACGCGCCGGGAACAGTGAACCCGATAGGCGAATCCTTTCATGATGTTTTCTTGAATTCTATGGCGGAAGAACGGCAAAGAGCCTCCAAAGAAACGAATGTGGACTCGATCCTGGGCCGGATGGTCGTAGAGAAGAATCTCTGCACCGATACGGAGGTGGAAGAGTGCCTGGACGTCATGAAGAATCTGGCCCGTCAGGGCAGGCCCCACAGCCTGGGCGATGCCTTGATGGCCCAGGGGTACGTCACGCCCACCCAGATCCAGCGGTTGCAGAAAACGATCGAGGAAGCCCGCCCGACGCACCGGATCCCCGGCTATCAGATCCTCGAGAAGCTGGGCTCCGGCGCCATGGCCACGGTGTTCAAGGCCCGCCAGTTGTCGCTGGATCGGGAGGTCGCCATCAAGGTGCTGCCCAAGCGGCTCAGCGAGAATCCCGAATATGTCGAGCGATTCTATAAGGAAGGCCGCGCGGCCGCCCGGCTCAATCACAACAATATCGTTCAGGCCATCGATGTCGGACAGGCCAGCGGCTACCATTACTTCGTCATGGAGTACGTCGAGGGCAAGACGGTCTATGACGACCTGAGCAAGGGAAAGGTCTATTCGGAGCAGGAAGGCCTGAATATCACGATTCAGATCGCCGAGGCCCTGCAGCACGCCCACGAACGGGGGCTGATCCACCGGGACGTCAAGCCGAAGAACATCATGATCACCAAGGACGGCGTGGCCAAGCTGGCCGACATGGGTCTGGCCCGCGAGGCCGAGGACGAGGCCGCCGCCCAGATGGAGGCCGGCCGGGCCTACGGCACGCCCTATTACATCTCTCCCGAGCAGATCCGCGGCGAGCTGGACATCGATTACCGGGCGGATATCTATTCGCTGGGCGCCACTTTTTATCACATGGTCACCGGCAAGGTTCCCTTCGAGGCCCCGACGCCGTCGGCGGTCATGCACAAGCACTTGAAGGAGGCGCTCGTCCCCCCCGATCACATCAACCCCAATCTGAGCGTGGGGGTGGCCGAGGTGATCGAGATCATGATGGCGAAGAAGCGCTCCGACCGCTACAGCACCGTCCAGGTGCTCTTGGAGGACCTGCAGGCGATCCAGCAGGGCGAACCGCCGCTCCAGGCCCATCAGAAATTCGACGCCGCCGTCCTGGCGAATCTGGAGCGCGGTCGGGCCCAGCCCCGCCTGGAGCCCGAAACCGTGCCCGCCGAGCGCGGCAATTCGATGGTGTGGAAGCTGCTGGTCATTATCCTGTCCGGCTCCCTGCTGGTGGCGATCTTGATCATCATCGCCATGACCATGAACCGCTGAGGGGCATATTTAACAGACCATCGTCACGTGGTTCGCCGTCGATGGCGAGAGATCGTTGGGGCCATGGTCAATCCAGGGCTTAGCGCATCTTTCGCTCATCAGCCGGATATACAATCAGACCGCTTACTGAATGTGTCTATCGCTGACCTTGACCGCACTGCCCCGAGGTGTCTTCCCCTCGCCTTCTGGCGGCGCAATCTCCGCCGGCTCTCCAAAAGAACCTTTCCCCTCTTTGGAAAAGTTGCCCCAGGTTAAAAAGGCGCATTTTAATCTGAAGCGCAACGCTTTGGGTTAAGATTCAGCCCGCTTTGCGGGCTGGGATTTATCGCTTTTGCCTCAGAGCA
>JAFGFX010000236.1 GCA_016930855.1 Sedimentisphaerales bacterium | reverse complement strand
TGCTCTGAGGCAAAAGCGATAAATCCCAGCCCGCAAAGCGGGCTGAATCTTAACCCAAAGCGTTGCGCTTCAGATTAAAATTTGGGTAGCAAAAAATACACCGTTGCCACAGGCGAATTTGGCCATCTTGATATTCCCATTCGGATTGGCATAAACTATCCTGTCAAGCAGATTAGGCTGACGGAATCCCCCTGCCGTTTTGGCGCAGGCACTTGTAAGGCATTGTTTTCGCCGTAGTCCGCTTTCGCCGCCCTCGCCAGCCAAGCAGGCTCAGTATGAGCCGTCGCTCTGCCTATCGAGCCCGCGGCGATCTATCGGTGCGATTCGCACCCCCGCCAGGGCGGTGGGGCGGCGAAAGAAAGGCGGAGGCTAAACAATTCGCCGGATTCGCGGAGCCGTTCCTTGCCAACTTTTTCCGAGTTGATCGCTTTTTCCCGTCAGAGGTGGTATAATCTTCCCGAGGCGCACTCGATACGCCCCGCGGCCGCCGACAATCCAGCAGATGAGAAAGGAGAATCACATGGACCGCAGAACATTCTTACAGACCCTGCCGGCCTTGACGGTTCTGGGCTCTACCGTGCCCAGCCTCGCCCAGGAGCTCCAACCGATCACGTTGCTAAAACCCCAGACGACGGGCGGTGCGTCCGTCCTGGATGCCCTCCAGCAGCGCCGGACCATCCGCAACATCAGTACCCGGACCCTGCCGGACCAGATGCTGTCCGATCTTCTCTGGGCGGCCTTCGGGATCAATCGCCAGAAAGGATCGTTCGACCGGCCGGGCCGGACCGCCGCCTCGGCCAGCAACGCGCAGGAAATCGATCTGTACGTCGCCCTGCCCGCAGGGGTGTACCTCTATGAGGCGGCCGCCCACCGTCTGGCGCCCGTTGTCGCCGGGGACTTTCGGGCCCGCTCCGGCAGGCGCGCCGCGGCGGCGGCGCCGGTGAACATCTTCTACGTCGTGGATATCGCCAAATACGCCAAGGCGCCGTTTCAGGAACCGGGCCTGCGGGACCCGGAGGTGCAGAAATCCTATTACTATGTCGCCACGGGCCTCATCGCCCAAAACGTCTATCTGTTCGCCGCCGCGCAGGGGCTAGCCGCCCACTTTCACAATTGCGACAAGACAAACACACCCCGCGAGTTCAAGTTGCGACCAGACCAGCGGGTACTGTTCGCCCAGACAGTGGGTTATCCGGCGTAGCAAGGCCATGCCTCCCGCACAACGGCCGCCGCAACCGTGCGGAAAAATGCCTTAACGGAAATGCCCGGTAACAGAATCCGTGTTCGCGGAAGCCCGCGCGCGTCGGGCTCGCCGGATGGGCCGGTCGTTTGCCTTCATGCGGTTATCCGACCCGGATCATTTACGGCAACACCTCCAGGCAGCATCCGTCCAGCAGCGCCAAATCAAACAGGTTCACCATCCGGTCGTGATTCATATCGGCGCCCTGGCACCAGTAGGGCTTTCCGCAATCCGACTCCAGCCAGTGCGACGCCATGACCGCTAAAGGTACAAGCATGTTGTGCGAAATCCTGAGGTTGGCCGTACCGTAATAGTATCGTTGGCCGCTGAGTTGCCCCACCAGATACACACTTGCGGGGCCGAAATCGCTCGATCCGCACAAGGCGCCGCGGGCAAGATCCAACGTGATCACTACCGCTTGTCCTTCATTCTGTTGCACGGTTAGGTGTTCCGACGCGATCCCCAGCGGCTCCAGATGGGCCGGATTCCGGCTGTCCACATCCTCGGCCGTATATCCCCGCGGCAGAACCAGTCGGGCCTTGATAACTGAATTACTTCCGGGGGGAATCACACCCAGCAGGGCCAGTTTCATCTTTGCCGCGACAGCCTGAAACTCGTATGCCCCCATGTCAAATTCCATCGCATTGGCGTTGTTATCAAGCCAGGGGCAGTCCCAGGGCCGGACTCGTTGATCCCGGTCCTCATACACGCCCGCGTTGCAGCCGGCATCGATGCAGGGAGATTCCCGCGCCAGACGAAAGTCCCCCTCAGCGGCGCTCACAAAACGCGGATTCGCCTCGATATTGCCCTGGCCCCAACGGACGCCGATGAAGTAGGGCGGGGATACTTCCCGCGTCAATCCCTGGACGTCACTATATTTGATGGTCAAATGCGCCCCCCAATCTAAGTGACTGACCACGATCGGGGGCCCCGATTGGGATTGATTGTTCCAAAAGATGCAGTTGGTGGCCGTGGAGGAACTCAGTTCACCACAGTACATGGCGGCGCCGTAGGTGGCGGTGTTGCCCCAAAACGTACAGTGCCGTATCTGCAGGGCGCCGCCGCCGGCGTTGTCTCCCGAGGTGCAGATGCCGCCCCCGTACTGAGAGGCGTTCTCCGTGATTACGCAGTTGGTGATTTCGGTGGCGGAATAGGAATAGATGCCCCCGCCGCCTCCGAAAAGAAATCCCCCCTCCTCCGAGAAGGCCGTGTTCCTACGGAGGATGCAGTTGCGAATGGACGGTTCACCGTAAAAGTCGCTGCCGACGCCTCCACCGACAGCGGCGCTGTTTTCTTCCAGGAGGCATCCGTCGAGCACGGCGCCGCTTTGCCAAAGGAATACCGCGCCGCCCAGTCCCTCGGCAACGTTATGGAAGAACCAACAGTTGGATATGACGGGACTGCCGTAGCTGCAGAAAACGGCTCCCCCGCCCCGGCGGGTATACACATCCGGACCGGAGGTTTCGATCTGGTTCATCGGGGCGTATCCATTGATGATTGTCAGGCCGTCCAGCAGGGAGTCTGGCCCTTCATGGCTGTGAAAATAAAATCCGCGGTGCGGTTCGGATTCGGTTCCCTCGCAATCGATGATGCAGTGTTCCGGCCCGGTTCGGCCCCGCACGGTGATCGCCTTGCCCCGGAAGTCCAGGTCCCGGTTGCCCGGTCCGGAATGGATCCCCTCGGCCACGAGAACGACGTCGCGCTCGACCGCGTCGTCCATGGCCGCCTGGATCGTCGGATAGGAATCCGGCACCCCCAGCTCCGCGTTGACGTGCAACGTGACCGGCACGAACCGCGGGGAGTTGACCGCCCGGTCGTCCGCAATGCGCAGTTGACACACATGATCGCCGTGCGGCAGGCCTACCTGGCGGGTTCGGACAGTCACCTCGCTTATGTCGCCGGTGGACGTGCCCGAAGAACAATCGACCTCCAGCCAGTCGCACGGCTCGGTAATCGTCCAGGCGAGCGTGTCGCCGCCGCAGTTGCGGATGCCCAGAACCTGTTCCTGGGTATCCGTGCCGCCCTGGGGCAGAAAGAACTCCAGCGACGACGCCGACAGGGCGATCGACGGCCTTTGGAGGTTGAACTCATAGACCCCGATATCCGCCAGCGGCCAGCCGCCGACGCCTCCATTCAGCGGCCGGACGTTGCCGTCCAGGTCGCCCCCGGCCAGCAGTCCCGCCGGCGGCGTATTGGTGCCGGCATCGATACAGCAGGAGCCCTGCGCCAGATGGCAATCGCCGCCGAAGGCGAACAGGGGGTCCTGGTTGAGGTTGCAACTGCCCCACCATCCATCCTGCACGACGCTGTAATTGACCCGGGCGATGTTGCCGTAAGAGGCCTCGATCTGATCCGGCGTGTTGCCCCAGACAATGCAATTGGTGATCCGGGGCTCGCTGTGCGAAAAGCATAGGATGCCGCCGCCGGCAGCGCGGGTCGCGTTGTGGGTGATGTTGCAGTTGGTGACAAGCGGCGAGCTGTCAAAGCACAAAATGCCGCCACCACCCCCGCCCGTGTTGTTTTCTATAATGCAATGGGACAGGATCGGGCTGCCGTCGAAAATTGCTATACCGCCCCCAAAGTCGTACACTGCCGAGTTGCCCGACAAGATGCAACGGATGATCTTGGGGCTGCTTCCGTCATAGCATAAGATTCCCCCTCCGGCCGTAAAGCCCCGGGTGACGGTGAAACCCTCCAAGACGGAATCATAGTATTCCCCGCGGTGAAAGTGAAAGCCCCTGCCGGAATATTCACAGTCGATAATGCAATCCCTCGGGCCGCTGCTGCTGCGCACGGTGATCGCCTTGCCCAGAAAATCAATGTTGTGATTGCCCGGGCCCCGGTATACGCCGGCGGCCACAACCACGACATCGCCGGGTTCCGCGGCGTTGATCGCCGCCTGCACGGTCGCCTTCGGCCCGTCCGGTCCGACGTTATTGGGCTCGACGCCGGTCCAGGCATCGTTCCCGCCGATGCTGACATACAAAGTATCCGCCCGGGCCGGCGTGCCAAGGATCCATCCCACCAGAATCAGCCAGAGAATGTATTCAATTTGACCCTGACGCATGGTCGCCCCCGTGCCGTCATGGCATCGATAGAACCGTTCCGAGACCCGATACCACCATTATACCCCGGCAATATGGGTGATCCAATGCGATTTTCATTTATGCGGGGCAGTCCGCCGGAGGGATCTGACACAAGATCATGGATTGGCGCGATTTATGCGCGATTTGCCGCCCACGGCCGCTAGCGTTTTCCCCGCAGGGATGAGAGTTTCTCGGTGGTCTTCTTGGCCAGGCGAAAGAATGCGCCCGAGCGGGCGTTGGGGATGTCGCGGAAGTTGAGCTGGAGCGCTTCCTCGAACTGCTGCCCGGTTACGTTTAGATGCTCCAGAAAGGTCGGCAGGTACTGCGGCGCCTCGGTCGGTTCGTTCCGGTCGGCCAGTTCCAGTGCCTGCTTGCGGTCCAATCGTCCGGCCCGGACCTGGTCGGCATAGTGCACGGTGATCTCGCTGAAACCCCACTTGCGATACATGATGTAATCCTTGATTGGGTTGAGCAGGCAGTCGCCGTGCTCCGGCCCGGTTCCGGGTTGGACCCAGTCCATCTGCTCGGTCAGTGTCCGGGTGATCTCCTGCGGCGAGACCGACAGATAATCCAAAAAGGGAATCGTCTCGGGCTCCCGCCCCAGCAGACGCCGTATCCCCCGCCGCCAATAGGGTTCGCCCGCAAAGGGCCGCAGCTGGCGGCCGGCAAGCGCGGCGGCGGCCACGTTGAGAAAATATGTCCGGTCGAAGTACCAGGACGGGCTGATGATCTCCGACCCGCTGGGCGGGCGGGTGCTGTTGCCCGTGAGGATCAGGTCGATCTTGTGCTGGGCGGCAATTCGCTTGGCGGCCACCCCGATCAGGGCGTTGCAGGGCGTGCAGAACTCGCCGGCGGTCAGCAGAAACTCCCGCTGCAGGCGGTTGAGGGTCCGGCGGTCGGGGGCATACGTGACCCAGTCCACGCCGAGAAGCTCGACGGATCGTGTCGTGTTTTTGATGGCCTGCGGGCTGCGATAGCCGATGTCGACGGTCATGGCCAGCACCCGCAAACCCAGTTTGGCAACGGCGTACCAGAGCACGTAGGTGCTGTCCTTGCCGCCGCTGATCGGAACCATACAATCGTAGGGACGCCGGGAACGCTTGTCGGCCGCCATCCGCCGCAGCCTCGTTTCCAGCGGGGCCGGCTGGGACCGGATACCCGGCGATGACGAGCGGGCGGCCCGATCGCAGTACGTGCATTGACCGTCCGAGCCGGCGGCGATAGCGTTCGCCCCCAAGGGGAGTATGCAGGCGGAACACCTTGTCATCGGGATCGTCCTGTTGGCCTCAACGTCTGGTTATCCCGGGCGGGATCGGATTGCCGATTGGGCGGGAAAAAAACGTCTTGTGCCGAGGTTCGAAAAATACGCACCTTCCGTTGCATATTGTAAAGGAAGGGATCACAATAACCAAACGAAATTTCCTGACCACAAAGGACGGACCAGGCCCATGCCAGAACTGCCGGAAGTGGAGAATATCGCCGCCGGCCTGCGGCGCGAGATTATCGGACGACCCATTGAGAGGATCGAGATCCTTACACCGGGTATGATCCGCGGTCCCTATCGGCGCCGCTGGCGAAAGACCGCGGCGGCGCTGCATCAGACGGTTTTTCGAGGCGTCCGGCGGCGGGCCAAACGGCTGATCCTGGTGACCGATGGCCCCTTCGCGCTGCTGGTGCAACTGGGCATGACGGGAAAATTCCTGCTGGCCGGGGCTGGCACGAAAGATCAGCGGCATGTGCGGTTTACCATTAACTTCAGTGACGGCGGTACATTACGATATATCGACCTGCGGCGCTTCGGCAGTCTGTGGTTCCTGGATTCGCCGGAGTTAACCGGAACGGGCGGCCGGGACAGCCCTACAGATTGCAATGGTTTGGTCAGTCTGAACGATCATGACCTGGATATTCTGGATGAATGGATGCGGCAGGTGGGCCTGGAACGGTTGGGACCGGAGGCCAACCGGATCAAAACGACCGAGTTGGCGGGTATTCTGACCGGATCGCGTCCGATAAAGAGCCTGCTGCTGGATCAGGCTCGGATCGCCGGTCTGGGCAATATCTACGCGGACGAGTCGCTCTTCGACGCCCGAATCCATCCGCTAAGTCGCGCGTGTGATCTTAAGCCTGGCAATATCAAGGAATTACGTAATTCCATGCGACGAGTCCTTCGCCGGGCGATCGAGCAGGGCGGTACGACCTTCAGCGATTACCGCAATGCCTACGGCCAGATGGGGCGGTTTGGAGCCATGCTGAAGGTATACCGCCGGGCGGGCGAATCCTGCCGCCGCTGCGGCAGGGCCATTGAGCGGATCCGCATCAGCGGCCGCAGCAGCCACTTCTGCCCGTTCTGCCAGCCGCTTCTAACCGTGGACTGATACCCGTTTCGCGGGGGAAACTTTCTCTGGATTATCATAAGACCTTGTTTCACAAGACTATATAATTCAATCCGGCTGGGGTGCCCTTTTATACGTTCCTCGGGGATACCCTTTCAAAGGAAGAGTAATAGGTGTTTTTGCTCCCGGCGATCGAGGGGATTTGGATTTTACGTCGGCACGGAAATGGTTACAATCGCCTGCGATCTCATAGTCACTATCGGGAAGGAGTCGTCTTGGATGTCAATAGACATAGGAGGCGTCCGGTGGGGTGGTTTCAGCCAGGCGGGATAATCCAAAGAGGGCAAAAACATGAAGGTTTTATTGGTCGGCAGCGGCGGGCGGGAGCACGCCCTCGCCTGGAAGTTATCTAAATCCAAGCTGTTAAAACATTTATATGTGGCCCCCGGCAATGGCGGCACCGAGCCGGTCGCCATCAACGTGCCGATCGCCGACAATGACATACCCGGCCTGATCAAATTCATTCGGGACAAGAAGATGGACTTTGTGGTCGTCGGCCCGGAAGACCCCCTCGCCGCCGGATTGGTCGATGCCGTCGAGGACCTGGGGATCAAGGCCTTCGGTCCCCGCCGCTCGGCGGCGGCCCTGGAGGCCGACAAGGCCTTCGCCAAAAAGATCATGCACGCCAACGCCGTGCCCACGGCCGACAGCCGCGTCTTCGACCGCTTCGCGGACGCCAAATCCTATATCGCCTCCCGGGAGACGGCCCTCGTGGTCAAGGCCGCCGGCCTGGCCAAGGGCAAGGGGGTCTTTGTCTGTGACGATCCCTCGGACGCCATCCTGGCGGCGGAAAAGATCCTGAACGAACGGATCTTCGGCCCGGCGGGCGAGCGGATCGTCGTCGAGGAAAAACTGATCGGCCAGGAGGCCAGCATCCTGGCGTTCGTCGACGGCCGCACCATCTACGTGATGGAATCCAGCCAGGACCACAAGCCCATCGGGGACGGCGATACCGGTCCCAATACCGGTGGGATGGGGGCCTACAGCCCGGCGCCGGTGGTGACCGAGAAGATCATGGCCCAGATCGATCGCGAGGTGCTGGTGCCGATCGTGGACGGGATGAATCGCCAGGGGGCCGTCTACCAGGGCGTGCTCTACGGCGGCATGATGATCACGGCGGGCGGCCCGAAGGTCCTGGAGTTCAATGTCCGCTTCGGCGATCCGGAGGCCCAGCCGATCCTGATGCGCCTGCAGAGCGACCTGCTGGAGGTCATGCTGGCGGTCTGCGAGCAGCGGCTGGACCAGATCACCCTGCGCTGGGACCCGCGGCCGGCGGTGTGCGTGGTGATGGCCTCGGGCGGCTATCCGGGCTCTTATGCCGCCGGCAAGGAGATCCACGGCATCGAGCAGGCCGAGGCGCTCGAGGGCGTGAAGGTCTTTCACGCCGGCACCAGGCGCCAGGACAACCGGTTGCTCACCAGCGGCGGCCGGGTCCTGGGGGTGACCGCGCTCGGGGCGAGCATCGCCGAGGCCCAGCAACGCGCCTACCAGGCGGTGGACTGCATCACCTGGGACGGCGCCTATTGCCGGCGGGACATCGCCCACAAGGCCCTGCCGGCGGCAACCTGAGACCGGCCGAATCGTTAGGAAATCAGGCCGGCACCTTTATAGCCGATCATCCGGATATACAATTACGGGGGGACTCGTAAGGTAGAATCCTTGTCCAGAAAACCTCGCCTCTTGATCGTCTCCGGCAGCTATCCGGATATCCGCTGCGGCGTCGCCGGTCATGTCCGGATCATCGCCCAACGCACGGCCCAACGGGGCGAATACGACGTCGAGGTCCTGACCAGCCGGGACCCGCTGGTCCGCACGGATCTATCGGATCGCTACCAGGTGCATCCGCTCATCGAGCAATGGACCCTGCGCCGCGTCGGGCAGATCGGCCGGCAGATCCTGGCGCGCCGGCCGGATATTGTCCACCTGCAGAATCCCACGATCCGCTACCGCGGCGTCCGCACGCTGGCGATCTCGGCGCTGGGGTTGTGGCTCAAATGCCGGGCGCCGCGGATCCGGCTGGTCGTGATGCAGCACGACATCGCCATCAGCGAACCGCTGGGACGCTGGCGGTATTACCCACTGCTCCGCGCGGCGGACGCCGTGGTGGTTTCCAACCGGCGCGATTACCAGGCGGTGCGCGATCTGGGGATCGCCGCCGGCCGGATCTACCGGGCCCCGGTCGCCAGTCATTTTACCATACCCGGGCAGCAGCCGACCTCGAAAGCGGCCGCCCGCCGGCGGATGGACATACCAGCCGATGCCCTCTGCGTGGTGTATTTCGGATTCGTGCACCCCGAACGGAATGTGGATATCCTGCTGCGGGCGCTGGCCGCTCTGCGCCGCGGCGGCCCCGCCGGGCCGGCCAACTCCCTGCCGTGCGAAATGCGGCAGCGATTGCACGGCCTGATACTGGGCGGACCGTCGCCGGGGGCGGAAGACTATTACCACGCCTGCCAGAGACTGGCGAACCGGCTGGGTTTGTCCCAAAACATAAGCTGGACGGGCTATGCCGCCGAACGGCAGGTCTTGGACGGCCTGGCGGCCGGCGACGTGTTCGTGAATCTGCCGCAGCGGGGCGCCGA
>JAFGFX010000026.1 GCA_016930855.1 Sedimentisphaerales bacterium | reverse complement strand
GAAGGACCTGGAACCCGAGGAGCGCGAGGTCCTCCAGGGCCTGATCATGCACTTCTACGAAAACTTTCTGGACGTGGTCGCCGCGGGCCGGCCCAAACTGAGCCGCGAGAAAATCGCCCAACTGGCCGACGGGCGGGTGTATACCGCCGAGCAGGCCCGCGAGGCCGGCCTGATCGACCGGATCGGTTATCCCGACGACGCGATCGGCTGGGCCAAGGAGCTGGCCCAGGTGGACAAGGCCAAGGTGGTGATCTACCACCGGCCGGTCGGCTACAAGCCCAATATCTACGCCTCGGCGGAACCGACAGCGAGCCCGGCGGCGCTGGTGGATATCGATCTGCCCCGCTGGCTCAGCAGCGAGGGCCCCCAGTTTCTCTACCTCTGGCAGGTGGGCGACTTGTCGAGCGATTGAGGGACCAAGCTACCGCGACTGCGAACTTCATGCTGCGCTGCTTGCGGGAAAGATGTGAAACGGCCGGCCGTCACTTTTTATACGCCCGGCGATAAAAGCCTTTCGTAGACCTTCAATGTCTGGCGGGCGATGTGGTCCCAGGTCAGCTTCCGCGCGTCCCGGCGGGCGGTTTGGCCCAGCCGCCGGCGCAGGCCGGGGTCCTGAATCAGATGTCGCAATTGCCCCGCCAGGTCGCCGCGGTCCGGCCTTAAGAGCAGTCCGTTCCGGCGGTGCGTAATCAACTCCGGGATCCCGCCGACGGGCGCGGCGACAATCGGCAGGCCGGCCGCCATCGCCTCGATGAGGGTTAGCGGCAGCCCCTCGTTCAGGGAGGCGTTTACGAAGATATCCGCGGCGGCATAGAAATCGCCGATCTGATCGTGCGCGACGCGGCCGCAGCGAACCAGCCAGGGTTCGTCGGCGAATCCGTCACCGGGGATCGCCAGCAGCCGCACCGGTACGCTGCTAGACCCCTGCAATGCCTTTAGGGCCTCTGTCAGGGCGGCGGCGCCCTTGACGCGGTCCTGGCCGCGGCCAACAAACAGGACGAGAGCCGTATCGTCGGAAATATTGAATCCCTGCCGGATCCGGCGCCGTTTCTCCAGGGAGTTCTGCCGCCGGATGTGGCCGTTGCCGATCACGGTGATCCGGTCAGGGTCGATGCCGAAGCACTGCCGGGCCCGCCGCTTGACGGCGGCGCTCACGCAGATCACGTGGTCGGCATATCGGCTCAGCAAGCCCTCCAGGAAGGTGCTGGTATAGCAGCGCCAGTTTCCCCAGGTGCGGCAGGCCCGCAGGTAATCGATCGACACGCCGTGCAGGGTGTGCACGTGCCGCTGGCCGGCCCGGCGGTTCAGCGCCATTCCCAGAAAATTGCGATGAAACAGGCCCGCGTGCGTGTGGATGATTTGATAGGCGCCGGCCTGCAAGCGGGACCAGGGCCGCGCCTCCCCGTCGGGAGATGTGGCAAAGACGTCGAGTTCCACTCCCAGCCGCCGCAGCGCCCGGGCCAGTTGCCGGATATGCGTCTCGACGCCGCCGGCGACAGTGAGATCCATAGGTGCGCAGATGGCCACCTTCATGGCTTCTCCAGCCAGGTGTTCCGGTTCGGCCCGCGGTCCCGCAGGGCGTTGCGCCAACCGGCGGCATAGCCCCGCAGCATGCTGAAGGTATGGCGAAACCGACCCTGCACCCAACTGTAGCGGACGACGTCGAGCAGAAAGCCCGCCGCCCGCAGCGGCCAGCAGGGAAGGTGTCGCCGCAGGAAGATGATGTGGTTGTGGGCGATCCAGTACAATCGACTGCCGACGGCCGGGCCGTGTCCTCCGTCCGGGACGATGTGGTGGCGAAAGGCGATCTCGGGCAGAAACCACAGTTGATACCCCCGGCGGCGCAGCCGGGCGTGCAGGTCCGATTCCTCGCGAAAGGAATGGCCGCCGTTAAGCCCGTAGATCCCGTCATAGCCGCCGATTTCCAGCAGGAGGTCCCGTCGGGCCAGAAAGACCTGGCCGGCCCAGGCCACCGCGCCGGCGGGCCGCCGGCAGGGCACCAGGTCGCCGCTGTACAGAGTCGGCCGCGCGGTGGAAAACTCCCTCTCTCGCTGGCGGCGATCCCGGGAAAACACGTCGATCTTGCGGCCGAACACGGCGGCGACCTGCGGCCGCCGGCACAGCACCATCCGGCAGCGCCGCAGGAAATCGCGGTCAAGCAGCTCGACGTCGTCGTCGCAGAGCAGCACCAGCTCGCCCGTACTGGCGGCTAGCCCGTCGTTGCGGGACCGCTGGGCGCCCCGGCAGACGTCGTGGCGGATCAGGCGGACCGCCGGATCGTCCAGGCGGTAGGCCGGTTGGGAGCCATCGTCCACGATGAGGATCTCCAGACGGCCGGCCGGCCAGTCCTGGCTGGCCAGGCTCACCAGCAGCCGGCGGATGCCGGCGGGGCGGTCCTTGCTGGCGACGACGACCGAGATGAGCGGTTCGCGGTTGGTCATGTCTGGTTCATTCGGGGTAGGGCCTTACCGGTTTGCCGTGGTTAGTAGTTCCCGTTTCGCGGCAGACCTGTCCGGGCCGTAGGTTGAATCGCACTTGGCCGTCGCCGGCTTTCGGGTCGTGCAAAAGAGGTTTTCCGCGTCGAACCGGCGGGCGTCCCGCCGGCTGAGGTCCTGGAGCCACCCCCGCAGCCGCGCGGGCCGGCGTAAAAGGAAATCCACCGTATCCAGCAGCCGGCCCCAGTAGCCGCTGCCGTCGAAGGCGATCGAGTCGAAGCCGCTGCGCTCCAGCAGCCGCTGCATCGTGCGGCGGGAGAAGTGTTCGTGGGTGGCCTTGCCGGCGGACATGCAGCCGACCAGCCGGTCCGGGTGGCGGCGGTAATGATATTCATACTCCCGGCGGCTGTGATGCCGCAGGTAATACCAGCGGAACAGGCTTGGCCATTGCAGTTGGATGTTGCCCCGGTCCAGGAATGACAGGGCATATCGGCCGGGGACCGTGACGATCAGGACGCCGGCCGGCTTCAGGACGCGATAGAGCTCATCGAGCAGCTTGTCCTGCTCGCGGACGTGCTCGATCACGTCGAGCAGGCTGATCGAGTCGAACGTCCCGGCCGCGAACGGCAGGTCAGTATCCCCCTGGATATGGCGGATATCCAGATGCGGATAGCGCCGGCGGCCCTGGCGGATGAGGTCCCGGCAGATGTCCATGCCCACCAGTTGGCGGATGCCCTTGGCGGCCAGCGACTCCATGAACCACCCGTCGCTGCAGCCGAAGTCCAGGTGCGCCTCGGCGTTCTCGGCGATGTGTTCCCAGGCGAAGCCGTATCGGTCCGGGCCGTGCGGATTGCGGGCGGATAGTGGTGTATGCATGTAAATTCTTGTTTCGCAATTAGTTGTATTATATTTTTCGCGGCGATCCCTTTTGGTTCGCCGCCGCTACCATGTATATCGGGTGAAAAAATGGATTTGCATAAGGGCCGATAAGGCTGCCGGGGCGCTTTGTTGCCGGCCCGGACCGTTCGGCCGGCCGGATGGGCTTGGCGATTCAGTCACCGGGATTTGTTTTTGGGTATTAGAATAACGTCGCCGGCCTCCACGTCCCGTACATGAATCTGTTTTCGCGGATTCAGCACGCGGCGAACGGTATAGTCATAGGAGGCCAAATACTCCATGAGATCGTCGCTGGTATAGCCGAGATACCTGCCGGAGCGGGCATGCAGTTCACAGATGATGCGCGGCCGAAATCCCGCCTGCCAGTATCGTTCCAGTCCGCGCAAAACGGGAAACTCGTACCCTTCGGCATCGATGACGATCAGGGTGACGCGTTTCAGGCCGTTGGCCTGGATATATTCATCGAGTCGCACGATGGGGACTTCCAGAGTGCTTGCCGTTTCCCATTCGGCCAGCAACTGCGGGATGAGGGTGTTGGCCCCGATATTGTCCCGGCAGAGGGTGATCGGCGTGGTTCCGTTTCGGTCTCCCACCGCCGCCGACTGAATCACGAGTTGACAGGAAGGATTGGCTCGTTGGATGGCGCAAAGCATTTCGTAATAGCGGGGCACGGGTTCAAAGCTGTGCACCTGTCCGGCGGCACCGACGCATCCCAGGGCAATCACCGACGTTCGACCGATATTGGCGCCGACGTCGATCATCGTGTCGCCGGGCCGCAGCCAATGTTCCATCAGCGACCGGTTGGCGACGTCGCGCGCTCCATGGTAGAGGTTGTTCAGGTAGCTGGCGAATTCTTTGCGGTACGGCACCTGGATGCCGTTGATGGATAGCAGGTCCGCATCGGCGGGCAGGCCCCGGCGGGCCCGCCAGCGGGAACGTACGCCGCGGCAAAACACCCCGGGATTTTCCACAAGCAGTTGAGCGGTTCGCGTTAGGTTGGACAGTTCCATCTCGTTACCGTTTGTATGGCGTGACCGACGAATTTTGCGGATGACGCTCCTGGCAAAGAGGGTATAAGTATTTATTTTGCAGTTGCTTATATAAATAATCGGCCTGGCCGTCCGCGCGGCGGTCATCTCTCATATATCCTTATCGGGTCGATAAAAGTATTTGCATAAGTTTCGTCATTGTTCTAAGTTGGCCGATGGAAGGACATGCGCTGCTAATAGCGGCAGCCGTTTGACCACTCGCCCGAAACGGCGGTATCACCGCTGATGTCGTTGCTTGACGGGGTGGACAAACGGCCTTGAGAAGGAAACAGGATAACCGTGAAGGCGTTGATCACCGGCGGTGCGGGATTCATCGGCTCTCACCTGGCCGAGCGTCTTTTGGAGCAGGGCCACGAGGTGGCGGCGCTGGATGATCTGAGCACCGGCAGTCTGGACAATCTGGAACATCTGCAAGGTCATCCCCGCTTCCATTTCATCTATGATTCGGTCCGCAACGGGCAGACGATGCACCTGCTGGGCCAGCAGGCGGACGTGATCTTTCACCTGGCCGCCGCCGTGGGGGTCCAGTTGATCGTGGACGATCCGGTCCATACCATCGAGACCAACATCCACGGCACGGAGGTCGTCCTCTCGATCGCCAATACCTACCGCAAGAAGGTCCTGCTGGCCTCCACCAGCGAGGTCTACGGCAAGAGCGAGGCGGTTCCCTTCCGCGAGGATGACGACTGCATCCTGGGCAGCACCCGCTTTGCCCGCTGGTCCTATGCGTGCAGCAAGGCGATCGACGAGTTTCTGGGCCTGGCGTATTACGAGCAATACGGTCTGCCGGTGGTGGTGGCCCGGTTTTTCAACACCGTCGGGCCGCGCCAGACGGGCCGCTACGGCATGGTGGTGCCCCGGTTCGTCGAGCGGGCGCTCAAAAACGAGCCGCTGGTGATCTACGGAAGCGGTAAGCAGACCCGCTGTTTCGCCTGCGTGGCCGATGTCGTCTCGGCCTGCATCGGACTGATGGACGCCGCCCAGGCGGCCGGCCGGGTGTACAATGTCGGCAGCGACGAGGAGATCTCCATTGAGGATCTGGCCGATACCGTCATCGAGATGACCGGCTCGGCCAGCGCCAAGGAATTTCTCTCCTACGAGCAGGCGTACGGCAAGCCCTTCGACGACATGATGCGGCGGGTACCCTGCCTGGACCGCATTCGGCAGACCATCGACATATCACCGCCGACCCGCCTGGAAGAGACCCTGCGGCTGGTCATCGACGATATCCGCCGGCGCCTGGACGCCCCCGGCCGGTAGGCCGAAGGGACCGGGCGGGATTGTGGGGGGCGAACACCACAGTGTTGCCGCGACGGAGGATTCTGTCCTCTGCCGGATGATTGCCGCAAGGGCATTTCCTGGTCAATTCTTCCGCCTGAGGCGGCGGGCGCCGCCCAACCGCCGAAAGAAACGTTGACAGCCGCCGGCCGAACCGATATAAGCACCGTTTCGTCTCGGCAGGCCGAACGAGGGACTGACGGCCCTACGGCTGCGGCCGGGCATAACAAACGGCGAACAGCGGAAGGGATTGTATAGGGCATGCCCAAGGCGATAACGATCCGCGTCGGACAGGTGACCCTCACCGGCAAGCTCAACGACACGGCCACGGCCCGCAAGATCGCCGCGGCCCTGCCGATCGAGGGCCTCTGCCGGCGCTGGGGCGACGAGATCTATTTCGCCGTGCCGGTCGAGGCGGACCGGGAACCGGACGCCCGCCGGGACGTCCAGGTTGGCCAGATCGGCTACTGGCCCGACGGCAACGCCGTGTGCCTGTTTTTCGGCGCCACGCCGGCCTCCGACGGCCCGCAGCCCCGCGCCGCGACGGCCGTCAATATCATCGGGACCTTCCAGGGTGACCTGGAGGCGCTGAAACGGACGGCCAACGGCCTGGATGTAACGATCGAGTAGCGTTGATCCCCGCCGGCGCTTCGGCGGCCGGGGCGGTCAGGACGCTGGGTGGTCAATGATGGATGAGACGGGTTCCGGACCCGTTGGATTTTGGCAGTTGGTGTAAGGAGAATTGTAGTGCCTTTAGTAACGACCGAAAAGATGTTCAAGCAGGCGTACGACGGCGGCTTCGCCATCGGCGCCTTTAACGTCAACAACATGGAGCAGCTCCAGGCGATCATCGACGCCTGCCAGGAGGCCAACGCGCCGGTGATCCTGCAGATCTCCCGCGGCGCCCGCAAGTACGCGAACATCGCCTATCTCAAGGCCCTGATCGAAACGGCCGACCGCCAGAGTGATCTGCCGATCGTCATGCACCTGGATCACGGCGACACCTTCGAGACCTGCAGGCAGTGCGTGGACGACGGGTTCAACTCCGTCATGATCGACGCCTCGCACGAGCCCTTCGAGAAGAATGTCGAGGAAACCGGCAAGGTGGTTGAATACGCCCACCGGCACGGCGTGGTCGTCGAGGCCGAGATCGGCCAGCTCGGCGGCATCGAGGAGGACGTCGTGGGCGTCGATGACGTCATGAAGCACGTCACCGATCCCGAGGAGGCCGAACGGTTCGTCAAGGCCACCCGCTGCGATTCGCTGGCCGTCGCCTGCGGGACCAGCCACGGGGCCTACAAGTTCAAGGAGGAGCCCAAGCTGGCCTTTGACGTCATCGAGAAGACGGGCAAGCGCCTGCCCGGATTTCCCCTGGTGATGCACGGCTCCAGCAGCGTGCCGCGGGAATATGTCGATCTGATCAATAAATACGGCGGCAAGATGCCCAACACCATGGGCGTGCCGGAGGAGGCGATTTCCCGGGCCGCCAAGATGGCCATCTGCAAGGTGAACATCGATACCGACCTGCGGCTGGCCCTGACGGCGAAGATCCGGCAGGTCTTCTGGGAAACCCCCGGCGAGTTCGATCCCCGCAAATACCTCGGCCCCGGCCGTGACGCCATGAAGGAGATCGTCCGGCATAAGCTGCGGATATTGGGCTGTGCCGGCAAGGCGGACCTCTGTCGCTGAGGTGGCCGCTGCCAAAGCGGCTGCCAAGGCCGTTGGGGCGAAAGCCGCTGCTACGGCCGTCGCGGCGAAAGCCGCTGTTGGCCTGCGGCTACCGGGCCTGTGCATTCCTGCCGCCAGCGGGCGGCAAAAATTGCATGAGCCAAAGGATAAAAAAAGCGCCTCGTTTCCGACAAGGCGCTTTTTATT
>JAFGFX010000235.1 GCA_016930855.1 Sedimentisphaerales bacterium | reverse complement strand
GACCTGGCCATTGATTTTCACAATGACGATTACGGACGGATCCATTTCTGCGATCCGCGGATTCTCGGCAACACCCCAAAGGAAACGATCGAATCGTTCGAAAGGCTCCTAAGCCAGCATACCTGGTTTTCGGAGGGAAGCGGCCTGTCCCATTCGCCGAACACCTTCGCCGTGGGCATGGGCAAACGATACGGAATTTTGGGAATCACCCACGAGCTGAACGCCAATATCATTAAAAGTCGAAACAAGGCCCCGCTCGGCCGGGACTGGGAGCATCTCGGCCGGCAACTGCCGGAGGTGTTCTATCGCTTTTTTGAGGACTGAAGGCGTCTAGCACCAGACAGCTAAACAGCCCCACCTGGGCGATTGGATGGCACGGTCAGTTCCGAGAGTCAGGACCAAGCCGTTAGGTGGGAGCAGAGGACGATTGTATTTCAATCTGGGATTTGACGGACTCGATCAACAGCTCCAGCACCTTATCCGCCACCAGGCGGATCGATTGGGCATTCTGGCCGGTAACCACGCGTTCGCTCACGGCCGCAAAGGGCGTAAACGGCCGGTCGGCCTTGCGGTAGATCGCGCCGCGCTTCGCCAGCTCGTCCTCGGTCGCAAAGGGCAAAAGCTGATCCAGGTCCGCAAGCTTCTCTTCCTCCCGGGAAAATCCCGTCACTTCCCTGCCGGCAATCAGATACGTTCCGTCGGACAGTTTGATGTTCCACAACCCGCAGACGCCATGACAAACCGAGGCAACGATGCCGTCATGTTCATATATCGTGCGGCTGATATTCTGCAAGGTCTCGTTATCGGGATATTCCCAGAGGCAGCCATGCCCGCCGGCGAAATAAATCGCCTTATAGTTGTCGGGATTCACATCCTCCAGTTTCAACGTGCAGCCGATGCGATTCATGAACTTGCGGTCTTGGTACCATTGCCAATCCATCTCCTCGGCCTGCGCCAGGCTCTCCGGATCAATGGGGACATAGCCGCCCTGGCAGCTGGCGTAATCCAACGTATAGCCCGAGGCATACAACCTCTCGGCAAACCGCACCACCATCCCCAGCCACAGCCCCGTCGCCCGGTTCCGATTCGGATATTTCGCCTGGTTCGTCAGCACCACCAATACATTATCTCTCATCGCGGACCCCTTGTATCAGCATGGACAGCGACGGTGAACTGCCCGGCGTGGCCATGTGGCCGGCGGCCAGGGCATCGGTAAAAACAGTCATCTCAAATTCGATGGTCCTCGCGGATGATCGTGCGGCAGCCGCCGTCCAGGCTGGTGCTCCAGTCCTTCGGCGGCGCGATCTTTTTGATCCGGTCCAGTTGTCCGATGTCCTTGAGCCGCTGGTAGATCAACTGCCAGGCACACTCCCGGTCGGGCCGGACCTCGCACCGATCCGGGCGCGAGCCGCCGCAGGGGCCGTTGAGCAGATGCTTGGCGCAGCGGGTAATCGGACAGACCCCGCCGAAATCATGCAGGACGCAGGCCCCGCAGGAGGAGCATTTCTCGGTCCAGATACCCCGCTCCTCCAGAATGCCCAGAAACGCGGTGTCGAGTCCGGCGTAGACCGGTTTCTGCGCGTACCGCTCGGCCAGGGCCTGAACACCGGCCCCGCATCCCAGGGAAAGCACGGCGCTGTTTCGCTCAATGGCCTCGGCGGCCTGCTCCAGGAACACGTTGTCGCACTGGCGCTCGATGGTCAGTTCCTCCACCTGGATCGGCTGGCCCCGCAGGCGGGAGGCCATGCGGATGGCGGAGGCGATAATGCTCACCTCGCGCTCCCCGCCGGCCAGGCACACCGTTACGCAGGTGCCGCAGCCCAGCACCAGGAGTCTCGGGTGGCCTTGCAGTATTTCCATGAGTTCGGGAACCGTTTTTCGTTGGGCAACGATCATGAATGAGTCTCCGATTCAGAAGCCGGGGTAGACGTTCTCAAGGGATTGGGCCCGAGCCGCCGGACCGTCTCCACCATGTCGATGATCAGGTCCGCCAGGGGCCGGGCCATGGCGGCCGACACATTGACCATCCGCAGCCGTTCCTTTTCCAGGCCGATCTCGGCCAGCATCTCGCGCACGTGGTTGACGCGGCGCTTGGCGCACAGGTTGCCATTGATAAAGTGGCACCCCCCCTCCATGCATCCGGCGACGAGCACGCCGTCGGCGCCGTCTTCCAGGGCCTTCAAAAAGAAATTGACCTCCAGCCTGCCGGTG
The DNA here is from genome assembly GCA_016930855.1 of Sedimentisphaerales bacterium. GTDB lineage: Bacteria > Planctomycetota > Phycisphaerae > Sedimentisphaerales > SM23-30 > JAFGFX01. The sequence continues at coordinate 17,727 of JAFGFX010000235.1, read as the reverse complement.
CAGGGCGTCCGAATAATGCGGACGTTGGGCGGATACTGGATCCGCATGCTCCCCATCAGGTCCGCGGAGGCGTAGGCACAATAATGGCAGCAAAAGGCCAGAATCTTGGGTTGGAACGCTTCGCTGATCATGGATTATCGATTCTCTCCCGTCAGACAGGAAACCGGCGCCTGCGTGTCCCCTTCGCCGATGGATTCACTGTCCCGGAACATGGAGCTGTTCTGCTCAAACAGCTCCTTGATCATGACGGTAAACTGGTCGGTCATAAAATGATGGAGCTGGATGGCCCGGGCGGGACACTCCGCCGCACAGATCCCGCATCCCATGCACTTGGCCGCCTCGATCTGGGCCTTGCGATCCTTGTTGACATAAGGAGCCGTATAGGGACAGACCGTCACGCAGGTCATGCAGGAGATGCACTTGGTCTGATTGACCTGTGATACCTGGGCGCTGACGTCCAGGTGGGTCTTGGACAGCACCGTGGCGGCCCGGGCCGCCGCCGCCCGCGCCTGGGCTAGGTTCTCATCCAGGCACTTGGGCGAATGGGCCAGGCCGCAAAGGAAAATGCCCTCGGTGGCGAAATCCACGGGACGCAGCTTCAGGTGGGCCTCGACGTAGAACCCGTCGGCGTTCAGCGGCACCTTGAGCAGGTCGGAGAGGATGTCGTTGCCCGGCGGCGGCACCATGCCCGTGCTGAGGATGACATGGTCGGCCTCGATCTCGAGGGGTTCCGGGAAATCCGGACTGTCAAGGGTAACGAGAAGATCCTCATCCTGGGACACCGCGGGGGGGGAATCCTCCCGGTAGCGGAGAAAGACGACACCGGCCTGCCGCGCCTGCTGGTAATAGATCTCTCGAAATCCGTAGGTTCGTATGTCGCGATACAGGACGTAGATGTTGGCGTCCGGATCCTGCTTTTTGATGCGCAGGGCGTTTTTAATGGCCATCGAGCAGCAGAGACGACTGCAGTAGGCGTGCTCCTCGTTTCGCGAGCCGACACACTGGATCATGACAATATTACGACCGGCGGCGGGGAAGGAACCGTTCTGCAACCGCTGCTCAAGTTCGCTCTGGGTGATGACCCGGTCCGATTCCTGGTGGAGAAACTCCGCCGTCTGTGCCCGGTTGGCGCCGGTGGCAACAATGATGATCCCGGACGACACCTCCGTCCGGCGCGAGTCTTGGGTCAGAATCAGGTGGAAGCTGCCGACATGACCGGACACATCGGACACGTTGGTTTCCAGGTACACCTCGATGTTCGGATGGTCCATCACCTTCTGGACCAGCGTGTCGGTAAAGCCGCGAATGTCGTCGTGCTCCAGGGTGTAATATAAATCCTGGAGGTTGCCGCCCAGGCGGCTGGTGCGTTCCACCAGATGCATCTTGAAGCCCTGGTCGGCAAGCGCCAGGGCGGCGGTCATGCCGCTAAGGCCCCCGCCGATGACCGCGCCGGCCTGATCGACCGCAACGGTAGATCCTTCCAGGGAGCAGAGTAAATGGGCGCGGCCCACCGCCATGCGCACCAGATCGATGGCCTTCTGCGTGGCGGAGCGCGGATCGGCGGAATGCACCCAGGAACACTGATCACGGATATTGGCCATCTCGAACAGGTAGGGATTAAGGCCCGCCTCGCGAAGCGTTTCCCTAAACAGCGGTTCGTGCGTTCGCGGGGTGCAGGAGGCCACCACGATCCGATTGAGACGATGCTCGCGGATCTTGTCCCGGATATCCGAGAGACTGGTATCGGAACAGGTGTACATGGTATGGGTGGCCATAACAACATCGGGCTCTTGGGCGATGGCGTCGGTGACGCTTTCCACGTCCACCACGGAGGCGATGTTCATGCCGCAATGGCAGATAAACACACCGATCCGCGGTTTCTCGTCGGTGATGTCATGTTCTTCCGGATAGCTTTTCTTGGTAATGAGGGTATGGCGGGCCGGGGCCAGCAATTCCATGCTCATGGCCGCGGCGCCGCTGGCCTGGGTGACCGTTTCGGGGATGTCCTTGGGCTCCTGAAAGGCGCCGGCGACGTATACCCCCGGCCGCGAGGTTTCCAGGGGCCGGAGCCGATCCGTGGCGCAGAAGCCATATTCGTTCAGGGCAATGCCGAGCCGCCCGGCAGATTCCCGGACCGATGCGGCCGGCGTCATGCCCACGGCGAGAACCACCAGGTCAAAGTCCATCTCCCGCCGCTTGTCGTTTTCATCCAGGAAACGCAGCCGCAGATCATCCGTACCCGGCACCGCAAGCACCCGGGAGGGGATGCTCCGGATATAGGATATTTCGTCGCAGCCCTTGGCGCGTTCGTAATACTGATCGAAATCCTTGCCGTGGGCCCGGATGTCCATGTAGAAAATCGTCGCGGCCAGGTGCTCGACATGCTCGCGGGCGATTAACGCCTGCTTGGTGGACGCCATGCAGCAAATGGAGGAACAGTAGTCATTGCCGCAGCTGGAATCGCGCGAGCCGACGCACTGGATCCAGGCAATCCGCCGGGCCGGACGACCGTCGGACCGCCGCACGACGTGGCCCTCGAACGGCCCCGCCGCCGACAGCATCCGCTCGAACTGAACGCTGGTCAGGACATTGGGATAGCGGCCGAAACCGAACTCCCCCTTGATCTCGGCGGCGAACTCCTCGAACCCGGGCGCGAGGATGACCGAACCGATGTCCAGGTCGATGTTCTTGGGCCGCATGAAATAGTCGATCGCGTTGTGTTCGCAGGCCGCCAGACACTCGCCGCACTCCGAGCACAGGGCGCAATTCAGGCAGCGTTCGGCCTCGGCCAGGGCCGCGGCCTCCGAGAAGCCGGCCTCCACCTCATCGAAGTTGTTGATTCGCCGGTCCGATGACAGTTCGTCCGGATGATGGCGGGGGTTTTTTTCCTGCTTCTTGACATCGGGCAGGAGATCCTCGGAAAACGGCTTGAGGTCGTCCTCGAACCGGGGCGCCCGCAGGTCCTCGCCGTTCAGATAGCGTTCCACCGAATCGGCGGCCCGCTTGCCCGCGGCGATGGCCTCAATAACGGACGCCGGGCCGGTCACGATATCCCCGCCGGCAAACACACCTTCACGGGAGGTTTCCAGGGTATCCGGGTCCGCCGTGATGCCTGCACCGTTGCCGGCCAGGCCCATGTGTTCGAGAAACTGCCCGTCGGCCCTCTGGCCGATGGCGATGTATATCTGATCGGCATCCACGGTAAGGGTCTCTTGTTCCTCATAGACGGGACGGAAACGGCCTTCCTCGTCGAACACCCGCGTGCACCGTTTCAACTCGATGCCCGAGACCCCGCCACTGGCACCCAGAATGCGTTTGGGGCCCCAGCCGTTGTGGATGGTGATGCCTTCCTGTAGTGTCGCCTCGACCTCCTCCGGGCTGGCGGGCATCTGATCGCGCGGCTCCAGGCAAATCATCTCCACGCTGTCGGCCCGCCGCCGCCGGACGGTGCGGGCCACGTCCACCGCCACGTTGCCGCCGCCGATGACCACCACCTTTCCCCGGATCCGCGGTGTCTCATCGCCGGCATTTGCCTGACGCAGGAATTCAACGCCGTAGAAGATGCCGGGCAGGTCTTCGCCCTCCACGCCGAGTTTGCGGCTCTGATGGACGCCCACGCTGACAAACACGGCATCATTTTCGGACTCGATCTCCTGCAGGGATTTGTCCCGGCCGACGCGGCAATTGAGCACGAGCGTCACGCCCTTGCGCCGGATGAGATCGATTTCATAACGCAGAATGTCATGAGGCAGCCGATAGGCGGGGATCCCCCAGCGCAGCATGCCGCCCGCCTCGGGCAACGCGTCGTACACCGTCACGGCAAAGCCGCGTTCGGCCAGGTCGCCGGCCGCGGTCAGACCGGCCGGACCGGCGCCGATCACCGCCACCTTCTTGGCGTCCGCCGGCGGCGAGGTCTCGGCCGGCATGGTGATCTCGCCCGCCGCGAGCATCTCCATCTCCTTGTCGGAGACGAACCGCTTGAGCAACCGGACGGCCAGGGCCTCATCCACCCCGCCGCGGGTGCAGGCCTCTTCGCAAGGGTGCGTGCACACCCGCCCGCAGATCGCCGAAAACGGATTGCGCTGGCGGATGAGCGCCAGGGCCTTGGCATATTCCTTCTTCTTGATCAGCTGGATATACCCCTGAACATTGACGTGGGCGGGACAGGCCATCTTGCAGGGGGCATGGCCGTGCTTGAGAATGCCGAAGATATTGGGCACCGCCTGGGGGTACAGCTTGGCAATCCCCTTGCGGGTCCCCATGTCACGATTGAAATAGTCGGCAACGTCCACCGGGCAGGCCGCCGTGCATTCGCTGCAGCCCGTGCATTTGTCCTCGTCCACGTAGCGGGGATGACGCCGGATGGTGGCCGTAAACCGGCCCGGGCCGCCCTCCAGGCCGGTCAGCTCCGAGAGGGTGAGGATTTCGATGTTCTGATTCCGGGCGCATTCGACCAGCTTGGGCGAAACGATGCAGGTGGCGCAATCGCCGGTGGGAAAGGTCTTGTCCAAATGGGCCATCATGCCCCCGATGGCCGCCGAGCGTTCGATGAGATACACCTTGAACCCGGAGTTGGCCAGATCGAGGCTGGCCTGCACGCCGGCAATCCCTCCGCCCTGAACCAGCACCGCACCCGTCATTTTGTCGCCGTTGGTTCCCATGATGGATTCGCGTAAGTGCTCCTGTGTTCAATGGGTCGTTACATCTCCGCGCCGAGGGCATCGATGATTTTTGTTGGAGGGACGAACAGTTTTTCCAATCCCAGCTCCTCCGGCGCAATGCCCAGGCACAATCCCAGCAACTGGGTGATATAGACGATCGGCAGGTCGTAGCGCCGCCCGGTGGTCTTGGCGATGTCCTTCTGCCGCATGTCCAGGTTGACCTGGCACATCGGGCAGCTTACGGCAATGCAGTCGGCGCCCGCCTTTTGGGCCATGGCCAAAATGGCATCCGTCAACTGCACCACCACGTCCGTGCGGGACATGGCCAAGCCGCCGCCGCAGCAGTCCACCTTGCAGGGCCAATCCAGACTTTTCCCGCCCATCAGCTCCACCAGATCATCCAGGAATGTCGGGTTTTCCGGGTCGTCGAAATTCATGACACCCGGCGGACGTACCAGCAAGCAGCCGTAATAACAGGCCACCTTGACCTCCGACAACGAACGCTGTAGGGCGGGCCGAATGGCATCGAGTCCGACGTCCTCGAACAGCACCTCCAGAAAGTGCCGCACCCTGACCGATCCGTCGTAGTCGCGGCCGATGGCGTCGCGGACCTGCCGGCGCAGGGCCGGATCATTGACAATATGGTGATTGGCCGACTTGAGGCGGTTGTAGCAGGCGGCACAGCTGGCCACCATGTCCAGGCCCATATCGCCGGCCAGAAGCAGATTGGCGGCCGGCAGGGCCGCCGCCAGTACGGGATCGGTCTGATGGGCGGCCGTCGCGCCGCAGCACGACCACCCCTGCGGTTCCACCAGCTTGATGCCCAGCGCCCCGGCGACCGCCAACGTGGAGCGGTGCATGTCGCGCGCGGTGGATTCCGCCGAGCATCCGGGATAATACGCCAATTTCATTTTTGCCCCCCCTTCGGCCGCTGGGTGGTTTTGAAAATCCGCTTGACCGTCTTGCGGTCGGCCTTAAAAGAAGGCAGCAGGGCGATCTTCCGCTTCTTGAGCATCTGGGGGAACTTGTCCGTGTCCTTCATAAAGGAGAAGGTACGGAATTTATACGAGGCAATCATGCCCATATCATACGTCCGACCGTAGCGCCGCACCGAGCCCAGAAAGGCGCGGTTGAATTTCGGCACGGTTCCCCTGGCGCTGTCGGCCCCCTTTTCCAGGGCCAACGTCCGCAGGGCATCCATCACGGCGGCCACATCGATCCCCATCGGGCACCGTGCCGAGCACGTCTGGCAGGACACACACACCCAGACCAGATCGCTCTCGAGCAGCTCGTCGCCGGCGCCCAGGTGGAGCCGCCTCATAATCTGGGCGGGAGGCGACTCGACCCAATCACCCACGGGGCAGCCGCTGGAGCATTTTTTGCATTGAAAGCACACGCGCAAATCGACTCCCGCCAGCTCTTTCACTTGCTGAAGCAGCCCTCTTTCGGTTTTCTCTTTCGTGATCCGCATCGTCATACCATTCCACCAACTCTGTTTTTCCTGGTTGATATATCCATGCCTATTCGAACTGGTTTACGGTCAGCTCTTCCTCTATACCCTCGCCCGCGGCGTCATCCGTTTCCGCATCCGCCTCGGCCGCCCGCGCCGGAATCACCTTTCGATACACCTCCGAGGGCATCCGTCGGCAGCCGTCCACGGTCAGCAGATCGTCGATCGAAATGCCGAACCATCGCTCATTTTCCTCCAGATAGGGCAGGATCAACTCCCAATCCTTGTCGGTCAGGCCAACATATTCCCCCGCGTTCAACTGCTGGTCCACCATCTGTTTTTGGGGATCGCGCACATAGATGGCCCCGCCGGAGGCCAGAGAGAACAGATTGCTTCCGGGATAGGGTTCCGGCAGGGGCACGATATGGCCGTTATCATCGAACCGAATGCCGTTGAGGATGACAAATCCGCCGCCGGCGAGCGGATCGCCGGCCATGAAGGACTCCGCCAGGAAATCGAGGCAGGTGCCATTGATGACTACTCGAGGTTTGCCCACCGAGTTGATCAGCGGCCGGCCGGCGGCATTGCCCATCACGTACACTTCGCCCCCCTTGGCGCCGTACATGAAGGTCTGGCCGGTATCGCCGTAGATGACCAGCTTGCCGCACTTGATGATCTGGCCCAACTGGTCCTGGGCGTTGCCGTGCACCGACAGGGTCAACCCGTCCAGGCCGGACCCCAGGTAATCCCCGGAACTGTCGTACACGTCGATGGTCACGCCCTGCGTTTCCGGCCCCAGCCCGCAGCCGATATACCGCTGGCCGCGGCAGTGATAGACGATGAAATGACGCCACCCTTTCGCGTAGGCGTCCACCAGCAATGCGGCATCGCAATCCTTTCCTTCCGGGGCAAATCCCTCCGCGTCAATCACCAGCGTGGATTCGCCGGCCGACGGTCCCCGCAGGCTATCCCGTCCCTGCCAGTCGATCCTCCGAAAGGCGTGGCCGCCGGCCTCCTGCTCGTCCAGGCCGGGCAGGGCCGCAAACACCCCGCGCAGCGTTTCCCGCACGATATGGATGATGTGACTCAATTTCTTGGTGCCGTAGGGGAACTTTCGGTCATGCAGCAGGGTCAGAGCGGTGATCGCCATGGCGGCCTTGCCCGGTTCCCCGGCCTGCTCGGCGATCAGCCGGCAGGCCGCCCGAAACTCAGAAAAACTCCACGAGGCAATATGGTCGCGCAGGTGTTCAAACAGAACCATCGCCTTACCGGTCTCAAAGCATTCGGCAATCTTCCTGTCCCCCGGGGATTTTGACGACGACGGCGGGATCTTCTCGGGCGTACCATCAGACGGTTCGACGCCACCGGGCATGGGGACGGGGATGCCAAACTTGTCCGTGCAGGTCAGGCGCAATTGGCCGGCCGAATCCGGCGTCAGGTTGAAAATGAAGGATCCGCCGTCGTTGTAACTGCCCCCGCGGGCGTTCCAGTAGCGATCCGCCACCGGGCAGATCCGCGGGTCATCCTGGCTCAAACTCAGGAGGGCAGCGTCGATCGCCTGCTTCTCCGAGCAGACGAGTCCCACCTGCACCTCGCCCTCGGCGAAGGCAAACACCTGGGGCCGCAGCATGGCCGTATCCGTAATGCCCAATAATTGAAAGCTCCTCTGGCGGACCAGATTGCGAGCGAGGATGAAGAACCAGGGCCCGTCCGGCGAGCCGTGGATGTGCGTGGCCTGGATGGCACGATAGATTTTCTGTTTGTCCGCCGGCAGCTTGTCGAAGTCCAGTTCGGTGGTGGGCGCCAGCGCCTCGATGATATATTCCAGCGGATACCGATAGGTCCGATTCAGCAGATCGAACATCAAGGCCGCGACCTCGGTATCCGTGAGAAACTGCGGATAGATATGGCGCTGATGGAGATACTCGCTGACGGAATGGTAGTTGGCGAAGTCCCCGTTATGCACGAGCGCCATATTGAGGCCGGCAAAGGGATGCGCCCCGCCGGGATGCCAGACCCGCCCCTTGGTGGGATAGCGCTGGTGCGCGATCCAGACGTGGGCGGCCAGATCCTCGATACGATAATACTGCGTGATCGCCTCGGCGTACCCCACGACCTTGAGGATCATAATGTTTTTGCCGTGCGAGAGCACAAAGGCCTGCTGGCGGCCCAGGGAGGCATAGTACTTCTGGTTCAACCGGATGCTGTTCTGGTTGACATACTCATCCTCAAGTTCGTCCGGCGCCAGGTCGTTCAGTTGATTCTGCTGGGCGAACGCCTTTAGAACGCCAGGCTTGACGCGGACGAAATAGCGCCACACATCCGGAGGCTGCACCGCCAGGCCGGGCACGGACTGCCAATCCTCGCAGGACTCCAAACGGCAGGCATGGGCGACATCGAAGTTGGCCGTAATGAATTCCTTTTCCATATCCGCACGCACGGCGGGATCCAGCAGGGCGATGTGGAGCATGTAATACTCATCCAGGACCTCGCGGCTGACGCCCAGCTGCTCGGGGAGGAACCCCACCGCGGCAATCCCCCCCCCCTTGCCGTTGCCCCGGTTGTGCATCTGCTTGGACGGCTCGTGGATGTGCTTGCCCGGCACCGGCTCGCTGCAGCAGAATCCCACGACGCCGCAGCCGCCTTCTTCTTCCCCTTTATGGATGGCGGGGCACATCGCCAGCTCGCCGGCCAGTCGCTTTCTTGATGCCGTGATCCGTCGGATGTTTTGATCGAATTTCATTCTCGTCGTTGCAGTTCCCCTAAAATAACAAGGCCTCTCGTCCCTGCCGACCGTGGTGGTCGCGTGTATACCCCCTTACTGTATGTCCTCGGTCTTATCCGGGGGAAAATCCAAATGCATAAGTAAGTCGGTGCGGCCGCGCAATTCGCCCACGCTGCGCAACCCCAACCGCCTGAGGATCCTGATCAATTCCTGGCGCCAGGCATGGTACAGATTGATGATCCGCTGCTGGGCCCATTCCAGATCCATCTTAGGGGCAAGCTCGGGATCGGTGGTGGCGATGCTGCGGGGGCAGCCCCGCCCGCTCTCGCAGCGGGAACAGCGAACGCACCCCAGCGCCACCAGCTCGGCGGTGCCGATCACCACGCCGTCGGCCCCCAGGGCGATCGCCTTGGCCACGTCGTAGGGGTTGCGGATCCCCCCGCTGGCGATCAGCGTGACGGCGTCCCGGACGCCCTCGGCCTCCAAAAATCCGTGCACCTTGGGAATGGCGTACTCGATGGGCATGGCGATGTTCTTCTTGGCGATGTCCGGCGCCGCGCCGGTGCCGCCGTACCCGCCGTCGATGTGCACGATGTGGGTCCCCGCGTAATAACTGCCCACCGCCACCATGTCCACGTCGGTGGGCGTGGAGACCTTGGTCGAGATCAGGGCCCGCCGGTTGACATGCTTGATCCAGTCGATGTGTTTCATGTGGTCTTCGATGGAATAGACGCTGTGAAACGGGAACGGGGAAAACAGCGAGATCCCCAGCACGGCCTCCCGCATGCGGGCGACGCTGACGGTGTTCTTGTCGCCGAGCAGGTGCCCGCCCAGGCCGGGTTTGGCGCCCTGGGCGTATTTGAACTCCACGATGGGAACCCGCTGGATGGTTTCCTCGCGCACGCCGAACAGGCCGGTGGCCACCTGGGTGATCACGTGGTCGTCGTAAGGCCGCAGCCGCTCCATGTACCCGCCCTCGCCCGTGCAGGTAAAGGTGTTCCAGGCCACGGCCGCCCGCGCCTTGGCCAACTGGGTGGTGTTGCTCACCGAGCCGAACGACATCCCGCCGCCGTACCAGGGCACGTCGATTGTGATGCGCGGCCGGCCGTCGTCGCGGCGGTTCAGCTCCAGCGTGGTGTCCACCTCCCCCTCGATGTCGGCGGGCGGGTTGTCGGGAAACTGGAACCGCAGCCGGTCAAAGCCGCCGCCGGAGTCGCCGCATTCGTAATCGTAGCCGTAGTCGGCGCTGGGCACCTCGCCGGTCTGGGCCATGATCCAGGTGGCCAGGATCATGTCCGCCGGCCAGCGGAAATCGCCCAGGCATTTGATCATGGGGTTTTCCGCGATCTGCAGGGCGCGCTGGGGGCACAGATCCACGCAATAATGGTCAGTTTTCGCGCAGGACGGGCCGATGCATTGATGGTACCTGCCCTTGGGAAACAATTTATAGCCCGAGTAGGTGACATGCACCTTGTGCTGGCACACGGTCATGCACTTGCCGCAATGGATGCAGTTCTCGTTGCGCAGCAGGATATACTTAGAGATCTCATTGCGAAACCGCGACGGCGCTGGGCGCACCTGCCGATCGCATTCGTACTGCGGCACCCGCGTTTTCAGCGTGTTTTCCGGCAGGAGGGTTTCCAGTTCGCTAGGATCCAGATGTAAACAGTTTGCCAAAGGTCTGCTCCTCGAGGTCTTCAAAAAACATGGCCCGACCGACGTCGCCGCGCAGGCGGCGGATTTCCCGCATTCCCATCGCTCCCATAACTTCGATCAACTGCCCGTGCCAAGCGGCGATCAGGTTCGTCATCCGTCCCACGCAATAATCCAATTCCACCTGCTCGAGCTTGGCCGGGCAGGAACCGCCCGGTTCACACCTCCGGCAGAGATGACATTCGAGCCCGATCAGCAGCGGCAGATTGATGGAGACCAGATCGGCGCCGCAGATGACCGCCTTGGCCGTATGCTCGGCCAGGGCGATGCCGCCGCCGGCAATTAGGGTGACCTCGTCCCGGCGACTGTTTTCGATGAGGTCCCGGTGGATCTTCCGGATCATGTCCTTGATAAAACGCGGCCTTTCGGCGCCCACTTCATTGCCCTGCAGGTCCGCTACCACATGGATCGCCTCGACCTCGCCCTCGGCCAGCTTGACGGCGCGCTCGACGCCGTCCGAGGTCAATGCCACGCGCACCACCGCGACGATCTCCGGGTGGATCTGCTTGACGGCGTCGATGCGTTCGGCCACGTCGGGACCGTCGGCGATTTCGACCAACCGGGTCTGTCGCAGCATATCCGCGTCAGGCATCTTGACGCCCTGGTCCAGGTAGAACGCGACGTGGCGCAGTTGCGACCGGGCCAGCTTCGGCAGGGACCGATAGTCGACCAGGGCGATCAGGTCCGTCTTGCGGGCGGTCTTGATCATGGCCGGCTCCAACCGCGACAGGCGGTACTGGTCGGGCATCATGTCGATCAACAGCGGCATCGGCAGATCCACCAGGGCGGGGATCGGGCGGGCAAGCTCGCCCTGCTCGAAGTGCAGGAACGCCGGCTTTCGGCCGATGTCGACCGAGGTGCTGATGTACTCCCGGCCGTGGATGCCGTCGCGGGTGGGACGCACGATCTCCGACATGTCCGTCCACATCGCGTCGAAGCCCGGCCCGGAAAATCTCCCCTTGTAGCCGGCGCCGGAGACCGGGATCTTGGCGGTTTCCGCCTGGAGCCAGGTGGTGCGGATGATCTCGGGCGTCCAGTAGGCGTTGCCCAGGTTCTCGTATACCGGGTTCAACGACAGGCTCAAGAGCCCCTTGGCACAGTCCTGGACGCAGGAGAAGCACCCCATGCAGTCGAAAAACAGGGCGTCCACATCGGTCAGGTTGCGGATGTAGTTCGTCTCCTCGCGGTGCCGGTCGTAGATGCAGGCCTTCTTGACGCAATTATGACAGCGACAGCAATCCTCGCGCCAGTCCACGATACCGTACTTTCCCACCCGCGGCCGCCGCGGCGGTATCGGGCGCGTCTCGATATGATATTTCTCCGGCATCGTATCTTCCTTAGAGTCCCGCGGCGGCGAGCAGGTCGCCAACGAGCGATTCCTTGCCGCCGGAGAGAATATGGATCCCCCGCAGGCCCTTGCAGTTTTTCAGCTTCCTTATGATCTCGGCGCCGATCGCCAGGCCCTCTTTCGCCTGGCTGGCCCCGTCGCCCGCGGCCCGGAGCCGCTGGATGACCTCATCGGGAATATGATGGTCGGTATAGGTTTCCCGGAGCCGTTCGGCCTCGTCGGCGCTGGTCAGCGGCAGGACGCCGGCCAGGATGGCGGTCATGGCCGGGATGGCCTCGCCATCGGCCGCCGAAAGCCACTGGTCGAAGCGCTCGGTGTCAAAGACCGCCTGGGTCTGGATGAAGCGGCTGCCGGCCTGGACCTTTTTCGTCAGCCGCAGGATATTCAGTTCGAGCGGCTCGAGGTACGGGTTGGCGACCGAACCGGTCAGGAAGGATATTTCCCCTTTGATTTCGGTCCCGTCGATCAGCCGCTGTTCGTGCTGCATGGCATTGACGGCGGCGACAAGCTGCACGGAGTCGATGTCGTATACATGCGCCGATTCGGGGCATCCGGTCAGTGCCTGGTGATATCCCGACAGGCACAGGACGTTTTGGATGCCCAGGCAAACCGCCCCCAGCAGGTCGGACTGCAAGGCAATGCGGTTGCGGTCGCGGGTGACGATCTGGTAGACGGGTTCCACGCCCGCCCGGCTCAACATCACGGACGCCGCGAGACTCGAGACGCCGATTCCGTGGGGGTTGTCCGCCACATTGACGGCAGCGATCCGGTCGTCGAAGCTGCCCGCCGCCGCGTCCATTGCGGCGCCGTTGACCGCGGCCGGCGGAAGATATTCCGCCGTGATAATGAAATCCTTACCGTCAATCTTGGTTGCAAGTCTGCTTGTGGGCTTCAAGATAATGTGGTCTCCATATTGTTACGATCCAGAGAGGAAGGGGAATTGCCACGTTGATCGTCCCGGCCGGATTCTGAGGCGTTGACGACATTCAGGGCCGGCAGGGATCTTATTTTATTTCGAAAGGTTTCCAGGGCCCCAACGGCATGTTCCATACCCTCATCCTCTTCCTTCAGATGGACGAGTTCCATGCGTCCCCTGCCCATTCCCACCTCTTCCAGGAGTGCGTCGACCGCCTCCACCCGATTGTGGGCCCGAAGATTTCCCTGCAGGTTCCGGCATTTTCCCTCCGGGCAGGCAAGCACCAGGACGCCATCGGCTCCCGTTTCAAATGCCTTGAGCAGATACAGCAGGTTGATCTTTCCCGTACAGGGAAGAGCAATGGCCTTGATCTGCTCGCCTTGGCCGGCTCGGCAGCGCTGAACGACTTCGTCTCCATCAATCTTATTGGCACAGTAAAAAAGGTACATTTTCATGGTTTGGCTTTTCCTTGGGAAACGCCTGATTTGCGTCTTTTATTGGCTGTATCGCTTGATAAAATCGAGGTAGTGCTTCAGGAGCCACATCTTCTCCAAAAACTTGGGTATCCCACAGGAGGGAATGAACTCCTTTTCGCTCGCCGCCAGATTCGGGCCGTTGGATTTGTCCTTGCCTTCCAGCTCGCTCCATAATTCGGCCCAGAGATTGAGGGCGTCCTGAGTCACGCTGATTGTAACTTTTTTGTATTCTTGAAGTTCCATATCGCCTGACGTCATCCGGCACGCAGGGGTTGTATGATCGATGTTTCCATCAACCACGGGTATAGGGTCTGCCATCTACATTCAGGAAAACGTTCAACGTCGCCCTGCAAGCTCAACCGAACCGCACGCCACCCACGATACGCGGGTTGCATGGCACGGAAGGTCCCCCCAGGGAATACACCGGTAAACCAAACACGGCCCGACCGACATTTCCCCCCCAAGGGCCGTATTGCATCACCGAAGTCTTGGGACAATAACTCCGCCATTTTCCTACAGACATACGCATTATATATGATAAGCAATTTTCGGACCCAAACTCGGAGCAGAATCAACGCTAATTGCGCAATCACTTATATTACAATATCTTAGGTAATTTGATGGAAATTTTATCGACTGGAATTCCCCGCTTGGCTGGCACATATATTGCCCATTTGGTACATATTATGTTCCAAGGCATGGCCATATACCTATCCGGGTGATTTGGTGTACCTGGTTTTGGCCTAGGTGTGGATATCGTACAGGCGCATCTTTTTCCGGAGCGTCGTTCGGCTCATGCCCAGCTGCTTGGCCAGGTCCCGCTGATTTATTTTTTGGGCGAGAGCCGTTCGTATGACCGTCTCTTCGATAAGGCGGCTGAGTTCTTGGCGGGTTGCCGCCAGGTCATCCGTTGTTTCGCAGAACTGCCGGGCCGCCTGGCGGAGTTCTCGATAGTCGTCGGCGGCGTCCGGTGCCGGCCGCGCAGTGCCCTTGCCTTTGCGCGCCACTATTTCCCCAGGCAGAAGATCGGCCGATAAGACATTGGAGGGGCTCATCACCACGGCCCGCTCGATATAGTTCTCCAACTCGCGCACGTTGCCCGGCCAGGGATAATTCAGAAGCAGATCCAGGACGCCGCGGGACAGCTTCGTGACCTTCTTGTCGTTCTCCCGATTGTATTTTTCCAGGAAATGGTTGACCAGCAGCGGGATGTCCTCGCGCCGCTCGCGCAGGGGCGGCAGCTCAATGGGGATCACGTTCAGGCGGTAGTAGAGATCGTTGCGGAACCGGCTCTCCCGGATCTCCCGGTTCAGATCCTTGTTGGTCGCCGCCACCACCCGAACGTCCACCCGGATGACCACCGAGCCGCCGACCGGCTCAAACTCCTTTTCCTGAAGCACCCGCAACAGCTTGACCTGAAGCCGGGGGCTCATCTCGGCGATTTCGTCCAGGAACAGGGTACCGCCGTTGGCCATCTCGAAGCGGCCCTTGCGGTCGCAGATCGCCCCGGTGAACGATCCCTTGACGTGGCCGAAGAGCTCCGACTCCAACAGGGTTTCCGGCAGGGCGCCGCAGTTGACCTTGATCAGGGGGCCGCCGGCGACGGGACTGTTGTAGTGGATGACGTTGGCAACCAGTTCTTTTCCGGTCCCCGTCTCGCCGGTGATCAAAATGGACGCCCGGGACTTGGCCGCCGTGGCGGCCGTGGCGAGCACCCGCTCGATGGAATCGCTCTGGCCGATGAGATTCTCCAGGCGATAGCGACGCCGGAAATCCTTCAATATCTGGGCGTTCCGAAAAAGAATCTCCTCCTTCTCCACGTAGACCAGGCGATTGATCTTGAGAACCTGGGACACGATGGACGCCACGATTGATAGTAGCCGGAGATCCTTTTCCAGGGCATCCTCCACCGCGAAGGGACGATCGATACTGAGGGCGCCCACGACGCTTTCGTCCACCTTGATCGGAACACAGATGAAGGCGACGGGATGGGCCGCATCCATCCGGCGCGTGGCCGTGCGATTGAGAAACCGGGAGTCCTTGGTGATATCGGGGATCACCGCGGGAACCCCTGTTTGTACCACATGGCCGGTCACGCCCTCCCCCACGGCATAGGTCCCCCGGGCTCGCTCGGCGGCGGAAAGCCCATGTGCCGCCGCGATCCGCAGGGTATCCGTCGCCGGGTCCAGGAGGACCACGGTTCCCCGAATCATCCCCAGCTCACTGGCGAGCACCTCGATGGTCTGCTCGAAAAAGGAGTCGGGATCCAGTGCGGTTCCCAGCGCCTCGCTCATGCGCGTCAGCAGTCCCAGCTCCCGATCCTCCCGGGACTCGGCGGCGATGACCAGCCGGTCGTCCACCACCCGGAACCACTGGGGAACGCCGATATCCATGCAGCGTCGGTCCGCGGCCTTCTTGAGGATCAGGGTGCGAATACCCTGGGAGACGGCGATTTCCGTGACCACCTGGGTGATGTGCCGCAGCTTGGCCAGAAACCGCTCGGAGTGCGCTTCTTTTTCCAGCAGCCAGTAGGCGATCGTGCTGAGGTCGTACAGGCGGGGGCAGATGTACCCGAAGAACCGCAGGACAACCTCCTCGTCGCCCCAGAGGTCGAACATCCCGGTCAGGCTGTCAAACACATAGCGGGCATTTGATCCCTCTTCGACGCCGATATCGGTCAGCGCCTTCTGCAGCTCGTGGGGATCCGCCGGATTGACCACATGGACGGCCTGGCAGGGCAGCGCCGTATCGCCGGAGTGAAAAAAGTCCAGGAACACCTCGTCTCCGTTGCCCTTGCCGGAAGAGAAGCAGTCGATAAGCTTCAGTTGCTCAGCGGACATCAAGGGAAGATAGGTGTTCGTGATGGTTTGGGGGGACCGATTGAAACTCACATAGACAACGGGTACTCCCTGGTCATGACAGGCGCTCAGGAAGCTGGAAATGAATTTATCAACCGGGGCGCCCGAATCCACCTCCCACACCAGGTTGTCGCCGGGAATGACGCCGCCGATCAGGCGATCCACTTCCGGAATGCCGGTCGTCAGTTTATCGCTGGTCACTTTGTTGTCGTCTCGCACTGCAAGGTAATGTTGATGACAGTCTGGTCTTTTCCCGGCACCACCGCACCGGTTCCACGCTCATATTACCTCTAGGATCATATACTTACAAGCATGTAATGTCCGCAGGGACTCGAATCCTCCCCGCTCCAAGCCGCAGCCAACGAGGTCGGGGGACCAGGTGTACCTATGGATAGAGAAATCGACCGGGACGGCTGGCCAGACAGAACACGGTCATGAGGCAACGGACGAAGGAGAGTTCAACGGCGGAATGACTGCTGTTATCGTTATTTGACGAGGTCAAGAAGCGGCCTCCAGTGTGTTGTTGAAAGTGCGGAACTCCCGGATATAATCATGCCATGGCAAAAGGACCTCGAAGGCATTTTTTCCGGATGATGGGGCGCACGGCATCTCTGTTCCTTCTGAAGCCCGCCGATTGCAGCGGCCTGGTAAACAAAAGTTACGACCGCATCAGCGGCACCTACGACGACACCTGGACCTGCCACATGCGGGATCTCACCGAGTCATTCATACGCCGATTGGACCCCCGGCCAGGCGACGTCTGCGTCGACCTGGCCTGCGGTACCGGATTTGCGACCAACCTGATCACCGAGAAGACCCAAAACACCGTGGTGGGAGTCGACCGTTCAGAAGGCATGCTCGCCCAGGGACGAACACACCGCGGCGACCACTGCCGTTTCGTCCGGGCGGACATCCTGGAGTACCTCAAGGAACAGGACTCATCCAGCATCGATATAGTCACCTGCTGTTGGGGGCTGGGCTATTCCAAGCCCTTCGCCGTCCTTCGACAAATAAAACGTATCCTCAAGCCGGCCGGCAAGGTGGCGATTATCGATAATTCGCTTTTTTCCCTGCGCGAGATCCTGTACTGCTCCTTTCTGGCCTTTGCCGAGCAGCCGGAGAAACTGCGCCATCTGATGCGCTTCCAATTCCTGCCCGGTTCGCGGACGCTGGGCGTCATCTTCCGGCTGCTCAAGATTAAACCCGTGTATCTCGCCGACGGCAGCCGGTCCTACACGGCGGCGTCCGGGGCCGCGGCGATCGACCGGCTTAGGGCGACGGGGGCGGCGGCGGGTTTCGAGTATGCCTGCGCCGAGGACGACGCGGAGCAGATCTTCCAGCGGTTTGCCGAGATTCTCGAAGAGAAGTACCTGACGGCCAACGGCGTTGTCGTCACGCACCGCTATCTGGCGGGGATTGGGCACAAGTGATTGTAGCGTTACTGCGACTCATGCGTTTGTATTACGCCCTGCCTCTTGCCGGGGGCTTTGTCGTCATCGTATCGTATGTTACCGGCGGGCAACTCGCGGCGATCTCCGGTAAGGTGGTCTTCGCATTCTGGGCCCTGTGCAGCATCATTT
>JAFGFX010000234.1 GCA_016930855.1 Sedimentisphaerales bacterium | reverse complement strand
TTGTCGCCGTCGGTGTTGACGATGATGTCGGCGCCGAGGTCGAGACAGCGCTGCATGCCCTTCAAAAAGGCGGTGGCCAGGCCGTGGTTGGAGCCCAGGCCGTAGACGTGGTGCACGCCCAGACGGCGGGCGACCTCGAGGGTGCCGTCCGTGCTGCCGTCGTCCACGACGAGGTATTCGATGACGTCGACGCCCGGCAGTTCCTTCGGCAGGTCGGCCACGACCTCCGGCAGGGTCTGTTCTTCGTTGTAGCAGGGTATCTGGATTATCAGCTTCATGGTTTCGGTTTCAGCGGGCTCCAGGCCGTTGTTTATTCACTGCTAAGTATAACGGATCCGGGCCGGAAAAGTCCAGATCGATTCAGCGGGGGCGGTGTGGTTTGGCGACAGACCCTGATCCCGGCGATTTACCCTTGACGAGTATCGGCGGTCGGCCGACAATGCTCTACCTAATTTTTGGATTATCGGACGATGGCAAGGAGCAAGGGGCGTTTGGAGTCGGCCGGCGAGATTGTCTGTTGCGTGGCACTGCGGGACCCGATCCTGGCGCATCTTCTGATTCCTCTGGCCCGGCATCCCCAGGTCGAGCGGATCTGGATTGTCCGGCCGAAGCGGCTCGAGCAGACGGCGCTGCCCAAGGTACGTTATGTACTGGTGCCGACCCGCTGGAAGCCCTGGCGGTTCCTGCGGATGCTGTGGCATTGCCTGCGGCTGGGCCGGCGGCGGCAGGTGCGGGGGTTCGTTTCCTTCAATCCCATTCCCTACGGCCTGTTTTCCTTCGTCGCGGCCAAGCTCCACCGCAAACCGGTCCATTTCGGCTTTATCGGCTCGGACTGGAACGTGCACGTCCGGGGCTGGCTGGGCCGCTGGTTGCTGCCCATCATCCGCCGGGCGGACTTTATCACCGTGACCGGGCCGAACATGCGGCGGGAGATGATCGAGCGGGGCGTTCCCGCCGACCGGATCGCCGTTCTGCCGCACGGGATTGATCTGGATCACTTTGCCGTGGCCGATCCGGAGCGGGCCCGCTATACCGCCATTTTTGTCGGCAACCTGATCGCGCTCAAGCGGGTGGACCTGATTCTGGAGGCGTTTGGCCGGGTGGCAAAAACGCATCCGGCGGCCCGGCTCTGCATTGTCGGCGACGGGCCGCTGGCGCCGGATCTAAAGCGCCAGGCACAGGAACTGGGCATCGCCGCCGCCGTGGATTTCGCCGGCTACGTCGACGAGGTTTCGCCCTATCTGGCCGATGCCCGGATGATCATCATCGCCTCGGAGCACGAGGGCCTTCCCTTCGCCCTGATCGAGGGTCTCTGCCGCGGACTGGTGGGCGTCTGCACGCCCGTCGGGACGATCCCTCACCTGATCGCCGACGGCGAGAACGGCCTGTTGTTCGCCCGCGGCGACGCCGAGGCCCTGGCGCAATGTATCAATCGCCTGCTCGATAATGAACCATTCTATCGCCGGCTGCGGGAGGCCTCCCTGCGGCGCCGGGGCGATTTCACCTACGCGAAGGCCTCGGCTATCTGGGAGGCTTTCCTGGGCGGGGCCGGTCACTCCGAATCTCTGTAAATCCATGTCAAATAAGTATTTGCAATCCCTGGCCCCTCGCGTCTGTTGACGGATTATCCCTTTTTCGATACAATACACACAGTATGCCTGCCGGTGTGTCTGGGCGGGTAGCGGTCTGATTTTAGCGCAAGGTCAGTTACGGGGTGGAGATTGTGCGTAGGTGCGTTCTGGGGCGAGTTATGGTTCCGGTTCCGCGATTCAACGGTTGATGGGCGGATCGGGATTCAAGGGTTTCTTTTCAGAATGGAGGTATGTTGTCATGGGTACCAAGCAACACACATTCGGCATGGTCAAGGGCAAAGGCACCGCGTTTCTCGGCAAGGTGCTGGCGGCGCTGCTGGTCTTGGGGACGTTGCCCGTCGCGGCGGAGGTCGTCTTTTACGACGGCGATTTTCACCTGTCGACCTGGCAGACAAGCAAGCAGTTCTGGGGCAACGGCGGCACCATCGAGACCATTCACGCCATGGGGGGCGGCAACCCTAATGCATATTTGTATGTGGAACATTTTTTACAGCCGGCTGGAGCGTATGATTCCATGGTCTATGGAACGCACATCAATACACAAGCCGTGTACGATCCTTCCACGCAGGGGGCGATCACCCTGGTGGATTTCACCATTGATTACATGAATATATACACAACCGCCGGCGGCATGGCGTTTGGCCTGGCGCTGAAACAGGACGGCACTGTCTATAATGCCTATCGCTTCCTGTCATGGACCGATCTGGGCTGGAGGACTAAGAAGGATCTCGCGATTACGGAGAGCGATTTTGGTCTGCTGGTTTTCCAGGACCATACATTCAGTATCGACAACTCCCAGAATCCGGATTTCAGTGCTTCCGGCTCCCTGATCGAATTCGGATTGTTTACCTGCAATTCCCACACCGGAGACGATAGCCCTGCGTTTCGATATGTGGGTTTTGACAACTGGAAGGTCACGGTATATCCCGTGCCGGAGCCGGTAACATTCGCCCTGCTGGCACTGGGCGGCCTGGCCCTGCGGTCCCGGCGGAAATCCGCGTAAGAGGGATAACAGGCGTTGGGGCAGGCCGCGGTCCTGCCCCTGGCGACGGGGTAGCAACATCGCGCGATGGCCATAGGGTTGGTATGCCTCACTCACTTTTTCTCAATGTGCGGCATACGGCAAATACACTCTGCGCGATTCGGTCCCAGCCGCAGTGTTTCTCCGCGTACGCGCGGGCCCGGCGGGAGATGTGCCCGGCCTGGGCAGGAGTCTTGTTGAGCCAGTCCCGCAGGGCTCCGGCATAGGCGTCGATATCGCCGCAAGGGATGGTGGTGCCCAATCCCTCGGTTTGCAAAAATTCGAATCCCCGTATCTGCGTGGCGACGATCGGCTTGCCGCAGGCGAGATAGGCATACAGCTTGATGGGGGAAACTCCTATCCTGGCATTACGCTTCGAAGTCAACGGCATGGCACAGACATCCGCCAGGGAGATATAGTCGCCCGCCTGGCGGTAAGGAATCCTGCCGGTGAAGATCGCGCGGAGCTGAGGGTGCAGGCGGCGGGCCTCGTCCTCCCATTGCCGCCGCTTCCTGCCGTCGCCGGCGATCAGCAGGATGACGCCGCGATCCGCCAGTTTC
>JAFGFX010000233.1 GCA_016930855.1 Sedimentisphaerales bacterium | reverse complement strand
TTTGCCTAACCGGCATAACCGCTCCAGCCGAAAGCCGGGTCCAATAATCTTGCATTCGGACGGCGGGGGGGACATAATAAAATTTGTTGCGGGCAATGGCCGGGCCGGTCGTTGCCGCTATCGGACTCGGCGAGCGGGTAAGATGGTTAAATGCCGGCCGAATATTCTGCACTTCTGATCACTTCCTGTCTACCTAACTATTTTCAGTTAAATGGTTTATGTTCATTTTGGGCGGCAGGTCCACCTCCGGCACATCCGGTGATTCACCGGGCGATTTCTCCGGGTTTCTGCCGGTGGTTTGGCGGGGGGGAATTTTTCCGAAAAACCGGGTTAATTCGACTCGGCGAACTACCGATGACGGCTATGAAACGCTCTCAAATCCGGCTTTCCGTGATGGGGGCAGGCGGATTGGAATTCGGAATACAGCCGGTAGGAAGGGCGAGGAAATGGGTGAAAACTTGAAGCGATTCCTTAAGGCAAAGTGATCAGCTATGAAGAAAAAAGACGTACTCACTACCGGCGAAGTGGCCAAGATCTGTAACGTCGCTCCCCGGACGGTCTCGAAGTGGTTTGATTCCGGTCAGCTGCGGGGCTATCGCATCCCCGGCAGCAAGGACCGGCGGATTCCGCTGTCGCAGTTGGTGCGTTTCATGCGGGCGCACGGCATCCCGCTCAACGGCCTGGACAGCGGCACCACCCGGATCCTGCTGGTGGACGACAAGCCCGAGATCACCCATTCCCTGGCCGACGCCCTGGAAAAGGACGGCCGCTACGAGGTCCGGATCGCCCAGGGCGGATTCGATGCCGGGATCGTCGCCGAACAGTTTCGACCGCATATCCTGCTGATCGACATCGAGCTGGAGGACATCAACGCCCGGCAGATCTGCCGGGTGATCCGGGAGAATTCGGAGCTGCAGGACGTCAAGATGGTGGCCATCACCGCGGCCCTGACCGACGGTGAAGGCCATGCCCTCATGCAACAGGGCTTCGATGCCTACCTGTGCCGGCCGTTCGACGTCCGGCAGGTGATCGAGTGCATCGACGAGGCCTTGTCGATCGTGCATTGAGGCCGCCGCGCGGCGGCGGACAAGCGGGGCCGGCGACAGCGCCCCGGATTTGACAACAAACGAGAGTTTTGGCCCGACATGGCTTGGAGGCCGGCGAATGCCGCCGCGATAGGGCCGTGTGTGGGATCCATTGATTCAGGGTCGTCGTGATTTCTATTGCGGCGACCTTTTTTTTGCGCCCGCGGGCAGGGCCGGGCGGCTATGGGATCGTGACGCGCTTGGGATTCGGGGATACCTTTGTTGCGCCCGGGGGCGGGGGCCGGGCGGCGGTCAGTTCGCCACGATGTTGACCAGGCGGTTGGGGATCACGATGACCTGGCGGACGGTCTTTTGGGCGAGTTGCTCCTGGATCTTTGCCAGGGCCAACACCGTCCGTCGGATGCTCTCTTCGTCGCTGTCGGCCGGCACCACGATCCGGTCCCGCACCTTGCCGTTGATCTGCACGGCCAACTCCACCTCCGGGTCGCGGGTCAGCTCCTCGTCGAAGACCGGCCAGGGCTCGTAGGCCAGCGTGGTCTCGTGGCCCAGCCGCCGCCAGAGCTCCTCGGCGATATGCGGGGCGAAGGGCGAGAGCAGCAGGACGTAGGATTCCAGGACCCAGCGGCTGCGGGCGGCCGCCTTGGAGTATTCGTTCAAAAAGATCATCATCTGGGAGATCGCCGTATTGAGCGACAGCGTCTCGATGTCCGCGGTGACCTTCTTGATCGTCTTGTGCAGCAGGCGCAGCGACGCCGCGTCCGGCTCGGCGTCCCCGATCGCCGGATGCAGGCAGCCGTCCTCGGCCACGATCAGCCGCCAGAGCCGCTGCAGGAAGCGCTGGATGCCGGGCACGTCGTTGGTGTTCCAGGGCTTGGACGCCTCCAGCGGTCCCATGAACATCTCGTACATCCGGAAGGTGTCGGCCCCGTATTGCTCGATCACCTCGTTGGGATTGACGACGTTTTTGAGGCTTTTTGACATCTTCTCGACGGTCTCGACCAGCGGTTCGCCGGTCTGTTTGTGACGGGGGGGCTGGCCGCTTTTGTCCACCTGGTCGTAGCCGACGGTCATGCCGCGCGGGTCCCGGTAGGCGAAGCTGCGGATCATGCCCTGGTTGAACAGCCGGCGGAAGGGCTCCGGGCTGCTGGCATACCCCAAATCGTAAAGCAGCTTGTGCCAGAACCGGGCGTACAGCAGGTGCAGGACCGCGTGCTCGGCGCCGCCGATGTAGAAATCCACTCCCCCGACGGGATTGTCCGAATCCGGGGCCATCCAGTAGCGTTCGATCTGCGGGTCCACGCAGGCCCGGTCGTTGTGCGGATCCAGGAACCGCAGGTAATACCAGCAGCTGCCCGCCCACTGCGGCATGGTGTTCAATTCCCGCTGGGCCGGTCCTTGGCACTGGGGACAGGTCGTCTGCGCCCAATCCCGCAATTTCCCCAGCGGCGGCTGCGGCAGCGAATCCGGATCGTCCGAGGCGGCCGGGGTGAAGTCCTCCATCTCCGGCAGCTCCAGCGGCAATTGCTCATCCGGCAGGGCCACCGTACCGCAGTGCGCACAATGCACGATCGGCAGCGGCTCGCCCCAGTACCGCTGCCGGCTGAAGAGCCAGTCCCGCAGCTTGTAGTTGACCGCCCTTCGGCCCAACTGCTGCTCGGTGAGCCATTTGATAATTTCCTCCTTGAATTCGGCGGTCGTCAGGCCGTCGAATTTGCCGCTGTTGACCGCGATGCCGTCGCCCACGTAGCCGCGCCAGTTGGTCCCCGCGGGGGGCTCCACGACCTGGACGATCGGCAGGTCGAATTTCAAGGCGAACTCCATGTCCCGGGTATCGTGCGCCGGGACCGCCATGATCGCCCCGGTCCCGTAGCCCATCAACACGTAATCGGCCACCCAGATGGGGATCTTCTGATCGTTGACGGGATTGACGGCGTAGGCGCCGATAAAGACCCCGGTCTTTTCCTTGCTCTCGGCGGTCCGCTCCAATTCCGATTTCTTGGCCGCCTGGGTCATGTAATCCGCCACCTGCGGGCGGCAGTTTGTGCCGGTCAGCTCTTCGACCAGCGGATGCTCCGGCGCCAGGACCATGTAGGTGGCCCCGAAGAGCGTATCCGGCCGGGTGGTGTAGACCTCCAGCACGTCGTCCCGGCCGTCCAGCGGGAAATACACCTGGGCGCCGGTCGATTTGCCGATCCAGTTTCGCTGCATGAGTTTGATCGGTTCCGGCCACTCGAGTGCATCCACATCGGCCAGCAGACGCTCGGCGTATTTGGTGATCCGCAGCATCCACTGCGTCAGCGCCCGGCGGTAGACGGGGTGGTTGCCCCGCTCCGAACGGCCCTCGTTGGTCACCTCCTCGTTGGCCAGCACCGTGCCCAGCCGCGGGCACCAGTTGACCGGCACCTGGGCCATGTAGGCCAGCCGCTGGCTGTCGATCAGCTCCCGCTGCTCGGCCGGCGCCAGCTCGTAGAACTTGACGGCGCCGACCGGATCGCCCAGGATCGCCGCCAGGTTCTCCGTGTCGTTGTAGATCAACTCGCCGATGGGGCTGATCAGGTAGTCCTCGTTTTGCAGCTTCTCGATCAACTGCTCGATGGGCCGGGCGGCGTCGGCCGCCGGATCGTACCAGCTGTTGAACATCTTGAGGAAGATCCACTGCGTCCAGCGGTAGTAGCCGACGTCCGTCGTCGCCAGCCGCCGCGACCAGTCGTAGGAAAAGCCGAACATCTTGATCTGCTTTTCAATGTTGGCGATGTTCTTCTCGGTCGTGGCCCGCGGGTGCACCCCGTGCTCGACGGCGTACTGCTCGGCCGGCAGCCCGAAGGCATCGTAGCCCATCGGGTGCAGCACGTTATAGCCCTTCATCCGCTTGTGCCGCGCCAGGATGTCGCTGGCCGTGTATCCGGCCGGGTGGCCTACGTGGAGGCCCTGGCCGGAAGGGTAGGGGAACATGTCCAGCACGTAGAATTTCGGCTTGTCGGCCCCGTCCACGGCCTTGAAGGTCTGATGCTCCTGCCAGTACCGCTGCCACCGGGATTCGATGGCCCTATGGTCGTAGGTGCCCGCTTCGGTTGGTTCCATTGCCTGTTGCTTCCGATAAAACGGTATTGTGGTTGTCGGATAGAATCCCACAACCCTAGCCGAAACCGGTCCGTTTGGCAACTGTTTGCTTGCCGGTACCGGGATTTCCCGGCGGCAGCCGTCGGCCGGCCGGGGCGGCGGCAGGGGTAAATCCAGGATATACGGACCTTTGCGGAAATCAAATCCCCAGGCCGCCCGGACCGTCGGCCGTTCGCCCCGATGGACGAAGACCGCTGGCCAGTCTTTGGGATTGCCCTCGCCCGCCGGATACAGGGGATCGCCCGGCGGATTTCAGCACTATTAGCAACGTTTTTATCCGTATGACAGTTCGACCACCAGGCCGATGGGATCTGGGATCCCTGCGCCGTCGGCGGCGATGGGGGCCGATCATCACACATAATTTTCCATAGCGCCCATCTTGCCTAAATTGCTTTTGGGGCCTTGACGATAACTCCCTTTGTAGCCCAAAGGCTGCGGAGGAAACCAGACAGGCGGCCTGATTATAGTGGCGAATAAGGCAGCCAGATGAGCAGCCGGATCGACCGACCGGTTCATTCCGGATCACGTTGATGTATTCGACGGAGCATCAGGAGATTTAAAAGATGGTCATGGTCTATGAGCAGCGGCGCGCGGAGCGTTCCACGGTGCAATGGCCCGTCAGCGTCTGGCATCCCCAGGCCTCGCGTTTTTTCAATGGCAAGAGCGTCAATGTCTCGCCTTCCGGGGCGCTGCTGAGTCTGCCCCTGAAGGCCCCCGTCCGGGAGGGCCAGCAGCTCGAGGTCAATTTCCCCCGCGCGCAGAAACTGGCCTCGGAAAAGGGCTCCTTCGCCCGCATCAAATCCGCCCGCGTCGTCCGGGTGGAACGCCATGACGCGCTGGCCTCGGCGAACGTCAAGGTGGCCGTGGTGTTTTGCAATCCCGCGGAATCGTCGAATACCTTGTAGCATAGGCATCCGATTTGTGGCATAACGGTGTCCCCCTTGTAGCTTAGCGACATCCCCCTTGCAGCATAACGGTATCCCCTGCGTAGCATAGCGACATTCCCCTTCTAGCATAGCGGCATCCGGTTTTGGCCGGAGGCCGTATTGATCCATTCGCTTTCCCGTCCTTTGATCCTGCCGGTCGAGTTTTGTTCCCCGTGCCTCCGTTCGGATCGAGCCATGAGGTGAATCTTTCGGCAGCCCCGCTGATGATACGTCGAGGATCTGAAATCCCAACCGCTCCTTCGGGCCGATACGGCCCTGGGGCGTCTGCCAAAACGACCGATCCGGCCGAACCAGGATGTTGCAATGCCCAGGCGATGAGTGTTGTCAGGACGCTTCAGCTTTCCAGGGATTGGCGGATCTTCCGCAGATTGTCCCCGCCCCGAAACGGCTTGACGAACCGTTCGTAGTCGTCCGGCGGGATCGAGTCGTGTGTTTTGAGGAACTCGTCCATCGCGTCCATCCGCGGCCGGCATTTCTCGCAGATGAACTCGTCGCAGTGGGCGCAGGTCTCCACGCCCTTTTCCCTGGCGCAGTGCCATTCCGGGCAGTCCTTGTCCGGCGGCTCGGTCACCGCCTGGCAGCCCGGGCAGGGCTGGATCTGCTCGGCGGGGACGTCGAATTCGTAATAGGTCTTGAAGGCGGCGCTGATCCGCTGCCTGTCGTCCGGGCCGGTCAGGTTCGTCTCAAACACCGGGCACAAATCACATCGGATCCCGCATTTGGCGTAAATCGGTTCCATCGTTTTATCTCCTATTCTCGTCTTCCGGTTCATCCCACTGAATTTCCTGGAACCACTCTCGGTCCCGTACGCTCGCCAAATCCTCGTCCTCCATCGCCTGCTCTTTGCTCGGCATTGACTGCGTACCTTGTGCCGCTGTCAACCACCGGCGACATTCCTCCTCCTCGCCCTTTAAGGCACATACACATGCCAAGTAGTAAGTCGATACGCCCTTTTTGATTCGCTCGGCCTTTTCAAGCTTCCTTTTTGCTTGTCGTAATAATTTGGTTCGCGCTTGGTTTCCTTCAAGCACGGCCTTTCTCATCAGTACGATGCCGTAATTGCTTAACGCATAATTATACCTGGGGTTGATCGCCAAGGCTTGTCGTACTTTTTTCTCCGCGGAATTCAATAACTCCATTTTCTTGTCTATCTGCTCATACCTCGATCGTTCCCCCAATGCCCATGTCCAATTGATTAAATCGCATGCTCGATCTGTGTCCCCTTTCAGTTCAAATGACTTTTCGTATTTGTCGCAGGCTGCTTCCAGTAGATGTCTGCGTTCCTCTGCCTTCTTTTTCATTGCCTGACAGATTAGAGCCCAGCCCAAATAGCTGTACACTTGAGAATTATTGCGCTCACGTTTGAGAACAAGGGCCTTCTCGAACTTCTCGTAGGCCTGGGCGAACAATGCGTCCGCATCGCCTCCTTTCTGATGATTTGCTTGCTCTGCCAGTATGAGTCCCCAGGTATACATAATCCGTAAATCATCAGGATCTAGCGTGTGCGCTTGGGCGAATTTCTCGTTTGCTTTCTGGTACCATGTGTCTCGTTCCGGTACACTATGTTTTCGTGCTTTATGCATGAGGGCGATGCCCCAGGTGGCGATAGCCTGAGAATGTTGGGGTTCGATTTCCAGAATCTCCTTCGTGTGTTCGATCATCAAGTCATATTCCTGATTTATGAATGCCTGCCCGGCTGCTATCCTTTTGATCTCCAGCATGCTGCGGGTGGATTTCAGCCGTGCTTTCAAATGAAAGAGATAGGCGCCGATCAGGAAGAAGGGCCAACAGGCATTGCATACTATTTGGAAATTGTCTGTGTACCCTAAAGGGCTAAAGTGCATTCTTTCGGTTACATCAAGGGCAAACAGCAGCAACATAAAGGCAATGCCGGCAAAGGTAAGATATTGAAAAAGGGTGGAGAACTTTAATATTCTCGAATGCGTCTTGCGGGACTTGATTCGACGGAGAAGTATCTGGTCGTAATAAATCCATAATACAAGGAATAGAGACATGCATGTTATTTTAATGCCGGTGATGGATTTCGCCTCGACGGCGGTCCGGCGGTGCGGCAGGTCTAAAATCGTGGAGTATATTATGGGGATCGCTGCTGATGCTACAAGCATGAGTGCTATCCCATGCAGGATATTTTGAATACGCTGTTTCATTTTGCTTTGCGTTGCACTTGGAAGTTGAATACGCGATCTTATTTTCTCGGCCTCTTCTGGTAATAGCTGCCCGGCAGTTGCTTGAGGGCGCCCTTCAATTGCAGGGCGGTCAGCGTCGCGTGGACCGTGCCCGGCGGCAGGCCCGTCCGCTCGATGATCTGCTCGACGTGGATCGGCTCCTGGTCGAAACAGTCATTAATGCGGGATTCGTCCGGAGATAAGGCCGGCCCGACGGCGTCGAAGAGGGCCGGTTGGATTAGGGCTTCCGCCCGCCCGGCCTGCTCGGCCGCGTGATCGCCGAGTGACTGGCCGATCGGTCCGAGGGCGTCCAGGACGTCCTCGATCCGCTCGACGAGCTTGGCCCCGTCCTTGATCAACTGGTGCGGTCCGAAGCTGCCCGGGGCGTCGATCCGGCCCGGGACGGCCATGACCTCGCGGTTCTGCTCCAGCGCCAGCCGGGCCGTGATCATCGCCCCGCTGTTGCGGCGGGCCTCCACCACGATCGTGCCCAGCGTCAATCCCGAGATGATACGGTTCCGGGCGGGAAAGGTCGTCGCCAGCGGTTCGAAGGTCAGCGGCAGCTCGCTGATGACGGCCCCGCGGCCGTCGGCGATCTGGCGGGCGAGGTCCCGGTTTTCCGGCGGAAACACGCCAGACAGGCCGCAGCCCTGCACGGCGATGGTGCGGCCCTCGGCTCCGAGCGCCCCGCGGTGGGCGGCCGTGTCGATGCCGCGGGCTAGCCCTGAGACGATCGTGAATCCCGCCGCCGCCAGCAGGTGGCTCAGCCGCGCGGCCTGCTCCTGGCCGTAGGCGCTGCAGTTGCGCGATCCGACCATCGCCAGGGCCAGGCAGTCGGATCGGGCGAATTGCCCCTTCACATAGAGTACGGGCGGCGGATCGGGGATCTCCCCGAGCAGCTTCGGGTAGTCGGCCGATTCCCAGGTCAGGATGTGCACCCCCAGTTTCTCGGCGAGGGCCAGCTCCTTATCCACCTCGGCCTCGTCGCGGCCGCGGGCGATGCGCTCGGCCGTTTTGCGGCCGATGCCCGGCACCGAGCTCAACTGGCCGGCCGTGGCGGCCAGGACCGCCTCGATCCGGCCGAAGTACTGCAGCAGCCGGGCGAAGGTCTTGGACCCCACGCCCGCCGCCAGGTGCAGCCGCAGCCATTGCGCCACCACGGTTGGATCCGGCCCCGATTGGCTCATCCGTCCGACCCCTTCCCTTTGCGGTTCGCCCCGGGCGATCCTGGAGGCCTTTTCCTAACCTGCCTGGAACGGGCGGCCTTGCCGCTCATATCGTCGTCTGACGAGATTATGCATCGACCTTATTCGCCCAGGGAGGAGATCGCCTGTTTGATTTCCGACTCGGTCAGATCGTCCTGGAAGACGCAGTTGCCGATCGACTTGGGCAGCGCGAACCGGATCCTGCCGGCCTGGACCTTTTTGTCGTGCCGCATCGCCTCGTACAGGGTGGCCAGCGGAATTTCCGGTAAATCGCCCGGCAACGCGCAGGCGGCCCTATCGGCGTTTGCCGGTATTGCCTCCGGGCCACCGGGCGGCTCGATGCGAACCGGCAGGCGAAAGGAACCGAGCAGTTGCCGGATCCGTTCCAGCTCGTCCGGCCGAAGCAGGCTTCGCCGCAAGGCCAGCCGGCCGGCCGCGACCAGGCCCAGCGAGACGGCCTCCCCGTGGTGGATGTCCCCGCCGCGGCTTGCCCAGACGGTCTCCAGGGCGTGGCCGATCGTATGGCCGCAATTGAGGATCCCCCGCAGGCCCGCCTCCCGCTCGTCGGCGGATACCACCGCCGCCTTGATCCGGCAGTTTCGCTCGACCAGCTCGATCAGCCGGTCCGGCTCCAGGGCCAGGATCGGCTGGCTGTTGGCTTCCAGCGACGCGAAAAAGGCGGCGTCCCGGATGATCCCGTGCTTGACGGTCTCCGCCAGGCCGCAGCCCAGCTCCCGGGCCGGCAGGGTCTTCAGGGTGGCGCAGTCGGCGAACACCATCTGCGGCTGATGGAACGCGCCGATCATGTTCTTGCCGCGGGGGTGATTGATGCCGGTCTTGCCGCCGATACTGCTGTCGACCATCGCCAGCAGGGAAGAGGGGACCTGCACATAGGGCAGGCCCCGCTTGAAGGTGGCTGCCACGAAGCCCGCCAGGTCGCCCACCACGCCGCCGCCCAGGGCCACGATCACGTCCGAGCGTTCCGTGGAAAACTCGAACAGCCGGCCGTAGATCATCTCGACCATGGCCAGGCACTTGCTTTTCTCCCCGGGCGGGACGCTGACCGCCTGGGTTTCCACGTTTGCCCGCCGCAGGCTCTGCTCGACGGTGGGCCCATAGAGGTCCCAGACGGTCTGGTCGCTGATGATGACGGCCCGACGGCGGCCGCAGTGGCTCTCGAAGGCCTCCCCGAAGCGCCCCAGGATATCCGATCCGATGTAAATGGGGTAGCTCCTCTGGCCCAGGTCCACGGTGACGGTGCGTGCCGGACTGTCGCTTGGGTAATGGATCAAGACTCTCTCCTGTCAGGGGGTCTGCCATTTCGATACCACAACCGGCCGGCCTTGTCAAGACACCGGCGGCCGGTCGGTCGGAATAACACCGCCACACGTGAACGTTTGCCCTTTTGGCGGCCGCGATGAAATACGCTATGGTTATTATAAAAACGATTTGACATTACCTTACCTGCTTTCCCCGGCGCTCAAACCGTTACGAGGCCCGATGCCGCAGGGCGAAGACGGTGATGTCGTCCTGCTGCGGCAGGGGGCGGCGGAACTCCTCCACCGCGCGGACCACCTGGCGGACCAGGGACTCCGCGGACGCGCAGGATCCTCGGTCGAAGAGGCCTTCCACGCGTTTGGCGCCGAACTCCTCCTCGGCGGGCGAGTGGGCTTCGATGATGCCGTCGGTGAAGACCAGGAGGGCGGCCTGGTCCGGGATGACCTCGCTGCTCGTGGTAAAGCTCGTGTCGAACGCCCCGAGGAAGGTGTTTTGCGGTGTGCCCAGCGGCTTGGCCTTCATGCCGGGGTAGATCACCAACGGCAGTAGATGGCCCGCGTTGACATACTGCAGGTGCCCGGTGGCGGGATCGAAAAATCCCAGAAAGGAGGTGACAAAGATGTTGTCGGGCAGGTTGTTCAACAACTGCTGATTGAGGTGTGTGACCACCCGGGCCAAGTCGGAGCAAAACGCCAGCGTCGAGTGCAGCAATCCATGAAAGTTGCTCATCACCAGGGCGGCGGGCAGCCCCATCCCCGAGACGTCCGCCACGACAAAAAACAGCCGACCGTCGGGAAGCGGCCAGACGTCGCAATAATCGCCGCCGACCCACAGGGCCGGCTGATAATGCAGGGCCAGGTCCACCTGCGGGATGTCCCGGGGAATCTTGGGGGCGAGACTATCCTGGATCTCGCGGGCCAGCTTCAATTGCTGATCCAATTCCGCCCGGCGGGCCTTGGCCTCCATTAATAGCAGACTCTTGCGCACGAGTCCCACCTGCCGGCTCAGCAGCCGAACGAACTCGAACATGTCGGGGGGCATTCTGTTCATCGGCAGATCGAGATACAACACTTCCACGGCCTCGTCCGCCTCGTGGATCGGCGCCGCAAACACGACGCGTGGATGATGGATATCGATCACGGTCAAGGTCACATCCTGCTCGGATGCGTGTACGCTCCTGGCCATCACCGGTTGACGGCTCTGCCGGACGCTTTCCATCACCCGCCGGGAGATGGGCAGATTGTTCGTGTCGCCGGAGTCTTCCGGCCGGCACGGTCCGCCGAATTGGTGCGCCAGGATGTCCAGGGATGCCGGCAGGGGCTGCTGCATTTGCGGAATCCGCAGTACCGCCGCCACGGAATTCGGCTCGGCCGCCAGCGACCGGCAGAGCTCCGGATACATCACCTGCCAACTGGTCAGCCGGCAAAGGCGCTCGACATGTTCATTCAATTCCTTCAACCGGACGCTGGAAAGGCTTTCCGGGACTGCGGTTTGATCGCTGACGATCTGGGCCTCGGTGTCTTCCTGCAGGATCGTGCTGGTCGTCTCCAGGATGTCTGGCGCGGGGGGGGAGGGCTCGGGTTGCCCCATCAGGGCCAGTTGATACGGGCCGATCTGCACCTGATCGCCCCACATGATGGCGCCGGCCTGGATGTGGCGGCCGTTCAGGAAAATCCCGTTGCGGCTGCCCAGATCCTCGATGATCCAGCGTTGAAACGGATCGCGGAATATCCGGGCATGGCGCCGCGACACCTCCGCGTTGTCCAGGACCAGGTCGTTCTTGGCCGAGCGGCCGATCAGCGTGCCCTGGGCTAGTAATTCGGCTTGCCAGGCCTGATCGGGCCCCTTGATACTTATTCGCACTGACGTCACTCGTTTTACCCTTGTCTATCGAAAATCCTCTTGATCCGTGCGGCAATCCGACATCGTGTTCGAGGATTGAACCAAAGGCATGATACCGAGAATCCACGGGTCGCTCAAGCTTTACTCTCGGCCGTGACGCAATCTCATGCCGGCGATCCGGGCGGACCCGGGACGTTTGGCGAGCGCCGAAGGCCGATGCGCGCCCGCCGGTCGGGAAGTCGCCATATCACATTGGCCGGGATTGACCTGAACCATCAATATTCCCCAAACAATTTAATTGCAGGCACTTATATCAAGGCAGCACATTGCGATTGAAAAGACCCTGGCGAATACATTTTAGACTCTGACACATCCAGATCGGCCCTGGACAATGCCGATCAGATTACCATGGGGACGATCCGGACCTGGACGGACTGTTTCCCGCCCGGCAGGCTCAGTTGGAACATCCGTTCAGAAAGGAAGGTGCCTTATGATTGGTGCGATTGGCGACAGCAGCCAACAATTGACGTTGTTACAGCTCATTCAGCAGCTGCAAAATTCCGGGTCGACGTCCGAGTCGACGGTCTTTTCACCGCCGAACGAGTCCGAGATGGAGCAGATGCGGCAGGAGATGGATTCATCCATCGCCGAGAAGCTCGGGCTCGATACGGCCACGTTTACCCAGCTCCACAGTGAGATCCAGCAGGCCGTTCAGGAAGCCAGGAGCGAGTTGGACGCCGCCGGCGCTGCCGGCGATATGCGTTCGATGGTCGATAGCGCGGTCAACGGCGTCCTGGAGGCCAACGGGATCGATCCCGAGGAATTCCAGGCGGCGATGAAATCTGCGGCCGAGGAACTGGGCCTGCCCGCCCCCGGTGCCGGCGGCCCCATGGGGCCACCGGGCGGCGCGGGCACCTACGGCCCGCGGGGGATGCCCTCCAGCCAGGCAGCCGGCCAGGACGATCTGTTAACCCAGTTGCTCGAGGAACTCGCTTCCGGGAGCGACGATTCGTCGGATGGGATCAGCGGATCGGACATCCTGAGCTGGTTGCAGAGTCTGCCCGCTGGTTCCCTGACTAGCAGTTATGCCTGATCCTGCCGCAGCCGGCAGGGTGCAGGTCCCGCATAAAGAACATTGAGCTGACGAGGCCGGGTAGTGTTCCCCTGGAGGGGTGATTTGGTGTGACAGACCTGACACGGATGCAGGTCGAACCGCTTGGCGGTTCCAAGAGTCCTGGCCGGGTGACATGGATATAATGTAAATGTAAATGTCTGACTATTCAGGGAGGAATAGTGATCATGAGAACCCGATAAGCGACCGGCAGGGCGCGCGATGCCCGCCGGTCGTTTTTTTTGTGGGCCGTTCGAGTGCGTCAGGGGCGATTCTCTGTGGCCGTTGGCTCGGCGGCCAGCAGTGTTTCCTGACCGCGGGTGACGGTCAGAGTCGAATCCCGGCCGTAGTTGATGATATCGGTTTGGTCGGGGCCCTTGACCAGGACTTGGATTGCCCGGTCGTCGGCATGAACCTCCAGGTCCTGATAGTGCGCTTGTTCGCCGGCGGCGACCGGTTCCAGGATGGCGGCGAACCGCACGCGGCTTCCCGTTCGTTCGGCAATGATCAGGGGAACGCGGTCCTCCACTGAGCCAAAGGGACCGTCGGCGAGTGTCACTTCCGTACCGGCCTGGCCGGCCAGGGTCAGGTACGTGGTGATCTCGTCGTCCTCGAACCGGACGCGAATGACGCCGTCGATGGGGCCATGTGCCTGGACGTTGAGATATTCGCTGCCGATATAGGAATCCTTCGCGAACGGACACTCGCCGTCCAGGCTGCCGGCAAGCCGTGGGGATCGGTTGTGGTAGATCCAGCCGAACCGCCGGGGACGGTCGGCCTGGATCTCATCCAGGACCAGCAGGTAGCGGTCCATCAGGCAGCACAGCCGCCGCTGCCAGACCCCTTCGTACGCCTGGTCGCAGCGGGCGCCGGCGGCGGCGCAGTTCTTGTTGGCCCCAAACAGTTCGAGTATCCCGGCGGCGGGCTTCTGGCTCTGGCCGTCCACGCAGACGGCGTTGTGGCCGAGGGTGGCCTTGTACCATTTCTGGTGGATCGGCAGGCGGTAGGCCTGGCTGCGGGCCCGGCCGGGATCGACGGCGAGTTCCCGTCCGTGGCCGTAGAGGACAAAGCTCAGCTTGTCAAAATGGCCGTGGAATCCCCCGTAGGGCCCGAAGGTAAAGGCCGCGGTCAGTCCCGCCGCTCCCTGGGTGCGGAGTATGGCATGACCGGCGTCGGCGAAGAGACGGCTTTCCAGCTTGGGCGGTTCACCAGCCTGGCCGGGCGGCCTGCCGTAGAGAATGCTTTCCCAGCCGGGCCTATCGTCCAGCAGGGCCCCCACGGCCGGATCGCGGCGGGTCTGATAGGCGGCCTCCAGTTCCGGCCGGATGCCGGCCAGGGAGGAATTCACGTCGTCGCCGAAGCGGGCCAGCCGGCCGTCGGCCATGGTGTAGTGGACCGGCAGGGTGAACATCCTCCCGAAGCGCTCGTCCTGCCAGAGATCGATCTCCAGCCGGCGGGCGACCTCGGCGGCATCCACCAGGGCCCGCAGGGTGTAAAAGTGATAGCCCCAGCTGTTTTCGTACCACATGCCGTCCGCGGTGACCGAGATCTCCATCTGCCGCCGGAAGCCGTTTTGGGGATCGTCGATGGCCCGGCGGACCCAGTCGGCCTCGCCCAGCAGGGCGCCGCCGGCCAGCAGGCCGGCATTGTGCCAGCTTTGCCAGTTGCTTTTGCCGGCCTTGTACTTGTCGATGTTTTGCAGGATCGGCCGGATGAGTCCTTCACGGATCACCTGGTGGTCCGCGGGGGTAAGAACGCCGGAATCGTGGATCAGGTCATACGCCGGGGCGATCTGGCGGGCCATGCTGTAGGCCTCGTTAAGCGTCTGCTCGAACAGGTGGCCGCCGGAACGACTGTACCGACCGACCAGGGTGGTGCGGGTATTGCTGTGATAGGGGTATTGGCTATAGCGCTGGGCATAGCCCAGCAGCACCCGGCCGGCGTATGCGGCGTAGGCCTTCTGGCCCGTGACGGCATAGGCCCAGGCGGCGGCGGCCATCTGGTTGAGATTGCGGTTGTGCCGGTGGCTAAACAGGACGTCGTCATACGGCTCGCCGGTGTAGATCCTTTGGCACCGGGGACATTGATGGTGCGTCTGGTCGATGGTCTTCAGGGCGATCTCGCATTGTTCGCACTGGTACCACTGGTTGTGCTGGCCCCCGCGGGGCGGGAAGATAACCTGCTCGTCGAGGAAGCCGTCCGCCTGACGCACGCAGCGGGCCACGATGTCGTGCTCGGCGCCCGAGCCCCGCCAGGCGGCTTGCAGGCGGGCCATCTCCGCGGCGCTGCAGGCCACAAACGGGTGGTCCCGGGGAAAGGTAATCTCCAGTTCGCTGCCGCGGGCACGGGAAAACGAAACATGCCCGCTCGCCAACAGCAGCAGACCGAATCCCAAGCCGATATGTCTCGTCCGTCGAGTGCAATGCATGGGAATGTCCTTTCCGGATCACGGCGAAGGGATCTGGATCAAAGGCGGTACACCAAACCCCTCCGGCACGATACCCGTGTTGGGGTACCGGCCTTGTCCGAAAAATCCTTTTCGTTGCATGTTATAATATCCGATCTATAATGGCAAACGGAATAAGGCCAACGGTCCCGGCCGTGACCAGCGATTCGATACGCTTGAACAAGGAGAACCACTATGGAGGCAGAACAGGCGCAACAGGCGCCGGCGGGCAAGGCGGTCGCCGGCGAGCGGCTGCGGTCGCTCGATGCCCTGCGGGGCTTCGATATGTTCTGGATCATCGGCGGGGGGGCCATCGTCTGGTCCCTGGCCCAGGCGTGGGATCATGACATCCTGCAGCGCGTCATCATGCCGCAGATGAGGCATCCGGACTGGGAGGGCTTTACCGCCTGGGACCTGATCATGCCGCTGTTCCTGTTCGTGGTGGGCACCGCGATGCCGTTTTCCTTCGCCCGGCGCCTGGCGCGGCAGTCCAAGGGCCGCCTGTATCTGCATATCCTGATCCGCAGCCTGCTGCTGTTCGGCCTGGGCATGATCGCCCAGGGGCATCTGCTGGAGTTCGATGCCGATCGGCTGCATATCTATTGCAACACCCTCCAGGCGATTGCGGCCGGTTATCTGATCGCGTCCATCCTGTTACTCCAGCTCCGCCTGCGCTGGCAGATCGCGGCGGTGGTCCTGCTGCTGGTGCTGTTTTGGCTCCTGATGAGCCGGGTGCCGGTGCCGGGCCACGGGGCGGTATTGCTCAAACCGGAGGCCAACCTGGCGATATATCTGGACCATAGCCTGCTGGGCCGGTTCGAGGATGGCACCAGCTACACCTGGATCCTGAGCAGCCTGACCTTCCCCTGCACGGTGATGCTGGGCGTCTGGGCGGGCATGCTGCTGCGGTCGTCCTTGGCGGCGGCCAAGAAATTCCTGGCCCTGCTGGCCCTGGGCGGCGGGACGCTGGGACTCGGCTGGCTGTGGGGCACCCACGCCGGGCCGCTGACCTTTCCCATCATCAAGCACATTTGGAGCAGCTCGATGGTGTTGTTCGCCGGGGGGCTCTCGCTGCTGCTGCTGGCGGTGTTTTACCTGGTGATCGACGTGCTGCGGCTGTGGCGCTGGTCCTACGGATTCCTGGTGATCGGCCGGAACGCCATCTTCGTCTACATGGCGGTAAGCCTCTGGAGCTTTCGCGACCTGGCCGGCGTCTTCGTGGACGGCCTGGACCGCTGGACCGGAGCATGGCATGATTTCACCCGGGCCCTGGCCGGTTTTGTCCTGCTCTGGCTGATTCTGTTCTGGATGTACCGCAAGAAGACCTTCATCAAGATATGAGGATGGAGTCGGACGGTTCCCTGCTTATCGGACGTTTAATCAAACCGATCCGGCAGGACTCTTTCCGGGGCGCGGCAGGGCCGGGACGATCAGTAATGTTAGAGTGAATATGTGCCGATTCTATAGGGTGATACGGCAATAAATAAGGAGATCGACGTGCCCAAGCTACGCCCGTTTGACTCGGACAGTCGCAAGATCCCCGTCCCCCTTGGAGGTCTGATAACTGCCCTGGTCGCACTCGGTTTGGGGCTCTGGTCGTCTGGGGCGGCCGGCTCGATCCTGGATTCGGCCGAGGTCGTCGTCCTGGAGGTCGAGCCCGCCGAGCCGAACCAGGGGCAGAGCCTGAATGCCTATTTCTCCTCTTTCCGGTCAGTGGGCATCGCCGGGGCGCTCAGCGACCCGAACGATCAGGACATCTATCAATTCACCATCGGGCCGGATTGGGACGTGCAGCTCTTGTTCGAGATCCAGGCCATCGATGACAAGGCCATTACCGCTGTCGCCGCCGGTCCGGATTCTCGCGTGTATTTCGTATCGGAAAACAGCGTCTGGCGGATCGACCTGTCCAGGCCGGCGGAACCGGCCGAGTGGGTGGTCACCAGCGTTGATTTGGTTGATGCTCTGGGCTTGGAGGATGATACGGGATTGGAGGTCGGGCCGATCGCGGCCAACCAGGACCCGAACGGACTTGCCGTGCTGCTGATCGGCCTGGGACCGGCCGAATCGCCGGCCGGAGGCAGCCTGGTGGCGCTGGATCGCGACGACGAATTAACGGTGGTGGCCACCGGGGACGATGTCACGGCGGTCACCGGCAGCGCCCAGGTGGAGTGGGCGGCGCTGGCGGCGGACGAGACGGGCCGGTTCTACGGGGCCGATCAGGTCAGCGGCTCGGTCCTGAAGATCGACCGCCAAGCGGGCGCCGAGCCGGCCGCCTACCTGGTTTCGCTGTACACGGACGCCGGCGATCTGCAGGACGCGATCGAGAGGGACGTCATGGAGGATGTTTCCGACGGCCTCACGATCATACCCGAAACGATTCTGGCCGAGACCGACG
>JAFGFX010000025.1 GCA_016930855.1 Sedimentisphaerales bacterium | reverse complement strand
TCGATCGGGATGAAGACCACGCAGGGATGCCCCCATTTGCGGCCATCCAACTGCTGGCTGTAGAATTTGAGTTCGACGCGCCGCAACTTGACATCGGGATTGGAGTCGGACCGGACGATCTCGTCCCTTTCGATGGTCAGTTCCGGATCGGGCAGCGTGCCTTGGAACTGCCGCCAGAGCTGCGGCGGCGTGGGGGTTTCCGGCGTGGTCAAGGCCGCCGCGTGGTCGTCACCATCGGCGGCGGTGGTTTTTTCCTGCCGCCTGGATTCCTCGGCCTGCTGCTCAACGTGTCGGGTGAACGGCAGCCTCCGCAGCGAGAGGACGTCCGCGGAGAGGTTGTAGCGGAGCCGGCCCGTTTCCGGGTGGAACGACTGGGGATTGGAGCCGACGCAGACCAGTCGCAGCGTGTGCACGCCCGGCTCGAAGCGGAACAGGCCGATCTTTCGCTCTCTTCGTTGACCGTAGATGTAGTCCTCGTGCTCGTCCTTTCGATAGATGTTGAAGAAATCCAGGGTGGTGTTGACCTGGTCGGGGGGCATCTGATTGACGAGGCTCACCCGATAGCCTCCGGCGATCTGGGATTCGCCGGCCTCGTAGATCTCCTTTCCGTCTATGTAGACCTTCCAGACGCCGTTGTCCTCGCGCAGGTGCTGGAACAGCGACATGGAGTATTCGCCCTTCTGCTCGATGGGGAACGGAATCTCGATCCATCCCCCGACGGCGTCGTTCTTGACGCGGAACCAGGGCTTGGTGTAGGTGGCGCGGTTGTAGGGCAGAACCTGCAATTCGACGGCCTCGGAGTGTCTGATGGTGTCGACGACCTGGGGCAGGTGGAGTACGATTTCGGGATTGACCCTGTCTTGGTAGGCCGGAAACGCGCACCAGGGCTTGGCGATCGAGTCCTGATACCAGAACGAGACCGAGGACCAGTAATCGGGGCGGCAGCCCGAGGTGTCGGTGACCCGCCCCGAGGAATCCATGATGAATCCGCGCCGCTCGATTTCGAACTTCAGGGACGTTTCAAAGAGGACGGGATCGGCGATGTGCCACCGGTAGGCGGTGACGCGGGCGTCGGGGGCGCGGGGCTCAAAGACGGTGCATCCGTTGTACAGGCCCGAGTGGACCCTCATGTTCCATGCCTCGTTGAAGTAGTCTTCGGTACCGGTTCCGATGATCGACGGCTCGGTCTCGCCGTCGACGTAGAAGAAATCGTCGCCCTCTCCGAACCAGTGTCCCATGGCGTTCTGGGAAGATAGGACCGTCCCGACGTAGTGGCCTTTTCCCTGTCCGAGGAACACGGTATAGGGCGTGTTGGGTTCGGGCGGATACTCCTGATGGTAGCGGGCGTGAAAGTACATGAGGGTACGGGGTGCGCGGTCGAGTTGGATCCAGTCGATGTGATAATAGCACGAGGCGGGCTCCTTGTCGGATTCGTTGCTAAGCGTGAGCCGCACCTGGCGGCCAAAGGGCATTTGCCAGTAGCAATTGTAGGCCCGGCCGTAGGAGCTCACCTTGACCGGCAGGGAATTGACCGTGGCCCTCATGCCGTTGCCGACGGCGAAGAAATCCCCCAGGGGGGCCTCCACGGAAGGCGTGGGGGAGCCGTCCCAGTAGATCCGGAGCACCAGGGCGCGGGGATAGCGGATGTCCATCGAGGAGGGGGCGAACCACATGTGGGTGATCTGGCCGGGACCTTCGAGGGTGCCGATCGTCTTGGTCTGACCAATCGCGAATTTCTCGGAATCGTCATTATCCGCGGGATTGCCGCTCGTGGCACGCATCGACCGGCCTTGCTGGGGCTGGGTCAGCGCGTCGAGCGGCCCAGCGCATAGCGGCGTTGATAGGATTGACGAGAACAATAACGCGACTTCAAGAAACACTCTGTCGGTCATGATCCACCGGGCCTCCCGTTTTCATGTGTGCTCCCTGAAGTTTCCGCCTCATATCGCTCGTATACGTAATACATGACCATTCGGATCGAATAGTGGTAGATACCCATCAAGGTGGCTACGGTGTCCGTTTCTCATACCGGGCCCAAGGCGGTGCGTATCAGGTTGCGTTGATCGTCACACCCGTCTCTCTATTCATAGGTTCTTTGTCCGGCGTTTGCCATTGAACCTCGTCATCGCTGCTTAGGTACGTCACACGACCAATTATACCACAATCGGGGTCTTGATTTCAATAGGTCTGGTTATCGGCACGGCCCGGAAACCTCATAAGGAAGCCCTCTAATACGATCCGGATCTTCTCGTCCGCCGAGAACCGACGGCGGGTAACCCGCTTGATCTGACTGTCGACATCTTTCGATTTGGCCATAACTTCAGCTCCTTCCCGGGGCAGGTAATCCCCGATGAGGGAACCGGAACCGACGTTCGCAAGTCCTTTCCTGCCGCAGGAAAGGACTCCAACCTCTCCTCCAATCTCACCTTACAATCCGTGCCACTTATGCTGACGTCAGACAGGCCTTGGCTCCAAAATGGACTCAGTGAATACGAGGTGATGACCTTAGCGGGACACTCCTGTTTTGAAACTACCCGCAAGTTCTATCTGGCTGTTCGCGGTGGCTTAAAACCTCTAACATAATGAGTGACAGAGACATTCAGCCGCCTGCGTGGGGCCATGTGCATTCATTTTGTTAGACGCCCTTGATTGAACGGGCGAGGGCAGCTTCACGACGGTCGTCTGAGGATAATTTTGTTTCGCATTTGTTGCGCTCGGGCCAGCAACAAAAACGGCTGCCAAATGCAACCGCTTAGCAGCCAACAACTTATTCAACGCGCCCGGCAGGACTCGAACCTGCAACCTTCGGATTCGAAGTCCGCGACTCTATCCAATTGAGCTACGGGCGCTTCGTCGTTTCCTCCCCGCGCCGGCATTATATCCGGCCCCGCGCCGCCGTTCAAACCCTTTTGGCGGACTCACCTGCTGACTCATCCTGGGTACCGTCCCATGCCAGAACCACGAGCCCCAGGGGCCCCAGGGTCAACGATACGGATTGATCGTAGCGGCCCTGGTAGGAAACCGCCTCGGCGCGGACGGCGCCCAGGTTGCCCTGGCCGCTGCCGCCGTAGGTGCGGGCATCGCTGTTCAAGAGCTCCCGCCATACCCCCGGCCGGGGCACACCCGTCCGGTAGCCGTGACGGGCGGTCGGCGTAAAGTTGGCCACCACCAACACCAGCTCGTCCGGGTTGATCCCGCGGCGGAGATAACTGATGACGCTGCCCTGCCAATCATTGCAATCCACCCACTCAAATCCCTCCTTGTCGAAATCCCGTTCGTGCAGCGCCGCCCATTGGCGGTACAACCGGTTCAGGTCCCGGACCCACCGCCGCACGCCCTCGTGCCGGCTGTAGAGCAGCAGATGCCAGTCCAGGCTGTCGTCGTGGTTCCACTCCCGCCATTGGCCGAATTCGCCGCCCATGAACAGCAGCTTCTTGCCCGGATGGGTGAACTGATAGCCCAGCAGCAGCCGCAGATTGGCGAACCGCTGCCAATCGTCGCCCGGCATCCGGCCCAGCAGCGAGCCCTTGCCGTGCACCACCTCGTCGTGCGACAGGGCCAGTACGAAATTCTCCGAAAACGAGTACCAGATGCTGAAGGTCAGCTGGTTGTGATGGTAGCTGCGGTGGATCGGGTTCCGGCCGAGATAATCCAGCGTATCGTGCATCCAGCCCATGTTCCATTTCATCCCGAAGCCCAGACCGCCCATGTAGGTCGGGCGGGACACCATGGCCCAGGCGGTGGACTCCTCCGCGATGGTGTGGGTGTGGGGGTAGGACTCGTACACCGCCTCGTTGAGCCGGCGGAGAAAATGGATCGCCTCGAGGTTCTCGCGGCCCCCCTTTTCGTTGGGGATCCACTCGCCGGCGGGGCGGGAATAATCCAGATACAGCATGGACGCCACCGCGTCCACCCGCAGGCCGTCAGCGTGGAACTCATCCAGCCAGAACAGGGCGCTGCTGATCAGGAAGGAGCGGACCTCGTGCCGGCCGTAATTGAAGATGTAGCTCTTCCAGTCCGGATGATACCCAAGCCGCGGATCGGCATGCTCGTAAAGATGGGTCCCGTCGAAATAGACCAGTCCGTACTCGTTGGAGGGAAAATGCGACGGCACCCAGTCGAGGATGACGCCGATCCCCCGCTGGTGCAGGACGTCCACCAGGTACTTGAAATCCGCCGGCGTGCCGTAGCGGCTCGTCGGGGCGAAGTACCCCAGCGTCTGGTACCCCCAGGAGCCGTAGAAGGGATGCTCCATGATCGGCAGCAGCTCCACGTGCGTAAAGCCCATCTCCCGGACGTACTCGGCCAGCTCTTCGGCGGCGTCCCGATAGGAAAGAAAGGCCTGCGGACCCTTACCCGACCGCTTCCAGGACCCCAGGTGGACCTCGTAGATGCTGACCGGCCGGTTCAACTCCTCCCGCTCCCGCCGGCGGCCCTGCCAGTCGGCGTCGTTCCAGGCGTAGTTGTCCCGCCAGACCACCGAGGCGGTGTTCGGCGGCAATTCCCAGTACCGCCCGAAGGGATCGCCCTTGTCCACCACGTACTGATCGTGCTGGGAGACGATGTGATACTTGTACCGCGCCGCCGGTTCCACGTGCGGGATGAATCCCTCCCAGATGCCCGAGGCGTCCGGGCGGCAGACCAGCCGGTGCGCCTCCGGGTCCCACCGGTTGAAATCGCCGATCACCGAGACCGCCGCCGCGTTTGGGGCCCACACGCCGAACCCGACGCCCGGGCGCCCCTCCACCTGGTCCGGGTGCGCGCCGAGCTTGTCGTACAACCGAAAATGGTTGCCCTGTTTGAACAGATAGATATCGTGCTCGGTCATCCGGCCGTAGGCAAGCACGTCCGATTTTTCCGTTTTCATCCGTCGTCTCCCGCGGCAAGCCCGCTCGGTCCGTCTCGATCCCCGGATCGCCGGTGCCGCCGCGTTGAAGGAACATCCTGTCTTGTACCCGGAGGTGCGTATCGCACCCGTAATTCGCCGCGATCACGGTTGACTGTTCGACGCTCCCGTTGGTCGCTGCGTCTTGGCGACGGCGCCCCGTCAGGCGCGGCCGTACAACTCGGTCATCTGCCGCAGCCGGCGGGCGATTGAACCCGGGATCCGGCCCGTCATCCGCCAGCGCCAGTTGCCCCGCGCCCGCGCCGGGTGATTCATCCGCGCCGATGAATCCAGCGACAGCAGATCCTGGGCGGGCACGATCGCCAGCCGGCAGACGGACATGAGCGCTAGCCGGACCATCTCCCAGGCGATTTGCCCGCTGGAGACCGAGCGGCCCAGATAGGCCGCCAGAATCCGCCGTTGGCCCGGCGAGAGTTCCTCGTCGAACCAGCCCCGGGTCGTGTTGTTGTCATGGGTCCCGGTATATACCACGGCGTTGGCCCGATGTCGATGGGGCGCGTAGGGATTGCCGGCCGGATCGCCCTCGAAGGCGAACTGCAGGATCCGCATGCCCGGCAGTTGGTAGTCCCGCAGCAGCTCGCGGACATCGGGGGTGATCTGGCCCAGGTCCTCGGCCACGAACGGCGCCTGGGGAAAAAACCGCAGGACGGTATCCCAGAATGCCCGGCCCGGTCCGGGCATCCATCGGCCTGTGGCCGCCGTGGCAGCCGTGGTCCGGCCCGCCGGCACGGACCAATAGCCGACCAGCCCGCGAAAGTGATCGATCCGAACCATGTCGTAGAGCGTCAATCCGCGCCGCAGACGCCGGATCCACCAGGAATACCCGTCTTGCCTCAGACGCGGCCAATCGTAGAGCGGATTGCCCCACAACTGGCCCATCCGGCTGAACCGGTCCGGCGGCACGCCCGCCAGGCGGCGCGGCCGGCCGGCGCGGTCCAACTGGAACCATTGCGGATGCGCCCAGACATCGGCACTATCGAGCGAAACGTAGATGGGCAGGTCCCCGAGGATGGCGATGCCCCGCTCGTTGCAGTACTGCTTCAACTGCCGCCACTGCTCAAAAAAAAGAAACTGGCGGATCTTCTCCCGCTCGACGATCCCGGCCAGCTCCGCTGCCAGCCGGGCCAGCTCCGACGGCTGTCGGCGGCGGATGGCCGCCGGCCAGTCGTTCCAGAGACGCCCGCCAAAGTGCTCCTTCAGGGCGACGAACCAGGCGTAGTCCTCCAGCCAATCCCGCTGCTCGCGGCATAACCGCTGCCAGCCTTCCGGCCGATCCGCCTGAAACCGCTGGACGATCCGCGGCCAGAGCCTCTTTCGAGCGGCGATCACCCGCCGATAATCCACCTGGGACCGATTCGGCAGCTTCAGATCCGCCAGCTCCCGGCGGGTCAGCAGGCCCTGGCGATGGAGCCCGTCCGGGCTGATCAACAGCGGATTGCCTCCAAAGGCCGAAGGGCTGTCA
The DNA here is from genome assembly GCA_016930855.1 of Sedimentisphaerales bacterium. Lineage (GTDB taxonomy): Bacteria > Planctomycetota > Phycisphaerae > Sedimentisphaerales > SM23-30 > JAFGFX01. Next base: position 23,688 of record JAFGFX010000025.1, on the reverse strand, counting down.
TAGGGACTATACGTCGGCGGCCCGGACAGCGGATTCAACGGCAGGATCTGCCAGACGCCCTGGCCGGCCCGGGCGAGGAAATCCGCGAATCGATGGGCCTCGGGCCCCAGGTCGCCTATCCCATAGGCCCCCGGCAGGCAACTGACCGGCAGCAACACACCGCTGGCACGACGGGTCAGCATCCGGACCTTCCTGAGGCGGCGCAGAGACGTTTCGGGAACGGATCTCGATAGGCCATCATGATCGGATTGCCTTTCGCGGCGCCCACAGCCGATTCCGCGGCCGCTACGGCACCGCTGCGGGCTGTTTGTGCCGGCACCACGGCATCTACCACCGCCAGCGGCGTTACGACGGGCCGGGACCGGCGGCGCTGGCGTTGCGGATCATCTTGCTGATCCGCACGCTGCACCAGTCCTTGCCGCACATCGTGCAGTGATCGGTATCCGCCAGGCGTTTCTCATCGTGCATGGCCCGGGCGGTCTCCGGATCCATCGCCAGGGCCAGGTGCCGCTTCCAATCCAGATTGGCCCGGGCGATACTGAGCTGGTCGTCCCAGCGGCGGGCCTTGCCGAGGCCGCGGGCCACATCGGCGGCATGGGCCGCGATCCGGGCGGCGATGACGCCCTGGCGGACATCCTGGTCGTCCGGAAGGCCCAGGTGCTCACGCGGCGTTACGTAACACAAAAAAGACGCCCCGTAATAGGCCGCCGCCGTGCCGCCGATGGCGCTGGTGATATGATCGTAGCCGGGGGCCACGTCCGTGACCAGCGGGCCCAGCACGTAAAACGGCGCGCCCTGACAGATCTCCTGCTGCAATTCCATGTTGCGTTGAATCTGATCGAAGGGCACGTGACCAGGCCCTTCGACGATCACCTGGCAGCCCTTCTCCCAGGCCCGCTGGGTCAGCTCGCCCAGCGTGCGCAGCTCCGCCAGCTGCGCCGCATCGGTGGCATCCGCCAGGCAGCCCGGCCGCAGGCCGTCGCCCAGGCTGAAACTGACATCGTACTCGGCCATGATCCCGCACAGATCGTCGAACACCTCGTACAGGGGATTCTGTTTGCCGTGATACATCATCCAGCGGGCCAGCAGGGAACCGCCCCGGCTGACGATCCCGGCCAGCCGTTCTTGGATCAGGTCCAGATGTTCCCGCAACACACCGGCATGGATGGTAAAAAAATCCACCCCCTGCTCGGCCTGCTTGCGGCAGGTCTCCAGGATATCCCGGCAGGTCAACTCCTCGATCGGCTTGCGGAGGATCATCTCGTACAGCGGGACGGTGCCCAACGGCACCGGACTGTGCTCTATGAGTCGGCAGCGACAGCGGTCCACGTCCCCCCCTGTCGACAGATCCATGACCGTATCGGCGTGGTACTGAAGGGCGACCTGGAGCTTGCGCAGCTCCCCCGCCTCGTCGGAGGCCAGCGGCGAGGCCCCGATGTTGGCGTTGACCTTGGTGCTAACCGAGCGGCCGATCCCGATGGGCCGCAGGCAGCCGGCCAGGTGCACGCGGTTGGCCGGGATCACCAGCCGCCCGGACGCCACCTCGTCGCACACCTGCGGGGCGGGGATTGACTCGGCCTGCGCCACCTGACGCATCGGTTCGGTGAGAATACCTCGCTTTGCCTGTTCGCGCTGCGTGGTCATGTCTTGCGCCGCCTATAGTGCTCCGACCGCCCTGCCGCGGTTCGGGCGTCATCTGCTGTGGTGTCCGCGTCGGCCGCGAGGCCATGCCCCGGGCCCTTTGGGTCGACACGAAAGCCCCTACCGGATGATATGACCTGCGGGCAGGAAAGTCGACTCGGCAAGGACCCCCCTCCGGATCGGCGAAGCACAAGGCCGTCTGGAATCCCAGACACCGCGTTTATCCTACCACCCCCCCTGTCGCCGCCTGGCAACGCGGCGGCCGGCAGGACGCCGCCGAATCATTTTTCCACCACGGTTTGATCATAGACCTGGGCCGGGGCCTGTCCCTTTTCGCCGTATTTCGTCTTGGCCGCGCGGGCATATTTCTCCGCGGCCATCATCTTTTCCACCCGACGTATGTGTCGGCCCCCCTCAAATTCCGCATGCAGCCAACTTTCCACGATGCGGGTGATCGACAGATCGTTGACCAGCATGGCCGGCAGGCACAGGACGTTGGCCATATTGTGTTTGCGGGAGATCTGGGCCGTCATCTCATCCTGGCACAAGGCCGCCCGAATCCCCGGGATCTTGTTGGCCGTGATCGACATCCCGATGCCGCTGCCACAGATCAGCACCGCCAGATCCGCCCGCCCCTGGGAGACTGCCAGGGCCGCCGGAATGCCGAAATCGGGATAATCGCAACTCTTCGACTTGTGCGTCCCGAAATCCTCCACCTCATGGCCCGAACGCTGAAGTATGTTCTTAATGAGTTCCTTGGCCTCATACCCTCTATGGTCACTTCCTATGGCGATCTTCATCGGTTCTGCTGTCCTCGTGCTTAGCCTGCGGGTCCAAGAATCCAAAAACACCTGGCCGGATCATCATTCCGATCCATGCTGGTATCTTCCCAATGTACTAGGCCCTTTCCATCCGGCCGGGGCGATTCGGCGGTCAAATCCGGCGGATCGCATCGCGGCCTAAGATTATAAATGATTATATCGTAACGTCTTATGATTATTTCCCGCCGGCGGCGCTACTGTCGCCCCCGCGGCCGGCGACCTCCTCCAGCCGCTCCTGGAGGCAGGCGGCGATCCGCTCGGCGCTCTGCTCGTAGGTCTGCAGGGGCATGCCGATCGGGTCCGCGATTTGGCCGTTTCTGCACAAATACTCAATCGGGGCGGATTCGCCCGCCATGCCCTCGGCGGCGAGCAGGTCCCGCGCCGCCTGCATATGGGACGAATCCATCACGTAGACGAAATCCGCCTGCCGCAGCATATCGACCGTCAGCATCCGGGCCCGGTGGCCGCCGATATCGACCTGCCAGCGGCGGCACACCTCGATCGCCTCCGGCGAGGCAGGGGACCCCGGAAACGCCATAATTCCTGCCGATTCTATCTTATACCCCTTTTCGACCAGTTGGTCAACCGAACAGCCCAACTTTTGCGACAGCAGTCGCCGGCAGATCCCCTCGGCCAGCGGGCTGCGGCAACTGTTGCCCGTACAGACAAAAAGGAACGATATCTGCCGCATCCGCTCGATGGCGCCGCGGTCCAGGATCCCCTCCCGCAGTATCTGGAGGTCGCCGCCGGCAATTTTTACGACCGTGGAGGCCCGACCGAACCGGGTCCTGCCGGCGTCCAGCAGTAGATCGATCTGGCCGTCCAGGCCGGATAGCACCTCCTCGGCGCTGGCAGGCGGGGCCGCGCCGGCCCGATTGGCGCTGGGCGCCACGATGGGGTACTCCAGGCCGGACAGCAAACGACGGGCGGTGAGGTTGTCCGGTAAACGTATGCCAATACTATTGTTATGATAAAGGATGTCGATTTGCCGGCCGGGCAGCTCCTGGCGAACCCGATCCATCTGCGACGAATCCAGTTCGAAAATGATCGACACCGGCCCTGGCCATACCTTGCGAATGAACTGCCGGTTGGCGGGGGAAAGATCGGATATATAGTGGGTGACCAGGCTCTTATCCGGTAAATGTAGGGTATAGGGCTTATTGTCCGGCCGTTCCTTGACGCGGTCGAGACGCCGCATGCCGCCGGGATTGTCCGCATTGGCGGCCAATCCGTAAACGGTCTCGGTCGGGAATCCCACCAAACCGCCGCGCCGGAGAATCTCACACGCCTCCTGTATGGCCTCGGAAGATGGGCCTTCCGGATCGACCTGTATCACCCTGGTTTTCATTCGATTATACCCATTGTCTGCGTTGCGAAAAATACACCGGCCCGGTTCCGCCCCCGACCGGACAAGCCGATACCACGCCCGAAATGTCCTTACCGGCGCGGGGATCCCGCGGCGATTGCGGCAGAGGGGATCCCGCCGGGACAATTCTTCTAAAATTATATATTTTAATCAGTTGCGATTGTCAAGGATTTGCTTGTCTTGACCGCTACGCCGGGGTGCCATACAATACGGCGACCGTGAAAGTAGCCGCCGTTATCTTTGATTTGGATGGTACCATCACCCGGCCCTACCTCGATTTCGACCGCATCCGCGCCGAGATCGGCGACATAGAGGGTCCGATCCTGGAGGCGATGGCCCGGATGACGGCTGCCCAGCGTCAGCGGGCCGAATCCATCCTGCAGCGCCACGAACAGGAGGCGGCCGAACAGTCTCGACTGAATCCCAGCGTAACGGAGACGCTCGCGCGGCTGCGCCGCCAGCGCCGCCGCCTGGCGATCGTGACCCGCAACTGCCGGCAGAGCGTTCTTTTCGTGTGCCGAAAGCACCGGTTGGCGTTCGACAGTATCGCCACCCGCGAAACCGGCCCGGTCAAGCCGGACCCGTTCGGGGTGCTGCACGTCTGTGGCCAAATGCAGGTCCGGCCCGACGAGGCGGTCGTCGTGGGTGATTACCTCTTCGACCTGATTAGCGCCCGACGTGCCGGGGCGAAGGGTGTCTTATATCGTAGCCAGCCGAAGGCCGCGGAGTACGAGGCCCAGGCGGATTTCGTCATCGACGATATCGGGCAATTGTCCGAGGTGATCGCCGCCTTGGAGGCCTCGAATGGGGATGCACTCCCGGCAAGCCGCCCGGTGTGATCGTCGCCCAGGAAGAACCGGAGACTAAACTTAAAAGGATCAACTCGGAAAAGCTGGTAAGGAACGGCTCCGCGAATCCGGCGAAATGTTTTTTAATGAGAACCTTTAAAAAGGAGATTTGACCGCCATGCTGCGATTGGCCTGGGCGAACCTGCTCCATCACAAAATACGCACCGCCTTGAGCGTGCTGGCCGTGGCGATCGCGATCACGCTGCTGCTGATCCTGGTGGGCCTGGCCCACGGAACCTTGAACGACGTGTCCCGGCGGATGGAGAGCGTCGAGGCCCAGATCCTGGTGCGGGACGCCTATTTCGACCTCGGCAGTCTCAGCGGGGGCAAGCTCTGGGAGAAGGAGATCCCCCGCCTCCTGGAGGTCAAACTGGACCAGCAGCCGGCGGTGGAGCGGGTCATGCCGGTCTTCCTGGGCCGGATGAAGCTGGCGGGCCAGTCGCAGAACGTCTTCGGCATCGCGCCGCAGGACTTCCCCTACTTCATCGGATCCCGGCGACTGGTGGACGGCGGGCTCTTTACCGACGCGGACTCGGCACGGGAGCTTTTGGACCGATTCGAGCAGGCCGGCACGATGGGCGATACGACGTCGCCGGCGTACATGCCGCTGATTGTCGATCAGCGTCTGGCGGCGGCGGGCGACCTGCATGTGGGCAGCGCCGCCCGCTACGGCGACCTGGACGCCCGCGTCGTCGGGATCGTCCAGACCGGGGTCGCCGGGCGGGTCTTCGCCCCGATCAACACCCTGCGGGCGGCCAACGGCGTGGCGGTGCAGACCGCGCACCTGTTCTTCGTCAAGGCCGCCGGCCGCCTGTCGACCGATCAACTGCTGGCCCTGTGCGAGCGCATCGAGCAGGCGACCGCGCGGAGCGCCACGCTGGTTGCCGATTACGGCCGCATCATGAAGGGCAATTTCCGCACGCTGATCCTCTTTGTGGACCTGGTCAGTCTGATCGCCCTGGTGATCTGCTTCCTGTTCATCCTGGTGACGATCTACACCAGCGTGCTGGAGCGCTGCCGGGAGATCGCCATCCTGCAGAGCCTGGGCGCCACGCGGCGGCGGATCCTGCTGCAAACCGTCCAGGAGGCGCTGCTGCTCTGTGTGGCCGGGACCCTGCTGGGCATCGGCCTGACCTTCGCGGTACGCTACGGGATCGAGACGGCCCGACCGCTGATGACGGTGGAGATTAGGGCGTCCTGGCTGCTCGGCGCGACGGCCGTCGGCATCGGCGGCGGGATCCTCAGCTCGCTGTACCCCGGCTACGTGGCCCTGCGCCACGATCCGGTCGAGGCGCTTAGCTTCGAATAACACCACAGCCCCGGCGGGCCGCCATCGGCCAGGGCCGAACCGGGCGCGAGAACGACGAACGAACCATGACGGACATCCGGATACAAACCGAGAACCTGTGCAAGACCTTCCGCAACGGCCGGCTGGCCACGCCGGTGCTGTTCGACGTCAACCTGGAGATCCGCGCCGGGGAATTCGTCGCCATCATGGGTCCCAGCGGCTGCGGCAAGAGCACGCTGATGCACATCCTGGGCCTGATGCTCTCGGCCAGCGGCGGGCGGATCCGCCTGGACGGCCGGGACATGTCCCAGGCGAGCCCGGCCGAGCGGGCCCGCTGGCGGCGGGAGCGGATCGGCTTCGTCTTTCAGCGATTCAACCTGCTGGCCACCCTCAGCGCCCACGACAACATCGCCCTCGCCGAGCAGATCCGCCGCAATCCGCCGGACGGCCAGGTCGACCGCGTCCTGGCCGCGGTGGGCATGACGGATCGGGCGCGGTACAAGCCCGGCCAGCTTTCCATCGGCCAGCAGCAGCGGATCGCCATCGCCCGGGCCGTGGTGCACCGCCCGGCCATCCTGCTGGCGGACGAACCCACCGGCAACCTGGACTCGGCCCATGCCCGTCTGATCCTGGACCTGTTCGGCCGGATCCACCGCCAGGACCATCCCACGATCGTCCTGATTACGCACAGCCCGGAGGCCGCCGGCTACGCCGAGCGGATCGTCGAACTCAAGGACGGAAGGATCCATCATGGCTGACCGCCGCGCGTCATGGCTGCACAGCGCCCCCGCCGCCGGCGACGGCCTGAACCTGCGCCGCTGGTTCGATTTCTATCTGGCCGCGATCGGCCTGATGAGCATGGCGGCCCTGGCGGGATTCTACGCCTACGAGAACTCCGGCTCGCTGCCGGGACGGCAGGTCTGGCTGCTGGGCCTGTACGGGTTTTACCTGTCCCTGTGCTGCACCTTTTTCCCGGCGCCGGTCGCCTGGATCATCCTGCTGATGGCCTCGCCGCTGGCGGGTCTGTTCGACGCCCAAAGCTGGATCGGCCGCTGGGGCCTCGACGCGACCGGGGCCCTGCGGCTTGGCGACGGCCTGACCGTCGTGACGGTGGCGCTGGTCGGCGCGGCCGCCACCACGCTGGCCAACCTGAACGAATACCACGTGATCACCCTGCTGCTGCGCTATGGCCGTGTCCATCGCGTCCGCCGGACGCGGCTGTACCGTACGGCCAGCCGCTGGTTCGCCCTCTCGCCGTTTGGCCTGATTCTGCTTTTTAGCTTTCTGCCGGTGCCGGTGGACGTCGTCCGCTGGCTGGCGATCAGCAACCGCTACGGCCGGGTGCCATACGCGGCGGCCAATTTCCTCGGCCGCTTCGGCCGCTACGGCCTGATGGCCGCGGCGGCCACCTGCCTGCAGATCGGCTGGCGGGGCATCATCGCCATCCAGCTGGCCCTGGTCGGCCTGGTCCTGCTGCGCAGCCTGCTGCGCCTGGGGCGGCGCCCCGCGAGCACGACGGACGCAACCGAGACAAACAACCTTGCCGAGACGGCCGACAAGCCGGAGCCACCGGCCGATCCCGCCCCGAACCGAATCATTCCCGAAGGAGTATCCCCATGAAAGCCTGGTTATGGGTATGTGTACCGGTTTTGCTGTTGTTACCCGTCATGATCACCGCCGCCGGGCAGGATCCGGCCCCGGCCGGGACAGCGGATTCGCCTAACGAAACGACGGTCGCCGCCACCGAGGCCGAGGCCAATGAGCCGATCAGCGCCGAGATGGAGGCCCTCCTGGTTCAGATCGAGCAGCGGGGTAACGAATTGCGGAGCTTTCAGGCCGAGATGCTCTACGTCCAGCAGCAGCTCCTGACGGAAACCGCCACCATCCGCCACGGCGAACTGTACTACCAGGCCGACGACAAGACCGTAAGGTTCCGCATCCACTTTGGAGACTATCTGCAAAAGGACCTGGAGGAAGAAACCGCCCCGCGGCCGGTCAAGTTCGACGAGGACTTCGCCTTCGACGGCCTGTGGATCACCCGGCGCAACGACCGCACCAAGAGCATCCAGCGGCGCCAGGTCACCCGCACCCCCCGCAAAAAGGAGGACTTCCGCCTGGGCAAGGGCCCCTTCCCCCTGCCGTTCGCCATCCGCCGGGCCGACGTGGTGGGGGAATTCACCCTGGAACTGGCCGACAGCGATCCGCAGGACGCGGCCGTCAAGGACACCATTTTCCTGATCCTGAAGCCGAGGCCGCACAGCTCGTATGCCGAACAGTACGTCCGGCTGGATCTGTGGCTGGCCCAAAAGACCACCGTTCCCGTCCGCATCCGTTTCGAAACCGCCAACGCCGAGATCACCACCATCACCTGGACCAACATCAAGACCGACAAGTCCATCGATCCGAAACAGTTCCAATTGAAGCCGGGCGGGGCCGACTGGGACCTGGAGGTGATTCCGCTGGTCGAGGAGGAGACGTCCGACGCGAAGGAAGCGTCGCCGGCTAATCCGCAGCCGTAAACTCATCCATCGCCGCCGCGGCGGGAAAGAGCATCCGTTCGCTGAAGCGCTCCTGGAACGCGGCCCGGCCGGCCAGTTCCACGTACTCGATGGCGCGGCCGAGATCCGCGGCCCGCCTCCGCGCCGCCCGGCTGATCAATATGGCGACCGCCCCGGCGCCGGCGGCGTTGCCCACGGCCCGGATCCTATCCAGCGGCAGCGGCGGGATCAGGCCGATCCGCCGGGCCCCGGCGGGCCGGACATAATTGCCGAACGCCCCGGCCAGATACATCCCCTGCACCTCGGATTCGGCGATACCCAGCTCCCGGCAGAGCAGATCGATCCCGGCGGCGACGGCGGCCTTGGCCAGTTGCAATTCGCGTATGTCCCGCTGGGTCAGCTCAATGGGCCGGCCGTGCGCCGTGCGGTCGGCATCGACCAACAGGAAGGCGGGCTGATCGTCCCGGGTCACCAGCCGGCGGCGCAGATTCTCCGGCAGCGAGACGGGCAGGTCCCCCCCGGTCAGCAGCCGGCCCGTATCTGAGAGGATCCCCACCCGCAGCAACTCGGCGACGGCGTCGATCAGGCCGCTGCCGCAGATGCCGGCGGGTGCGACCTCATCGATGACGGTCAACTCCACGTCCTCGTTCAACCGGACCTGCTCGATGGCCCCGGTTGCCGCCCTCATACCATGCGCGATCCGGGCGCCCTCAAAGGCGGGGCCGGCCGCCGTACTGCAGGCCAGCAGCCGACGGCGGTGGCCCAGTAGGATCTCGCCGTTCGTGCCCAGATCCAGGGCCAGCCGCGGCGCATCGCCCTGTCCGAGGTCCGTCGCCAGGGCGACCGCCACGGTATCGCCGCCCACGTGGGCGGCGATACTGGGTAGGACGTGGACATTGCCCTGCGGATGGATGTCCAGGTCCAGCTCGCCGGCCGTCACGTCTTGGCCATCCTGGAAGACCGATACATACGGGGCCTGGGCCAGGTGGGCCACCGGAACACGCAACAAGATATGCTGCATGGTCGCGTTGCCGGCGACCGTCATCTCATAAACGAAGCGTGTTTCCAAACCCGCCGCGGCGGTGACCGACCGGATCAGCTCGTTGAGGGCGGCGATCACCTTTTGCTGGAGCCGCTGCAGGCCGCCTTCGTGCACGCTGGCATACTGGATCCGGCTGATCACGTCGTCGCCGAACTCTATCTGCGGATTGGCCCGGGAAGAGGTCTGGATTACCTGGCCGCTTCGCAGGTCCACCAGGTGCAAGACCATCGTCGTGGTGCCCAGATCCACCGCCACGCCGTGCAGGCTCTGGCGGGTATCGCCCGGCTCCCAGGCTACTACACTCGAACCGTGACAAACGGCCGTGCCGGAAAACTGCCCCGCGCGCAGCAAGCCCGGCAACTGCCGAAGGAGGGAAAGGCTCGCCTGATCGGGTATCTCCAGCGGCGCTCGGTCGGCGGATTCGGTCTTATCGCCCAAGGCCGCCCGGGCCAGGTGCTCCCGGAGCCGCCGCCAATCGCTGGCCAGATCCGTAAGGCAGGGTTCCGGCAGTTGCACGAATATCTTTCGCACCGCCGGGTCCGCCGCCGAATGGGAGACCGCCACCCCCTCTTCCAGGATTCGTTGCCGGATGGGACGGGCGGCCTCGGGGATCACCACGACCAGATCGCGATGGACCGGATACTGGCAGGCCAGCACCCGCTCGCGGGAATCCTTCAGTTCCACCGTGCATTTGCCGCAGGTGCCCAGGCCGCCGCACACCGTCTCCAGGTCGATCCCCGCCTGACGGGCCGCCTCCAAAAGGGTTCGGCCGTAGGCGACGCGAACCTCCCGGCCGTCCGGCTCGAAGCGTATCGTGTGCTCTGCCATGGAATTCCGTTCCCGCTGGGGTTATCGGTCCCAAAGACCGTACACGCAAAATGTACCGCTACCCCCAGCCGGCACATCGGGTCTGACACCCTGCCAACGCGCCATCTTCCCCTCTGCTAACGGAGGAGGAGGGATTCGAACCCCCGGTACCTTGCGGTACAGCGGTTTTCAAGACCGCCGCCTTAAACCACTCGGCCACTCCTCCCGTCTGGCGGTACCCATCCAACCAACGTATTTCCGGTCCCGACCGCGTTTAAACATATGGAGCGTTATGCCGTTGAATCCTCCGGAACCGGTCTTGGGCCGTTTGACGAATCAAGAGAAGGTATAACCGACAGGCCCGGCCGGGTCAATCCCCCCGCCTGCGGCCCCGATGGAGCACCCGACGGTCTGATGGGTGGATCCTGATGCCCCGGGCGATTTTCTCGTCGCCTACATCATGTGCCCCGGGCGGTTTAGGGCGCCCGGTCGAACTCCTGCTCGTACATCAGGTAGCCGGTTTCTTTGAGGCCCGCCTTTTCGTAGCCGGCCCGGGCAGTATGGTTTGTCCGGGCGACGTAGAGCCGCAAGCCGCAGACGTCGCGGTCGCGCCCGGCCAGGTCCTTCACGTGGGCGAACATCCTGCCAAACACGCCCCGGCGGCGATGCTCCGGCCGGACGAACACGCTTTGGATCCACCAGAAGACGCCGTCGCGCCAGTCGCTCCATTCATAGGTGACCAACAGGCAGCCGGCCAAGCGGCCGGCGTCGGTCTCGGCGACGACGTAAAAGCCGTACTGCGGCTGGCTCAGCAGGCGGCCGACGCCCCGCCGGACCGTATCGGCGGCCAGCTCCTTCCGCTCGGTCTGGCAGGCAAGCGCGATATTGAACGCCGCCAGCTCGTCGGCGTCGTCCGGGCGGGCAAGGCGAATCCGGATGGAATCCAGCATGGAAATCCTCCCGAAAAGGGAATGTACCAGTGAAACGCTTTTAACCGAGGAAACGGCCGGCCAAATTCACCCCGGCGGCCCCTTTGAACACCATCAAAACAGCGGCGTGCCGATACGATTCGGTGGCGTGCGGCGCCGAGGCGGTCTATTTCAGTTCCACCGACCAGTAGGCGTGATCCAAAAACTGCTTCCAGGACCGGTAACGGCCGTCGCTGAGCTTGATGTTGATCACCGGACAGCGCTTGGGCTTGACCGGCGGGTGAATCAGTTTCATATGCGCCTCGACGGGCGGGCGGCCGCCCTTTTTCACGTTGCAATGCAGGCAGGCGCAGACCACGTTGTCCCAGGTGGTCTCGCCCCCTTGGCTGCGGGGGATGACGTGGTCGATGCTCAACTCGCTGGTCGGCAGCTTCGTGCCGCAGTACTGGCAGCGGTTCTGGTCCCGGGCGAACAGGTTCCGCCGGTTGAGCGTGACGCTGCGGCGGGGCAGGCGGTCGTAGAACAGCAGCCGCACGATCCGCGGCACGGCGATGCTGATCTTGACGGTGTGCAGCCAGTCGTAGGAGGACGGCTCGAACCGCTTCTTGAACTCGGAAACCTCCAGCCAGCTCTCCAGGGTGTAGTTGCTGTACTGGCCGTCGTCGAAATCGATCACCTCGGCCAGGTCGCGAAACAGCAGGGAGATGGCGCGGCGGACGTTGACCACCCGGATGGCCATGTAGTTCTTGTTCAGGACCAGCACCTGGCACTGCAGGGGATTGTAGAGATCGGTTGGCAGCGGTATGGCCGTCATATCAGTATCGCCCCGGGCGTTTCTCGGGCCCCTTATCGGGGCAAGCCTCCAATTATTTTGTAACACATCGGCCGGGGACGCTCAAGGAAAATGCCGGTCCGCCACCGGCGGCAGTCCCCGTAGGTACCTGACAAAATGACAGGACACGCCGTCAGTTTCGCAGTGATTTTACGGAGAGGACTGTGGAAGTAAGTTTTCACAAGCTTATTAAAAAAAATAACTTATGTTTATAAATGCTATTTGGCATGCATTTTGCTCACTAATTTTAGTAGACAATGAGCGTGGCCAAGGCCTAAGCCGGCCGAACGTCACGCGGCGGCCCTCGCGGGAAACGAGGCCGAACAGAACAAACCATTGTGGCCCTCGCAAGGTGCGAGGCCGAGCAACATAATAACGTTTCGGGTTGTAGAACCGCCCAACATACCGGAAAGGAGGGATTGCCATGTTCCCGATACTGCGAAACAACAACCTGGCCAGACGGTTGCGATTTGGTGAGCCCTTAGGTTCGTGGGCCCGCCTGATGGAGGATTTTCTGGACGACTTGCGGCCGTGGGAACCGCCGGTGCAGGGACGACTGGACCTCTACGAGGACGATAAAAACCTGTACGTCGAGGCGGAACTGCCGGGCTTCCAGCGGGAGGAAATCGACGTAACGCTGGAAGAGCGGTTGCTGCAGCTGGGCGCCGAACACAAGCAGGAGCAGGAGCAAAAGAAGGAAAACTACTACCTGCAGGAGCGGTCGCACGGCCGCTGGTTCCGCACGGTGCAACTGCCGGCCAACGTCCAAACCGACAAGGTCCAGGCCAGCTTCCAGGACGGCGTCCTGAAGATCACCCTGGAAAAACAGGCCCAGAAGCAAACCCGCCGGATCGAGGTCAAATAGACGCCGCGGACCGCCGCCCCGGCGGCCCCTGAACCAACCGTAGCTCCCAACGTGAGTTGTTCTTCCTCAACAACCACCTTTGACAGCAAAGCCGCTTGCACCCTTAACCGGGCCGCGAGCGGCTTTGTCTTTTATATCCAATGCGAGTTCAAGAAACAGGTGCAATAACCGCCGCGGTCCGATTGTTGACTGCCCGGCCAAATCCAGAGAAAAATCGTTTGGGCGGCCGGGTACTTTCAGATCGACGCGATCTTCTATGACTTTTGACGCTTCCGCTGGTCGCTGCGCCTGGGCAAGAATCGCTTGCCTCAACGGACAATTTGTTGCGGGGGGGAATTTTCCCGGCCGGGTCCCCGAACGATTTTTCTCGTCGCCCAAACTAAGGGGAATTTTTCCGGCAGATCTCGGCCAGGTGGCGCAGGTGCCCCGGTTCGCAGCGGCCCAGGCTCGTACCGGACAAGCGTTCGGGCAGCGACTCGGGCGGGCAGGCGAGAAGCTCCGGCACGTCCAGCGAGGCGTTCCGCGCTGCGAAGGCGGCCTCCCGCGTGGGGGGCGTCTGCCGGTTGAAGGGGCAGGCCTCCTGGCAGGCGTCGCAGCCGAACAGCCTGTTTCCCATCTTCGCTTGCAGTTCCGGCGGCACCTCCGAGCCCGATTCGACCGTGAGATAGGAGATGCAGCGGCGGGCGTCGAGCACCCGCTTTTCGACCAGCGCCCCGGTCGGGCAGGCCGCCAGGCACGCTGAACAGTCGCCGCAGCGGTCGCTTGCCGGCTCGTCCGGCGCCAATTCGAGATCCGTGACGATCTCGCCCAGGACCAGCCAGGACCCGAACCGTTCGTTGAGCAGCAGGGTGTTTTTCCCGATCCAGCCCAGGCCGGCCCGGGCGGCGTAGGCCTTCTCCCAGAGCGGCGCTGTATCCACGAAACAGCGGGTAATCACGCCACCGGTTGCCGCCTCGGCAAGTTGCCCGGCGAGCCGGCGGAGCTTATCCCGGACGATGTCGTGATAATCCCGACCCCACGCATAGCGGGCCACCCGGCCGCTGCGGCCGCGGCGGCGACCGGAATCATCAATGGCAATCTCCGGTACCGGCTGGTAGTAATTCAGGGCCGTACAGATCACGCTGCGGGCCGACGGGACGAGCCGGCGGACATCGAGCCGTTTTTCGATATCCCGGGCAAGATACTGCATATCCCCCTGATACCCCTTACCAAGGTAATCGTGCAGAGCAACAGCATGATAGCTATCGACAGGCAGCGCCGAGGTAAATCCGATTGCATCCAACCCGAGTTCGTATCCCCATTGCTTGATTTTTTTACTTATATCCATTTATGGTCTAAAAGAAATGGGAGAGTTACGAGTTATCGAGACGCTGTTTATAGCGAGTCAAATCCTCATCGGAAAATTCCTCGGAAGGAACAAGTCGATAATGCCTCTCCAATGCAATGGCGGCGCCTTTCGAATCGGTTTCAAACTCGAATAGCGAGATTAAATCGTTTTCCATAAACTGGGCGGCGATCGGTCGGCAGATCAACGAAGGAAACTTTTTAGCACACAGCGCGAAGTCCTGCTCGATTTGAACTATATTTAAACGGTCTTTGTGTCCCTTCGCCTGCACCGGAAAGATATAGTGCAAACCCTTTCGATCTACTCCCACATATAATTCATCGGTTTCCACCTGTCCCATATCGGGAACGCTGGTGCGTAGATGACTTTGCAAAGAATAGCAAGTCACACCAGTAAATATGTCGATAAGCCGATTATATCGTATCTTGGCCAGCAACGCCTGTTCATCACTGAGGGCATACATCTCAATGACGCCGGGAGTCGCATTAGGTATCTTGGTCTCCGTTAGAGATCCATTCGGGACCACATCGGTCAAACCGGTTGCCACAAAACAATAACGAGCGCGTCCGGTGGGTCGTATAATCCAATTTTTTCCTTTCGGAGCGCGTTTTCCGATCTCCTTAGGAAGATCCGAACGATAACGAAAGGAGTAAACCACGTCGCCCAGATTTTTCGGCAACTCGATTCCTAATTCCGAAGCAACTTGAATAATCTCTTTACGTTCAAATTGTACTTGAGTATCACCCTTTTTAAATTTAGAGAGAAAAATGCGTTCCATGATCTGTTCGTAGCGATTTTTCTTTGCCATAGACTGCCCGACGTTAAGTTATTGAGCGGATGTATTTACGCCGCCCCGGCCAGCGCAGCACCAATACTTCTTCACGCATCATTTCCTTCGTGACCGTAGCGATCCGAGTACGGAAAAGATCAATCCGCACGACCTCGTAACCAAGGGCCTCCGCAATTTCTGCCAGCAATTCACCAGTTCGTATCATCACCCGCAGATAGGAAGCCTGATCACCGACAACATAAGCCAAATGTGCTCCGGGCCGAAGAATGCCCTTCAGTTGCGCCAAATGTCTTGCCATACCCCCAAAGTACAACTTCGTTACTTTAGCATAGAGCCGTTCGAAGCCGCTGGTTTTTCCTAATTCGACGCGTCGTTTTTCAATCTTTTCCGCAATGCGATTGATCGACTTATGATCTTGAATCCACACGTCGTCGTCATCCCCTTTGTAGACATTACGGGTATTTGAACGAATTAAATCATGTTTCATCGCCCTCAGATCCGCTTTGTTCTGAATAAAATTCAACAGCACAGATTCCAGCCGAGTGGTCCGAGTATAGTCCTTTTCGTTGGGATACGGAGGGGAGGTGATTACGGCGTCTACGGAATTCGGCGAAACATGTTGGTTGATGTCTCGAGCGTCCGCCCAGTAAAGGTCCACCGGCGCCGAGGGTTTCCCCGACAATTCTTTCACGTCTTCTACAATTTCATCCATCGCGGCAAGCCAAGGAGCTACCACGGGAGAATCCCGCTTCGGCGTACGCACCCCCACCTCCGGACCAAAATGTAGATTGCTGCTGGTAAATACCACCGCTTTCGCCAATGCCAAACGCATATGGGAATAATAACGCGATCGTTTATGTTGCTCGATTATCTCCAATAATAATAATGCTTTATGTAAGGGCAGAGGACTTATAGAGTCTTTCAGAATTAACTTTTGTTGTTCCTCGGACAATCGTCGATAATACTTAGGAAGAATAGGTTCTTCCGTTCTAAAGAACGTGCTATCGTCATCAATATGATCCCGAGAAAATGCCTCCAGCGTCTGATCTGCGATTCGGTCCGCCAACTGCTTAAGCATGTTGGACCTTACATTCCAATCCACCTTTACCGTACTGGCATAAAAGGCCATTTTATTGGCTTCGACCCCAATGCTGGGAATGCCGAGTTTTTTACATTCCACAACCGTTGTTCCCGTTCCGCAAAAGGGATCTAATACGCAGTGATTTTTCGACATTCCGAATTCTTCGACATATCGACGCACAAGATGGGGTGGATACGAAAGAACAAAGCGATACCAACGGTGCGCTGCTTTATCGTCCTCAAACAGCTTATTTATTTCTCCATTTTTTACTAACGGTTCCTTGGGAGAATTTGTTGCGTTGGTTCGTGTTTTTAACATCTATATGAATACTGTCCTTCTCGCTAGAATTAAATGTCCAGGTTCTTGACCTCCAGGGCGTGGTCCTCGATGAACTGCCGCCGCTGCTCGACGTTGTCGCCCATCAGGATGGAAAACAGCCGGTCGGCCTCGGCGGCGTCCTCGAGCTTGACCCGCAGGAGGCTGCGCCGCTGGGGATCCATGGTGGTCGACCACAGCTCCTCGGCGTTCATCTCGCCCAGGCCCTTGAAGCGCTTGATCTCGATGCCCCGGCTGCCGAGCTGGCGGATCCCCTTGACGATCTCCTGCGGATTGGGCACGTCGATCTGGCGGCCCTCGGCGTCGATCAGGGCGAACTTGGTCGCCAGCCGCTCGCCGGCCACGTTGACCTCCTCCCGGCGGAAGTAGTCCTCCGGCCGGATCTCGTATTCCTCCAGCTTGACCCGCAGGGCGTTGAGCCGCTGCACCTCATGCAGCTCGACCATCTCGGCCGCACTCGTGGAGGAGGCCTCCTTGTCCGCGCCGTCGCCCTCCTCCGCACCATCGCGGTCGGCCAGCTCGCCGCAGCGGGCCAGATAGTCCTCCTTGCGGTAATAATATTCCACCTGCTGAGCCACCACCACGCAATACGCCGGCAGCCCCTCGGGCCCGCCGCGGTCCTGGGCCATGAACTGGCGCAGGTCGATGCCCCGCCGCCGGAGGATGCGGATCTGTTCCTCCGCCTCCATCAACATGTCCAGCAGCCCCTCGAGCCGCTTGGCCTCGATCAGCAGGTCCTCGCCGCCGTCCCGGTGGATGCGCAGTTTCGCGCCCTGGAGGCCCTGGCTGGTTAACATCCGCCGCATGTGGCGCTCGTCGAGCACGTAGGTCTTCTGCTTGCGCTGGGCGATCTCGTACAGCGGCGGCTGGGCGACGTACAGCGCGTCGTTGCGGATGAGTTCCTTCATCTGGCGGAAGAAAAACGTCAGCAGCAGCGTGCGGATATGGGCCCCGTCGATGTCCGCGTCCGTCATGATGATGACCTTGCCGTAGCGGCGCTTGCTGAAATCGAAGTCGTCCGTGCCGATGCCGGTGCCCAGGGCCGAGACGATCGTCCGGATCTCCTCGTGGTTGAGCATCTTGTCGAGCCGCGCCTTTTCCACGTTGAGGATCTTGCCCTTGAGCGGCAGGATCGCCTGGAAGCGGCGTTCCCGGCCGCTCTTGGCCGAGCCGCCGGCGGAATCGCCCTCCACCAGGAACAGCTCCGAGGTCTCGATGTCCCGGCTGGAGCAGTCGCTCAGCTTGCCCGGCAGGCTCGAGGAACTCAGCGCCCCCTTGCGGCGGGTCAGCTCCCGGGCCCGGCGGGCCGCCTCCCGGGCCAGGGAGGCCTGGAGGCTCTTGTTGACCACCTGCTTGGCGATGCCGGGATTCTCCTCCATGAACTGCCCGAACAGCTCGTTGACCGTCGCCTCGACGAACCCGCCGATCTCCGGATTCATCAGGCGGACCTTAGTCTGGGCCTCGAACTGCGGATCGGGCAGCTTGACGGAGACCACCGCGGTGAGCCCCTCGCGGGCGTCGTCGCCGATGGGGGGATTCTTGCCCTTGAGCAGGTTGTTGTTCCGGGCGTAGGCATTGATGGTCCGGGTCAGCGCCGAGCGGAACCCGCTCAGGTGGGTGCCGCCGTCCAGGTTGTGGATGTTGTTGGCGAAGGCGACCACGTTCTCGGTGTAGCCGCTGGTGTACTGCATGGCGATCTCGCATTCCAGGTTGCTTTCCTCTTCAACCTTGCGGAAGTAGATCACCCGGCGGTGCAGGACCTCCTTGCCCTCGTTGAGATGTTCCACGAAGGCGGACAATCCCTTGTCGAACTGGTATTCCTCGCGCTTGTCCAGCCGCTCATCGACCAGGCTGATCTTCAGTCCGGCGTTCAGATACGCCAGCTCCTGCAGGCGGTGGGACAGGTAGTCGTAGCGGAACGCCGTCTCGGGGAAGATCTGGGAATCCGGCATGAAGGTGGTGCGGGTGCCGGTGTTCTTGCGGGGCCCGACCTGGCGCATCTCGCCCTTCTTGATGCCGCGGGCGAACTCCATGCGGTAGCCCATCCCGTCGCGGCTGACCTCGACCTCCAGCCACTCCGAAAGGGCGTTGACCACCGAGACCCCCACGCCGTGCAGGCCGCCGGAGACCTTGTAGCTCTTGTTGTCGAACTTGCCGCCCGAATGCAGGATGGTATGGACCACCTCCAGGGCCGGCTTGCCGGTGCTGCGTTCGATGTCCACGGGGATGCCCCGGCCGTCGTCCTCCACGGTGCAGCTGCCGTCGGCGTTGATCCTCACCTTGATCTGCCGGCAGTAGCCGGCCATGGCCTCGTCCACGGAGTTGTCCAGCACCTCGTTGATCAGGTGGTGCAGTCCGCGGACCTGCCGGTCGCCGATATACATCTCCGGGCGCTTGCGCACGGCTTGGAGCCCCTCCAGGACCGTGATCTGCTCGGCCGTATAGGCGCCGGAACTTTTGTCCGGCGCCGACGCGGAGGAGGCCGAAGGCGAATTAGATGTCTGGCTCATTCGGGTCTCTCTCGTTCTGTTTCCGTTGCGGCGCGGGGAACGTGGGGATATCCACGCCCTCATCGTTGGTCCGGTACCACTGTCCGCGCACAAACCGTATGGCCGCCGGTGCGTCCGCCGGACAAGACTGCCGCAACTGCGCCAGCAGCGATTCCTTGCTCTGGTTCAATTCGTACAGACTGGAACTATTGTCCACCAAAACCCGCAGGGTCCCCCCCCGCAGGCCCTCCAGGCAGGAGTGCCTGACCAGTTCGGCCGGCAGGATCTCCTGCCAGGCGCGTCCCAGCCGGCCCAGCCGCTTTTGCCGGGCGACCACCTCGCGCCGCATGAATCGGTCCACCCAGCCGGCCAGGGGCACCGGGCCCCGTTTGCGCTGGCGCAATTGCCAGAGACGCCGCAGCGTCGCATCCGAGAAGTCTGCCATTCCTACACCGTCACCGGCATGACCACGTAACTGAAATCCTTGCCCGCCCGCATCAGGCCCGGCTTGGTGCTCTCGATGAACTCCAGGGTGATCTCTGGTTCGGCCACCACCCGCAGGGCGTCCAGCAGATATTGGGGATTGAATCCGATCTCCAGCGGTTCGCCCTGGTAGTCCACCGGCATGTTGACCTCGGCGTCTCCGGCCTCGGGGGTGCTGGACGTCAGGCACAGCGCCCCCGGCGAGAACGACAGCAGGATGCCGCGCGACTGCTCGTTGTTCAGCAGGGCGGCGCGGCGCACGGCGCTGCGGAAGGCCTCCACCGGCACCTGCACCCGGTGGGTCGTGCCGGTCGGGACCACGTCGGTGTACTTGGGAAACCGCCCTTGCACCAGATTGCAGGTGATTTCCATCAGGCTGGTCCGCGCCGCCATCTGGTTGGCCTGGATGCGGATCTGGATCACTTCCTCCGGCTCGTTGAGGACCTTTTCCAGGACCGACCAGGCCTTGACCGGCACGATCGCGGTCTGCTCGGTCTCC
The DNA here is from genome assembly GCA_016930855.1 of Sedimentisphaerales bacterium. Lineage (GTDB taxonomy): Bacteria > Planctomycetota > Phycisphaerae > Sedimentisphaerales > SM23-30 > JAFGFX01. Next base: position 3,728 of record JAFGFX010000025.1, on the reverse strand, counting down.
GCGGCCGCCGGGGTGACCGCCCCGTCCATCAGCGCCAGCCGCCGCCCGTCGGTGGCCACCATTCGCAGTTTCTTACCGGTCTGTTCCCAGAGCACGCCGTTGATGGCATAGCGGGTGTTCTCCCGGGCCGCGGCAAAACTGGTCATGTGGATCATCCGCCGCAGGCGCGGGGCATCGATCTGAACCGCCGGGGTGTCCTCGAGATCCTGCCAGACGGGAAAATCATCCGGATCGTGGCCGTAGACGTGAAACCGGCTGTCGCGGCAGACGACCTGGCAGGTGGCGTCCGTCACCTCCAGATCCACCGTCTCGTCCATGCTTTCATGCAGGATCGCCGCCATGCGGTCCGCCGGCAGCACCGCCGAACCCTGCTGGACGACCTGCACCTGGGTCACGTCGTAGCGAATGGTGATCTCGCCGTCCGTGGCCGTCACGGTGAGTTTTTTTCCTTCCGGATCAGTCGCCAACTTGGCACATTGCAGAATGGGCTTGGGCGTGCGGGCCGGGACAATGGATGACGCCAATTGCATGGCTTCATATAATGCAGCACGATTGCACTTTACATTCATATATTCGTACCTCCGTTGCGTCTGGCCACCAGTTCGATTCAGAAAGGGCGGTGCACGTCGGGTGAATCCTGCTCGCTCGACGAGGTCTCTCTCGATTGCCGTCTTGCCGGTTACTATTATGACAAAGAGAATAATCTTTTCCAGCAGTATTATTTATATGCCGTGTGAAATCTGTAGGATGCGGCGGCTGTTGATGTAAGATACTATTAAAAAACAAGTTACAGGATGGGCCGTTGTGGATAAGCTGTCATGGCCGCTGCGGGAAAACACGGGGAAAATCGGCGGCATCTCACCGGCGGCGACGGCGGCGAAAATGGGGGTCTGTTCGGGGCGATTTTCCATCAGGACCTGACAACTTATCCACCCGGTTCAACAGGGATCTCACCGGCCGGGGAAGGCCGGATGTGAGAAAAATCCTCCAGGCCAAACGACAGCCAAACGACGGATTTTTCCGGCCAATGGTATTTGTCTGCGGTGTGGAAAACCGCTGGCGACTGGCGGCGAAGGGGAGTGGCCCAAAACCGTAAGCAACTATAAACCTAGAAAAGGTAATTGGTTACGTTATAGTCCCCGATCTTGGCGATAAAGAGGTTCTTCTGCAGGTGCAGCTTGATGTCCTTTTCCTCTCCGTTGCCGTTTTCCGCCGGCGGGGCCGCGGACTCGGGGGATTCATTTTTGGCGTCATGTTCCTTGATTTGCTGGGCCTTGTCCAGGTCGATGGGGCGGACGATCGGCCGGCAGGGATGATTGTCGACCAGTTCGGTCACCACGACGGTTTGGCCGTTGTTCAGGATCACCTGGTCACCCGGCGTGAAGGGCGGAACAGTCTGGCGGAAGGCCTTGACGACGAGCGGATCGAACCATTTGGCGTATCCCGGATTGTCCATGCGTTTCAGGGCGACGATGGTCGGGACCCGGGTGCCGTCCGGCAGGTAGCGAAAGCCGTCGAACCGGTCGGCGATCGTGGCGATGCGGCAGAAGATATGGATGTCCTTGCCGGACAGGGGCACCCGGACGTCCGAGACGCCGGGGACCTCCTTGCGGGCGGGAAAGCCGCAGCCGTCGAAATGCTGGTGGTGATTGAGGACCACCTGGGCGGCGCTGGGATCCAGGCCGCCGTGGATCATCTCGTAGCCGATCTCGGTGTGCTTTTGCCATTCGGGCTCGCCGCGGTCCTGGGCCGTCAGGCGGAAGCCCCGCATCTCCTCCGGCAGCGAGAGCTTGCCGATATCGTGCAGGATGCACCCGACTCCCATCTGGGTCAGGTCGGTCGCCAGGTGGATCGGCAGGCGGGGCCGCTCGTGGACCAGGTAATTCTCCAGCCGCATCCCGATCAGCAGGGAGATGTAGGACACGGTCGTGCCGTGCTGGAAGAGGTCATCGGCCTCCCCGAACAGCTCGTTGATATAGATGGCGGTTTTGCCGTACTTGGTCAGCAGGCGGGAAAAGAGCTGGGAGACCTGTTGGGTGTACTGGCTGTAATTGACCTTGGCCAGGCTGAAGCTCTGGGCCTGGGTAAAATGGCTCTTAAGTGTACCGTACAACTTTTGCTGGCTGGTGGTCAGTTCCGGATCCAGGATATCATCCAGGAAATCCAGGTTGGGATACTTGACCCATAGGCTGTAGACCCGCAGCTTGCGCAGGCGCTCTATCGTCTCCTCATTCAACTTGAAGTTATTCTTCAGCAGCGCGTGCTGGGGCTTCTTGGGATTGGGCACCCCATGAGCCAGTATCATGCCTTCCTTGGCCTGTTCTATCGGTACTCTCAGCATGGGTCTGTCTACTTCCGTAGGATATCAGGGGTATCCGGTCCGGCCATCTGGCTCTGCCTGGTGCCGCAAGGCGTCGGTTCGAGGCCTTTTTGGGCGGGTTTTCCACAAGTATTCGCTGCGGGGCCCCCTGGCAGAGCCGTCGGTTCCAGGTGCTTCTGCCTGGGCGTAAACTTAGCAAGATCAATATTTTAATATTCTTTTGCCTGGTATGATATCGGCTTTTCCGGCGGACTTCTTCATCCGGGAGGGGCCAAGATCACAGGTTATCCACAACTTAATCACATAACACGCAAAGCGTTTCACGGAAAGGGCTTACCAAATGTCATGCTGTGATATTCAAGGTGGCGGCAACTTCATATGGAGGAATCGACGGCCAATGCGACTAACCAGGATGGAAGATTTGGATTTAATCCGGGGTGTCTGGACCATATAGGACGCCAGTATATCATGTCATGGCCCCGGGAAGGCGACGGGTTAAAGCGAGGCCTGCACGATGCGGCGGCCCAGCTCGCGGGCGTCCTGCAGGGCGGTGGGGAGATGGCGGATCCGCCCTTTTTGGTCGCAGCCCTCGAACAGCAGGTTGTCCCAGTACTCCATCTCCAGGGCGTCGAAGAACCACTTCATCGTGACCTTGACGCCGGCAAAGACCTTGACGCCATGGGTGGCGCCGACGGAGACGAACACGCCCCGGCGGAAGGCCTGGCCCGGCCGGAGCAGGGACTGTTTCAGGATGTAGCGGCGGGCCCAGAACACCTGGCAGCGGTCGATCAGGAGCTTGGCCTGGGCGCAGTGGGCCATGAAGTAGATGGGGCTGGCCAGGATCAGCCAGTCGGCCGCCTCGATTTGGGGATAGAGACCCTCCATGTCGTCGGCCAGATTGCAGGTCCCCTGCCGGTGGCAGTGGTCGCACTGGGTGCAGGGCCGTATGGTCATCTGGCTGAGCCGGCACTCGGTGATCTCGAAGCGGCCTTCCGGGCCGGCCTGGGCGGCTTCCTGGCGGATGGCCCGGAGGATCTCGGTCACGAGAAGGTCCGTGTTGCCGCCGATCCGGGGACTCGAAGAAAGGGCCAGTACCTTCATATCAAACCTGTCCGTGGCCTCGAAGCAATAGCCGGCACCTTCAGACCTGTCCTGCATGCCCCCAAAAACGGATCAATTCGGAAAAAGTTTATAAGAAACGGCTCCGCGAATCCGGCGAATTGTTTAGCCTTCGCCTTTCTTTCGCCGCCCCACCGCCCTAGCGGGCTTACTGGCGAGGGCGGCGAAAGCGGACTACGGCGAAAACGATGCCACCGAAGTCCATCAGGTGTCTGAAATAACATAAAACTCTGCCAACAGAGCACATATGATTTATCGACATGATCTTACCATCAACTTTTTCCGATGA
>JAFGFX010000024.1 GCA_016930855.1 Sedimentisphaerales bacterium | reverse complement strand
ATCCACAAATTGCCGGCCGCCGATCTGCTCGTAGCGGCGGCTGAGATAATCGTCCGCGAAATTGGTCTCCATATATTCCCGCGTGGTGGTCGGAAGGGTGGTGTCCGTCCCGCTCCAGTTGACAATCTGGTAGGGAAACTCGGACAATGCCCGCGGCAGGGTGATGGGATTGGCGAAAAGCGACTGGATGGTGCGCGCCAGAAGACGGAAGGTTACGCCGGACGCGATCAACAGCAGCAGGCTGATGATCCAGATCCGCTGATATGTTTTCGAGACGGTCTTCGACGCAGACTGCACTAGCGTTTTCTCCCAACTCACTTCGGCAAGGTCTGGAAACGTCCGCGGAATTCATCCCCCAGGCAATTCATTCCGAGGAGTTAATACTTTTGTATGAACCGAGGGTCAAAAAAATTTTGGACCCCGGCCCTCTCATTCTCTCCGGTGGCCTCCGGTATCGATGACCTCTGACCGTTCCAAGGAATCTCTCCGTAAGTTCCTATAAAAAACGACCTTACCTTCAAACTGTCCCATCCGATATGGCATGCTAAACTATAACAAACAACCCCTGGGATTGTCAAGTCTTTTGCCGCCGGACGCGATATGCCGGGCCGCGGGGCGTCGGCGCTTGTAAGTCTATAGAAGGCAATAACATACAGCCTGATCCTCTCGCTGGATCTTGACGGCCTGATGGTAAAAACCAATTTTCCGGTTTTTCCGATCCCTGTCCGGCTCTCAGGCAGGCAAAATGACGGGGGTCTTGGCGGGCATTCGGGTGCCGCTGCCGTATTCCAGCAAGGCGGCAGAGCGGATACAATCTCTATGGATCGTCCGATAACTCAACGAGGAGTATGTCGCGGCGGAGGACGGGCGTAACCGACCTGCTCCGCGACGTCGGTTGAGGCCTCAAACGCAGCGCCGAGACCGATAGGCATCGGGAGGCATGGCGGTTGATGCGCAGGCCGGCCTCAATGGACCGTTGCATTGCGTTGCGGGATACCCTATAAAAAAATCGGGACAACGGACCAGACCGCCGGGCCGCCAGGGGGAAACCTCGTTGGGAATATCGAACACGGCCACCATGGAGATGATCAGATGAGTTATGGGCATAGTGCAGCGACGAGGATTACGCTGGTTTGGGTGCTGCTGGGGTGTCTGTTGTCGGCAGATGTGGCGGCTCAGACACAAGAGACCGCCGGCAAGGAGCGAACGGTTGTCCTGGACGATTTTGACAGGGCGGATCACGACTGGCGGTTTGTCGGCGGCCAGGAGTTTCCCGGCGCCCGGGGCAAGCTGGCCTTCGACGCCAAGACCGGTCACGACCGCCAGGGGGCCCTCAGGCTCGATGCCGACTTCAGCGGGGGCGGGGCGTACGTGGGGACCTGGAAGGAACTGCCCGACCCGAACGGTCGATTCCTGCGGGAGATCCGCCTCTGGGTCAAGGCCCGCAACGTGACGAATGTCGGCATCCGCATCACGGACGACACGGATCAATGCCATCAGACAAAGAACGTCCGTCTGGCCCGCAGCGATAACTGGCAGGAGCTGATCCTGCCGATTTCGGACCTGGTCGGCTCCGAGCACTGGGGCGGCGCCAACGACGGCAAGTGGCACGGCCCGCCCGGCGGATTCGGCCTGAACATCGGCACCGACAGCCTCGCCGAAGGCGATAAAGGAACCCTTTGGCTGGATGACGTCGCCTGGACGCTGGGCCAGGAGCCGCCGGGGACGCCGACGGTACTTGGTTGTCGGCTTTCGGAATCCGCCTGCCGGCCGGGCTTCGGCGTCGATGTCACCTACCGCTGGGACGCGGTGCCCATGGGCCGGGATTACACGGTGTACGTGCATTTCCGCCGGCCCGGCGGCGGGATCGCCTTCCAGGGCGACCACACCCCTCCGGTGGCCACCTCGGCCTGGTCGGGCCGCCTGGAGTATGAAAAGACGATCATCGTGCCGACCGACGCCGTCGAGGGCGAGTATACGATCACGCTTGGCCTGTACGATCCCCGGGCGGCCAAACGCGGATGGGATCACCCCCGGCTCCAGACGGCCCAGGGCGCCGTCGCCGTTCAGAACGATTCGACGGCATGCCGGATTGGCGTGCTGAAGGTGGACGCCAAGGCGCCGCTGCCGAAGCTCGGACCGGTGAGTCTGGACCTGGAGGGCTACCGCCTGACCTTCGACGAGGACTTTAAAGAGCCGCTAAGCGTCTCGGCCTGGGGGCCCGGCACCCGCTGGATCGCCCATACGCCCTATGCCGGCGATTTCGGTGACGCCCGGTTCGCCGATCCGCAGGAGGATTTCCCCTTCACCATCGCCAACGGCATACTGCGGATCGAGGCCCGCAAGGATGAAAAGGGCTGGCGGGCGGGGCTGCTGTCCAGTATGGACCGCCAGGGCAACGGCTTCGCCCAGCAATACGGCTACTTCGAGATGCGGGCCAAGCTGCCCAAGGGCGCGGGCGTCTGGCCGGCCTTTTGGCTCCTGGGGGCGCCGCAACTGCGGGACAAGTCCCTCACCCAGATCGAGATCGACGTGCTCGAGGCGTACGGGGTCAATCCCAACGTGATGTGGACCACCGTGCACCTCTGGCATCCGGACGGTAAACACTCGGGTGACGGCAAGCCCTTTTGCGTGCCCGGCATGACCGATGGCTTTCACACCTACGGCGTCATGGTGGATCAGGACTTTTTGACTTTCTATTATGACGGCGCGGAGCTGTGGAAGGTGAAAACACCGGATCAGGCCCGCGTGCCGCTGTATATCCTGGTGGATCTGGCCCTGGGCGGCGGCTGGCCCATCGATCAGACGCCCAATCCGTCCTATATGTACGTGGATTACGTCCGGGCCTATGCCAAGTGAAGGTCTTCCGGCACACATTCGCCGAGGCATGACTGATTGGACGCCGGCGCGTTCGAAGGTACGCCGCCGGAGAGGTGTTGGACCGCCCTGCGGGCCGACCGATGGCATTTATCCCATAGCAAACATACCGGCTATCCGGGCATCTCAAGTGGGCTAGCGAAGGATAATTCACCGGCCGCAAGACCGTCTGGCAAGGGGATTCGTCTTGGTCGCGATATGTCGTCCCGGTTGGCGTTTTGACCGAATGTCACCCGAAAAGCCGGCCGGGAGGATGAACGGCACCGAAAAAAACGGATTTTGTGGGCAAAACGGTCCTGCCTTCCGGAAAGGTATGCCCAAAATTGGCCGTAGATACCTTGATGATCCGCCACCTAATCCGGCCGCCTAGGGGCGAATGGTTCAACGGCGATCCGCCGGATGTCGATCGTTCCAAGGATTGAGTCCGCTGCTTTGGGTTAACGCTTCCTGCCATCTCTAGTTATGAACCATCTGCCCGGGGTAAATCCGTTTTGCCACCGGCACAAAATCCAGATCCGAAACACGGCGGACGCCGTGACAATCCGGCCGGCGGGGCGCTGGCCGTCCACCGCGCCCGGGCTTCACGGTGCCCAAAGACGGCCGAGCCCGGCTAGTAACTTGTATCGATTACATCAAATGGGCAATTTGCGGTTTTGGCCCAATCCAAAAAAAATCATTGCCGGCCGCGATTTCTGGTATAATGGAATCAATGATGGGGAGGGGGGAGATGCGATGAGTCACATATAAGGACTTTCTCGTCCAATGTTATCATCATAATCGTTATGACCGGAGGAGTGCTGTCATTGTATAGCGGCTGACAAAATGAGCGACAGGGATATGCCAGCGCCCAAGGTGGGCCGTTTGCCTTCATTTTGTCAGGCGCCCTTAGTTATGGAGGTGAGATCATGTGGCGTACGATGTTACTGACGTGGATGGTTGTCTCCGTGCTTTCGTTATCCGGGGCCGACGGGCAGGTCATACTCAATGATGCGCAGTGGCAGGCGGCCTCCCAGGCCGATCAGGTCACGTTGATCACCGATATCCCGGGCGATCCGGGATTGCAGGTCGATCTGACCGTGACCGGCGGCGGCACCATTGACATGCTGCGGTACGACTACCCCTGGCCGTACGCGGACCTGTCCGAATACGGCACCACCTTCGTGGTGGAACTGGAAAATCCCGGCGACGTGGGCTACAACCTGAATCCCTTCTCCATGAGCGGCAGCTGGGTCTGGACGGACAATTGGCAGTGGATCGGGCCCGGGCAAACCATCGTGTACACCGTCACCTTCAACGATCCGACGCTGGTGGAGGCGGTGGGCATCCAGTTCAACACCGGAACCGCCGGCGACTACACGGTCAAGATCGTCGGCGGCGTGGTGGATTTCGCCCCCTCCGATCCCGTGCCCGCCGATGGGGACGACCTGGGCGTACTGGTGGGGGGCAACCGTCTCCGCTGGACCAATCACAGCGTGGCCTACCCGCTGACCGGCGACGACATCGTCTGCGACGTCTATCTGGGCACCGATCCCAACGATCTGATCACCGATCCGGACACGACCGTGTTCACCGAGGTGGGCAACTTCGTGGTCGCGGAACTGACCGAGGGAGTGACCTATTACTGGCAGGTGTATGCCTTTGAACCGGGCGCGTACGGAGGGGAGCCCTCCTACATCAGCGAACGCTGGAGTTTCAACGCCGTCGAGCGCGAGCCGAGAACCCGCTACCAGGCCGAGGACGCCACGATCGAGCCGGGCGCGGACACCGCCCCCGAACTGCGCAATGACGCCGACGCCGACGGCGGCCAGATCGTCTGGACCAACTGGAACGGCGACTCGCGGGGCTCGTTCGCCTGGAACGTCAAGACCCAGCAGGCCGGCCTGTACACCCTGACGGTCCGCTACAAGATCAGCGGCACCGACGACCGGGGCGACAAGGTTGAAATCAACGGCGAGTACCTCAACGGCGGCAACGACTTCATGTATCCGGGAAGCAATGGGGTTTTCATGGATTACCTCATCGAGAACGTCAGTCTCGTCGAAGGGGTCAACACCATTCGCATCGGCACCAGTTGGGGCGGCATCTCCTACGATTACTTCGAGCTCAACCTGGACGACCTGACCGCCACGAAACCCCAGCCGACCGTCGGCGAGGTGGTGCTGGTGGACGACAACACGCTGAGTTGGAAAAAACACAGCCTCTTCGATCCCGAGAACGCCTCCGACGTGCTCTGCAATGTCTATCTGGGCACCCGGGAGCCGAACGAATCGCTGGAGGATTACGGCATCACGCTGATCGCTTCCGAAACGCCCGACAGCGAGACGCCGGTGAGTCTGGAATGGGGCCAGAACTATTACTGGGTGGTGGACAGCATCGTCCCCGTCGACGGCGTGGACACGCTGTTTCCCGGGTACGCCTGGAACTTCACCACGCTGGATCCGGCGGCCGAGATCACCCTCGACGCCAGCCGGACGGTCAAGCGCACCGTTTCGACCTGGATGGGCGCGACCGTGACCGACCTGGGCGTGCCGGGTCTGTCCTACGAATGGTCGCTCGTGGACGGGCCCAACAACGTGGTGATCGAGGATATCTGCGCCGACACCACGGCGCTGGATCCGGAATTCGTCTTCGACGTGCTGGGACTGCATACCCTCAAGCTGACCGTGACCGACGGGGCCGACAATATCAGCGAGGCCACGATCGACGTCACGGTGATCGAGTTCTTCCGGGCCCTGCGGATCGAGGCGGAGGAGGGCACCATTCTCGCCGGGGACACGGCCCCGGAGATCCGCCGCGACGAACTGGCCAGCGAGCACCGGCTCATGTGGACCACCTGGTCGGGGACCAACCGCGGCAGCTTCGTGCTGAACTTCGACTCGCCCGAGGCCGGGACCTTCGACATGATCATCCACTACAAGGTGGGCGGCACCGGCGCCCGCGGCGACAAGATCAAGATCAACGGCCTGCCGGCATCGCCCGGCGACACCATGTTCCCGGGAACCAGCGGCGTCTTTGACGACTTTGCGTACGGCGCCGTGACCCTCAACCAGGGGCACAACTCCATCGAGGTTCTCTGCGCGTGGGGCGGCATCTCCTACGATTACATCGAGTTCCCCTTCCTGGAGGCGCCCCGGGCGCCCTACGATCCGGATCCGTCCAACTGGGAGAACGTGCCGACGACCGGGGCGACTGAACTGAGCTGGTCCTTCGATCCCAACAGTCCCGAGACGACGGTGACCAGCGTGGTCTATTTCGGCGACGCCGAGCCCGACGAGGGCCAAACCGATTTCGGCATGACCAAGATCGAGGCGGGCACCGCCACCACGGTAGCCGTCCCGGAGACTCTCCAGGACAACGCGACCTATTACTGGTTCGTGATCGCCACCGAAAGCGATGCGCCGAACGATCCCTTCCAGGGCAGGCTCTGGCATTTCATCACCATACCTCCCTGCGAATGGTTCGCCTGGGGCGGCGACCTTGATTTCGACTGCGACGTGGACAACCAGGACCTCTATCTGTTGATCTCCGGGTGGCTTACGGAGGGCGGTGCCACGCTGGCCGACTATGCCGAGTTTGCCGCGCACTGGCTGACCTGCATCGATCCGGTCACCGGAGAACCGGCCGCTTGCGACTGAGGCACCGAATGTAAAGGATTGATACGAAGGCAGGGTCTGGAGCGGAACAAGCGTCCGCCCAGGCCCTTTTTTTGTCCACTCGGGTATCCATACACGTCGCGGTCCAAACGACTCCGCCCACGGGACGGGCCCGGCCATTCGGGGAAAATCTGTTTCTCAGATACCATACACCAAGGTCTTGAGGCCCGGCCGCATCTGGTATGACCGCAACGGCGTGCTCCCCTTTGGTCCGGGGAAATCTGCCGATATCCGACTCGACAGCGCGCGGGATATCGATCCGCCTCCGCAAGTCGGATAGACCCGCTGGTACGACCAGTTGATCCGCCTGGTTGCCGGTAAACGCAAGTCGCCGAAAAAAACATAAAAGGATCAACTCGGAAAAAGTTGGT
>JAFGFX010000232.1 GCA_016930855.1 Sedimentisphaerales bacterium | reverse complement strand
GGGGCATTCATGTGCTTTAGCGAAGGCTCTCGCCAGGCAGGAAGAAGGTGCCCGGCCCGACGCCGTCCGGGTAGGGCAGCGTGCCGTCGGCCGTCAGCGAGACCTTCATCTCGATGACCTCCTCGGTGCCGTAGGTTTCGATGTGACCGTCGCTGTAGCCGGCGCGAAGCTGGATCTCGGGCGGCGGATAGCGGTGGAGTTGCTCATCCTGGCCCGGGCGGGACCAGTAGGACGAGGACACCTCCGTGCCGCCGGTGACGTCGGCGTCGTCAAAATGGTCGCAGCTGCCGTAGCAGGCGACGGCGAACATCTCCCGGCTGCGCCAGTGGTCGAAGCCGAAGTAATCGCTGACCAGCAGGGCGCTTTGGCCCTTGGCGGCGCCCGCCCGCCGCGGCCCGACAAAGGGATAGGGCCTGTCCGGCAGGTATCCCACGTAGTTCCAGTAGAAGCAATAGGTCCCGATCAGCGGGTCCAGCGGCAGGGTCATGGCCCCGGGGTGATCCCACTCGTCCCCGGCGTCCCAGGCCTCCTGGAGATGGGGATACCGCTGGGGGGCGTTCGGGCAGAAGAGGCTGTCGGGATCCGGGATGTAGCGGCGCAGGTAGGCGGCCAGGGACCGATGGCCCTGCGGGTCGCGCTTGTTGAATCCGACGATCATCATCGGCTCCTGCCAGTGCCAATCCCAGGTCGTCCCGATGGTGGCGACCGATGGGGGGTACCAGTCCCGATGATCGATGGCGAAGATGTTGACCGAGGTTACGATCTGGCGCTGATTGTTGCCCCCCTGGACGGCGCGACTCTGGCGGCGCACCTCCTGGGCCGCCGGTATCAGCAGGCCGACCAGGACCGAAATGACCGCCATGACGATCAACAGCTCGATCAGGGTAAATCCTCTGTCGATCCGCACCCTCAACATCTTCGTCCTGTCCTTCGCTTACCCGTCGGCCCGTTGCACGCACCGTTGTCCCATCCTGGCGGGATGAGCGCGCACTGTATACCTCGCATCCCCCACCGTGAAGCGCCCCTGCATTATACCGGTTTCGGCCCGGCCGGTCAACCGATTCCGGACCGGCCCGACGGCCTCTTTCGGCGCAAAAACACACCCCGCCCGCCCGACCGCACCGGTTGCCTTGGCGCCGGAACGCTTGGACACTTCAACGCGATCCCTCGCCGGGGCATTGCTATGCCCTGATGTAACCGGCCCGTCGTTTGGTCCGATACCCTACTTGACGATGCTGTCGGCCGGATCGTCGTTTTGCCCGGTATCGTTGTTGTACCAGGGCGCCTGCCAGAGCCAATCGCGCAGCACGACGCGACAGGCGGCCACGCCGCCGGCGGCCTCGTTGCCGGCGGCCAGGGCATAATCGAACAGGTTGACGATCCCGTCGTAGTTGCGGTCGCCCGCCTTCGGCCAGCCGACGACGCTCAGGCTGGCGCAGGTGGTGCCGCCGTAGGCCCCCATGTTGATCCGACCGCCGTTGGGCATCCGTTCGGCCCGGGGATGCAGCGCCGGGTCCCCGGCGTCGATGCAGGGGCTGGTCACGGGATCGGTGATCCAAACGCCGGTCACCTGCGGGCCGGTCTGGTTGGGGTCCGGCGGCAGCAGCAGCCGGCCCCGCTGCGATTTCAGATGGTAGTCCAGGCGGTTGGGATCAGCGAACAGCGGATCGGCCTGGATGTTGCCCGGCTGGCCGTCCGAGCGGTCCTGCAGGCAACTGTATTGGGCCTGGCAGCCCACCAGGTCGCCGTCGGGGTGATTCCAGAAGATGCAGTTGCTGATTTGGGGATCGGCCCCGAAGGCGGCGTGGATGGCGTGGCGTTGATTGCCGGCGATGGTCAGATGGGACAGAGTCGGCGAGCTGCCGGCGATGAAGATGCCGGTGTAGGAGTTGCAGATGACGAAATTCCGCAGGGTGCTGCGGGGGCCCTGGCCGCTGTAGAACGAAACGGCATAGTCGTTCGGCGCCTGGAGGACGGCCGCGTCGCCGATGCTGCGCACCAGGATCGGGTGGCCGGGAAACAGGATCCTATCCCGATAGGTCCCCGGCCAGACGTACACCCGATCGCCCTCCTGGGTCAGGTCGATGGCGGTCTGGATCTCCAGAAAGGGCTCCAGGTTGCTCAGGCCGTTATGACTCGCCTCGGCGTTGGCCCGGTTGTTCACGTGATAGATCACGCCGTGCTGCAGGCGGACCCGCAGGTTGTCGAGCACGCCGGAGCGGCCGAAGAACCGGATATACACGGCGCCGTCGGCGGACGCCACCCAGGCCTGATTATGGCCGGTGACGGCCTTGACGGTGCGGGTCCAGTTCTGGCCGTTCGGGCTGAGGGAGTAAAACAGGGTATTGCCCTGCATGGGGCCGGCGAGCGGGCGGACGTCGAAATCGATGGTCCCGCCGATCCGCTGGTCATTCGGCAGGGCGGCGGCATCGAGGGGAAAGCGGTATTCCAGATAGGCCGTGGCATCGCCAGAGCCCATGAACGCCAGACCCACATTGGTCTGGTCCTCCGCCGTCATGTAATATAGGCAGGGCTCCAACGGCGTCACGTCCGGGTCCAACCAGAAGAGCGAATGGTTTAGACTGTCCGTTTGGGCCTGGGTGGTGCCAAAGTCGTCGACATAGCAATACGACCAGTCCAGATCGGCGGTATCGGCGCGCAGCACGGCCGCGGCGATACAGAGCACCGCGCAAAAAAGGATGGCTGCCTGCCAGCCAAGGCCGCGTTGTCGCTTGGGCATCGATCTTCTCCCGCTCCCGGCTGGCCGGCCGATCCGACTCGGCGACCGGGCGGTTCCCCGCCGGCCGCGACTGTCCCGTATCATCCAACAAAACCGGCCCTATCCAGGTTGCTGCCAACGACGGGCCGCCGTTTCGTTAGAGTGCACTGTCCTATGGCGCAGCGAGCCAATCCGGCAGGTTCATCAGCCAGAAACGATCCGGCCTGGCATCCGTCGGCCGGACCGGCCGGCCGGCCGGAGCCGATTCGGACCGGCCGGCCGGAAAGTCCGGTTCATAGGTGAATTTCAGACTGCCGATCGGGTCGCCCGGATCGGCGCCGGCATAAAACGTGACCTGATCGACCAGGTCCTTTTCCATGTCGATGGCGTACGTGATCCGGCCGGCGGGCCCCAGCAGGCTGACGCGGGCGTAGCGGTCGGGGTATCGGTATTCGGTCTCGAAGGCGATCCCGTATCGCGCCGCGTCGCGGCGGACCGTGTCGAGGGTGTGCAGACCCATCCAGGGCCGGCTCAATCCCTCGAACAGGCTGCCGGCGGCGAACGGCGTTTGCCGATCGGCGGCGATTTGGATGGCGGCCCCGTCGGGCCCGTCGATCGCCTGGAACCGTCCCGGCGCCTCGATCCGCAGCCAGGCGGGATACTGTCGGCTGGTCCCGTGCACGAAGGGGATCCGCCCGACGCCGCTGATCCGGCGGCCGTGGACCTGCCCGGCGATCGAAAAGGCGGCCCAGCCCTGGCGGTGCATCGCGTCGCGGCCATCGACGACCTCGGCCCCGGCCGGCCAGTTGTACTGGAAGTATTCCTCGCTCAGGATGCTGTAAGGCGTCTCGGGTTGAACGCGAAAGACCCCGCCGCCGCCAATCTGTCCGTCGGGCACAATCAGCAGACCCCAGGCGTCACTGACGACCGTCGGGTATCCGGATTCGGGTGTGCCCTGGATGCGGGCCAGGAACCGGCGGAGTTCGGCAGAGTCCGTGGGCAGCTCGCGGACGGTCAGATCGCTTTTCCATGTATGGAAGTTGTTGATATATATGGTGTTATGCGTTCGGTCGTAGAAATAATTTCCCGTATGGTTCTGCAGCCAGAGGTAGCCGGTCCGATCCAAACTGGATTGTCCCCGCACCAGGCGCATCATGACCGATCCGTTTCGGCCCTCCGGCAGATAGTACCATATTTCGCGGGTCTCTTCGGCGGCCGGCATGCCGGCCAGGGCCCCGAAGCTGGGGCTGGTCGCTATCGGCCGGTCGGCCAGATCCGCCTTTTGCGGCAATATCCCGGCGCCCCAGGCCGTCACCAGGGCGGCCCCCCCGAGCGTCAGGGTGATCGCCGCGGCGCCGGCGGTGGTGGTCGCCGTAGCGGCCGCCGCAGCGGCCGCTCCGACCTTGAGGCTGGCGGCGGTGACGGTCAACTGGGCGGCGGCGGCCGGGGTGGGGGCCGTCATCTTGCCAAACACAACCAGCGCCGTCAGCAGGGAGGCCTTGCCCAATCCCCGCCGCGCCAGTCGAGTCGCCAGGGCCCGCTTGGCCCGGAAGAACATCATCCGCGTCGCAAAGGGACTGCGGTCCATCAGGGCGGCGATCTTGTCGTATTCCATGCCTTCGTAACACCGCATCGAGAGGACGTCCCGATACTGGGGTTTGATTTCCCGCATGGCCTGCTTGATGATATGCTTGAGTTCCTGGCTCATGAGATCGGCTAGACCCTCCTGGCTCTGGGGCGAGCCTGGATAGGGGGAAACGTCGTTTCCGAGTTGGTCAAGCGACACCCCGCGGCGGAGTTTTTCCCGGCGGCGGTGATTGCGAACCTTGTTGTAGGCAACCGCCCGCAGCCAGGGCCAGAAATGCTCCACACTGCCCAGTTTTCCCAGTAACCTGACCATCTCGATCAATGTCTCCTGTACCAGATCGTTGGTATCGTCGGCGTCGAGCGTGCAGCGGTAGATGTACGAATAGAGGCGCCCTTGTATCTGCCGGCTCAGCGCATCGATACTGTCCCTGTCTCCCCGCTGCGCCTGCGCAAACAACGAGGCGTCCGGTGTCTGTTCGTCTAGGATGGACTGCCGGCCCAAAGTACTCATTTAACTATTATACAATGTTTTACAGCAGGGATTGGTAACGTTTTTTACGGGCGGGAACGGGATATTTGGCCGGGAATTTTCTCCGGCAAACCGTTCTTTGACGTGGTTATGTGGATATGGCGATATGGGGGGTATGGGAAAAATTGATAATTTTTATCAGCGGATCTCCGCGTGGTAGTCCTGCAGGGACTTGACCGATCGCTGCTGCGGGCGGCGGGCCATGATCCCCTTGAGGGTGGCCCGGGCCGCCGCCATGGTGGTGATGTAGGGAATCTTGTATTTGATCGCCGCCTTGCGGATGTAGGAATCGTCGTACTTGCTGAGCTTGCCGATGGGGGTGTTGATCACCAGCTGGATCTTCTGGTTCTTGATTTCATCGACGATGCCCGG
>JAFGFX010000231.1 GCA_016930855.1 Sedimentisphaerales bacterium | reverse complement strand
CTACACCATCCGCCGAGGATATGCAAGGATTCTCGGCAGCATCTTTGTCCCAGCGCCCGCAAATAACGGCCATTCCAGATCTTACGGGCCGTTGCCGATGACCGGCACCCCATTCCTGACCCCACCATTTATACGATTTCAAGCTTCATATTATCCTGTTGTATTCCTTCCGCTTTGCCAACGGCTCCGCTTCAGAAATCGGGGGCGGATCAAAAGCAAATGTTCTATCTTAACACCCGGATCAAACACCCGGGCAAGTCACGGGATGGAACGAGGCGTTGTGGGATAGGGTGCTGTTTAGAACGATTTGGCGGGCGACCAAGAAATAGCCCCCGGGAAAATTTGCTGTCCAAATGCCAATCGGAGGCCATAATAAAGGCACCCGGCCCGCGGTCCGGGAAATATCGCTTGGCCAAATGCCACGACAAGAAAAAAGGGATTCGTCATGCAACACAATCTTCGCCGCTCAGCACGATCGGGCCGTATCGGGACAATCCTCCCTGCCGCCATCCTCTGCTTGGCTCTCTGTACCGGCCTGTTTGCCTGGCAGCCGAAGCCGCCAGCGGCCCCGAATCCATCAGCGGCCACAGACTCATCTGAAAAACCGCCGGCGGCAACTGATCCATCTGAAAAATCCCCGCCGGCAATTGCCGGTGCCCACACTGACTCGCGCCTGACAAGCTGCCGGACACTGAATGACACGATGAAACTGCGCCAGTTCGAGACACTGGAGCAATGGCAGGCCCACCGCGAGCGGCTCAAGATGCATATTCTGGTCAGCACAGGCCTTTGGCCCGCACCGCCCAAGACGCCCCTGAACGCCCGGGTGTTCGACACCATCGAACACGACGACTACACCGTCAGCAAGGTGCAGCTCGAATCCCGGCCCGGCCTGTACGTCTGCGGCAACCTGTACCGACCCGTCGGCAGGGACGGCCCCTTTAGCGGCATCCTCTGCCCGCACGGCCACTGGCAGCAGGGCCGCTTCGGCGAGACCAAGGACGGCTCCATCCGCAGCCGCCTGATCAGCCTCGCCCGCCAGGGCCACGTCGTCTTCAGTTGGAGCATGGTCGGCTACAACGAATCCCAGTATTTCGGCCACCGCTTCCACGACGACGCCTGGGGCTTCAACCTGATGGGCCTGCAGCTCTGGAACAGCATCCGCGCCTGCGACTGGTTGTGTTCCCTGGACGACGTGGACCCGCAGCGGATCGGCTGCACCGGCGCCTCCGGCGGCGGCACCCAGACCTTCATGCTGACGGCCGTCGACGACCGCATCCGGGCGGCGGCGCCGGTCAACATGATCTCCGCCATCATGCAGGGCGGCTGCGAATGCGAAAACGCACCCCTGCTCCGCCTGGAGACCAACAACGTGGAGATCGCCTCGCTGGCGGCGCCGCGGCCGCTGCTGATGGTCTCGGCCACCGGCGACTGGACCAAGAACACGCTGGAGTTGGAATACCCGGCCGTCCGCCGGATCTACGAACTCTACCAGGCCCAGGATCAAATTCTCGCCGTCCGCCACGACGCCGGCCACAACTACAACCTCGATTCCCGCAACTCGGTCTATCCCTTCTTCGCCCGCACCCTGTTGAATGCCGAGCACCCCGAGCAGTTCCAGGAAAAGCCGCTGACCATCGATCCCGAGGAGGACCTGCTGGTCTTCACACCGGAGCACCGGCCGGCAAACGCCGTTTCTCCCGACCAACTGCGGGCGTATCTGATCGAGGAGTCCCGCCAACTGCTGGACAGCCTGACACCCGAAGATCCAACCAGTCTGAACCGCTTCCGGGAAATCTACGGAATCGCCTACGAACACATCGTCAACGCCGAATGCCCGCGGCCCGACGAGGTGGCCGCTACGCCAGTCGACGGCCCGCCGGACCTTTTACCCAAATCCAATAACTCCAATCTTACGGTTAGGCACTTTATCCTGGAACGTAAAGGGACCGGCCAGCGGATACCGCTGAGCATCTGGCAATCAACTGAGATCGATAAGGGACAGACGCCCGCGGCCATCACACTGCTGATCCATCCCCAGGGGCGAACCGGTCTGATCCAGTCAGAGTCCGGCCAACCCATCCCCCTGGTCAGGCAGCTATGCCGATCCGGCCAGGCGGTAATAAGCATCGACTGCTTCCTGACCGGCGAATTCCTTTCGGCCGACGGCAAGGCCCAGCGGCCCCGGGCCGACAAGCACGATCTGACCTACAACCGCACGGACCTCGCCGAGCGGATCCAGGATATCCTCACCGCCGTCGCGTTCTGCCATAGCCGCGCCGAGCGGATCAATCTGGTGGGACTGGAACGGGCGGGATTGTGGTGCCTGCTGGCCCGGCCGCTGGCCCGTGACGTGCACAAGACGGTGGCGGACGCCGACCAGTTCGATCCGGGAACGGAGGCCGCCTGGCAGTCGGATATGCTGATCCCCGGCCTGCGGCGGATCGGGGGCCTCCAGACGGCGGCGATCCTGACGGCGCCGGGCGAATTGCTGATCCACAACACCGGCTCGATGCTTACGACCGAGACGATCCGCCAGTCCTATCGGCTGGAACGCTCGGGACAGAATTTCCGCGCCCGGGCCAATCCGCTGCGGGCCCGGCCGATCGTCGAGTTCCTTTCCGATTGACGGGGGCCAGCCAGGATGAAGGTCGCGATCTTCGGACCGATATGTCGGGACCTCAATATCGTCGCCGGCCGGCGCCACAGCCGTCCCGGCGGCGTGACCTACTACGCCGGCCAGGCGATGGCGAACCTGGGCGTGGACACACTCGTGTTCGGCACCTACGGCCCGGAGCCGGACGACTGGCTGGCGGGATTCAAGCCCCGGCTGATCCACTTGAGCGCCGCCGGCACGATCCAGTTCACCAACGAATACCCCGATCAACACAGCGGCGCCCGCGTCCAGAAGGCCCGGATCGTCCCCAACGCGATCCGGCCGGAGGACCTCTTCGAGCAGGAATTACGCGGCCTGGACTACATCGTGTTGGGCCCCCTGCTGCACGACAACCTCGGCGAACCGCTGGTCCGGCACCTCTCGGCGTACGCGCCGCTGGTCCTGGCGGCGCAGGGGACGATCCGGTATCTGGACGGCGACGCCATCGTCTGGAGGCATCCGCAGTCCGCCTGGGGGCTTTTGCCCTATATGGAGTACGTCTTTCTGGATGACCTCGAGCTGGCCTTCCTCAGCCAGCAGGAGGATATCCAAGCCGGCGCCCGGCGTTTGCAGGAGTTGGGCGCCCGAAACGTCATGGTCACCCAGGCCGATCGCGGCAGCCGCCTGTTCGTGGCGGACGCCGAATACCCCATCCGCTACTTTGTCCCCCAGCCGCTGGCCGATCCGACCGGGGCGGGCGACACCTACCTGGCCGGGTACCTGCGGGCGATCGAACTAACCGACGACCCGGCCGAACGGGGCGAATTCGCCGCCATGACCGCCACCCTGGCGATCGAGCGGCACGGCCCGTTCGAGGCCGATACCCGCACCGTTAGCGAACGCCTGCTGGCCGGCCGGCAGGGCTAACATCGCCGGCCCGCCGGCCAAACACCGGCGTAAGACCGGCCGATACCCCTGCCCAGAGGCATCATCAAGGCAGATATTCAAAATCGAAGAAATCCTCCGACCGGGCCAGCCGGTGGCTTGTCTGCCACAGGTCGAATTTCCGCCGCGGGTCCTGGGCGATGGATTTGAGGCCATCGGCATCCGAGAGCACCGCGTAGATCTCCAGGAAGCCGTCCTTGTCGGATACGCCCGTACCCAGCAGGACGTCGGCGCACTTGAGGGCATACGTCTGCTGCGGGGCCATCTTGTGTGCGTGCAGGGCGACCTCCAGGGCCGCCCCGCGGATATTGTGTTTGACCTTGCCGCAGGCGTCCGGGGCGAATTGGTTGCCCAAACATTTCAGGGCGTTGTAGGCATACGCGTTGGAATTTTCCCTCGTTTGACCGGCCCAGGTGGCCAGCGGAATCAGGATACCCAGGGACGCCAGCAGGGCAATCGCGATTCTGGTTTTCATGACATGATCTCCTAACTGAAACTAAACCAAGTACTTACATCGCTTCCCGAAATGGCCGCCCCCGCAGGTTCGCCCTGGATGATTCGTGAATGGGTCAATCGGTGTCGGTTGCCGATGCGTTATGCGGATCTAGGGAAGGTTCAATGCAGGGCACGCAAACCGCCGCGAAATATCCTGCCTGGCGACATCACGTCTCTAGGCATCACGTGCCGGCTCGTCGCGCGGGAGAGTATCAATGACTGCACCGTTAATCCTAAGATATAATATTTGGGCAAGGAAGATTTGCTTGGCTATTCTTTCTATTTTTCCTAGCTTACGGAGTCAGTTTAATCGCGTTATATTGACTGGATAAGCGTTTCATATTTTTCCGAATGGCGATTCCAAGGCCAAGGCCGCGGCGGGAATCCTGCGGATTTCATACCGGCGAAAATCAAATCCGCGGGTATTGAATGATCCGATGCGGGCCGACGGCATTCAACCAGGCCATCCGGTCAGGCGGGCAATCCGGCGACAAAAGCCGCGCAGCCCTTTGTAAGTGGTTATACGGCAACACAATATATCTCCAGCCGCCACGGGGGCGGCCCCGGCCGGCGAATTTATCCGGCCGGGCCCAAGACAGGCTCAGCAAATTCAGGTATAATTGACGAAGAATCCTATGGAAGAGAAAATCGGTGTGCGCACCATCGAAGGAGTGACATGGACCGCTGCGGACGAAATCACGGATTCACCCTGATCGAGGCCCTGGTGGGCAGTCTGATCCTGGCGATTGGGGCGGTGGTGATCTGCGGCCTGAGCCATCGCTGCCTGATCAACACCAAGCGGGGCCTGGAATACGAGCGGGCCTGCCGTCTGCTGGATGAGTGCCTGGATACGATGGTGGTGCTTCATCAGGAGGAGCTGTTTCGCGCCCAGAAGATCGAGGGCGATTTCGGCCCCAACTGCCCCCACTTCGGCTATATCCTCCAATCCGAACCGGCCGACCAGAACCACGTCTATCGCGTTACCGCCATCGTGCAATGGCAGGTGGGCGATAAACCACACCAGGTGCAGGCGACCACGCTACTCTATGAAACGCCGAGGCGCGACAATCCGAAGACCTAAACGCAGCGCAGCCGTCCGGCAGGCCCCCCCCCGGACCGGCGGGACCAGCGGTTATGGAACAGTCACCCCTACATCGCCAACAATCGCTCCCGCGGCAAACGCCGCCGCCGACAACCGCCACGAAGGACCATACCGGCGGACCGCCATGGCGCGCCGGGCCGGCCGCGGGCGGCTTTACCCTGGTGGAACTGCTGCTGGCCACGGTGATCGGCGCCCTGGTGATCGTCATCGCCCTGGGCTCCCTGCGGCAGGTGGCGCAAGGCCGGGCCAAGGCCCTGTATATCTCGGAAATCACCGCGCACGGCCGCTACGCCCTCGACTGCATCCGCAACGACCTGGCCAACTTCTATCGCGGCAGCCAGTCCGATCAGATGCGCCTGATCGGCATCCCCGGCGGTACGGAGGACTTGCCCGCCGACCGGCTTCTCGCCCGGATCACCGGCCAGCCGGAACGGACCAACGGATCGACGGACCCTGCCGGCGACATCTTCGAGATCGAATACGGCCTATTCAAGAGCCAGAACGACTGCCCGGAGGGGCTCGGCCGCCGCTGCGCGGCGGTGTTCGATGTTTCCCAGGACAACGAACAGGGACGCATCACCCATACGGCGAGCTTTGTCACCTCGCTGAAATGCGAATTTTACAACGGCAAATCCTGGCAACGGAACTGGTCGGCCGAACAGGGCGTCTGCCCGCTGGTCCGCGTCAGTTTGCAGCTGCGCGACCGGGCCCGCCCGCAGTACGGCAGTGTATCCGTCAGCCAGACGATCAGCCTGGAACCGCTTCCGGAGCATGATATCGCCTATGAACAGGCAGTCTCGACAACCTCGGCCTACCCGCCGTCGGCCACGGAATAGTCGCGGCGGACTGGTGCTGGTGCTGGTGCTGTGGGTGCTGGTGGTCCTGGCCCTGCTGGCCCTGACGCTGGCCCAGAACACCCGGCTGGACAACGCCGTGCGGGGCACGATGCAGGACCGGGTGCAGGCCCGCTGGCTGGCCCGGGCGGGCGTCCAGAGGGCCCTGAGCGAAATCGCCCAGGACGCCGGGGCGACCGACGGGATCCACGATCGCTGGTACGACAGCCCGGAGATCTTCCGGAACGTCGAGCTGGACCAGGGCACCTACTGCGTATCCGCGGACCGATTCTCGTCCGATCAGTCCACCGCCTACGGGGTCTGCGACGAGGCCAGCAAGCTCAATCTCAACGCCGCCACGCCGGAGATGCTCGTGCGGCTGACGGGCATGACCGAGGAACTCGTCCAGCCCCTGCTGAACTGGCGGCAGGACCGTTCGCCCCCCGCCGGCGATTCGCGGGCGCTGGCGTCGGTTTCGCCGGCGCAGCGCCGCACGGCCTATGTAAGGGTGTTCACCACCATCCGCTCGCTGGGGTTGGTGCCCTCGATGCGTCCGGAGCACCTCTTCGGCGAGGACGCCAACCTGAACGGCCTGCTGGACGACAACGAAAACGACGGGGACCTGTCCTACCCGCCGGACGACCAAAACGGCGTGCTCAAACGGGGGCTGCTTTCCTATGTGACGGTCTATTCCTTCGACCGCAACGAGGACGGCATGGGTCGCCCGCGGATCAACATCAATACGGCCGACCAGCAACAACTGGAAACGGAACTGGGACTGGAGGAAGGCCACGTCCTCTGGATCCTGGAACGCCAGGGCCAGTTTGCCGGCGTGGCCGATCTGCTGGATGTCAACACCCTGATCCAGGAGGAGACCGTCGGCTCGGTTAGGGCATCCCGCCTGCATTCGTCCGATCCGTTGGACAAGCCCAAGCCGGTCAGCATCCCGCTGGACCTGAAGACCTTCCGCCGGATCGCCGACCGGATCACGGTGATGGACGACGAGATCATACCGGGTCGGATCAACGTCAACACCGCCGGCCGGGAGGTGCTCTGCGCCCTGCCGGGCATGACGGGCGCCCTGGCCGATCGCCTGATCGACCGCCGCCGGGAACTGCCCGACGGGTACACCAGTATCGCCGAGGTGCTGTTTGTCCCCCAGATGACGTTGCCCATCTTCAAGCGGATCGCCCCCTGGATCACGGTCCGCAGCAATGTCTTCACCGTGCACAGCACCGGGCGGGCGGCTCGATCCGGTCTGGCCCATCATATCGAGGCCGTCGCGGTCCGCCAGAGGGCCCAGGTCTCGATCGTCTACTGGAACGAACGCCGGTAGGTGCGCCCCGGCACCAGACGGATGAGGGATTGCCGCGCCGGTCGTTTTGTCAGGCCGTCGAGGCCGTAGGCCCGTTCTCAGGCGGCGCCGAAAAGATAAGGAGCCCATACGCATGGCCAAGAACGTCGTCGCGATCATCGGCACCTATCGCAAGGGACACATCACCGATCAGATCGTCGCCGAGATCCTGCGGGCCTGCCGCCAGCACGGGGCGCAGACCGAAACGATTTTCCTGCTGGACCGGCATATCGAGTTCTGTACGAACTGCCGGGCCTGCACCCAGGATGCCGACGGGGCCCCCCGCGGCCCCTGCCGGCACGACGACGACATGAAGGCGATCCTGGACCGCATCGACGCCGCCGACGCCCTGGTCCTGGCCAGCCCGGTGAACTTCGGCTCGGCCACCGCGCTAACCAAGCGGTTCATCGAGCGGCTGATCGGTTACGCCCACTGGCCCTGGCAGAATGGCAAATGGCCCCGGCTGCGGATCAAGAAGCCCGACAAAAAGGCGGTGACGGTCACCTCGGCGGCCTGCCCCGGCTGGCTGGCGCGGTGGCTGATGCCCCATGCCCCCCGCCAACTCAAGGCCGCCGCCCGGACGGTCGGGGCCCGCCGGGTCGACTCGATCTATTTCGGCCTGGCCGCCCGCCGGCAGGACGCCCAACTGACGCCAAGACAGCGACAACGCGCCTATCGGGCCGGCGGCAAACTGGTCCGCTGAATACACCGCAGGTGCCCCCTGGAGAACATCATCATGACCCAACAAGCCCTTGGTCGATTGCGCTGGATCATCCCGGACGGCTTTCTGCCGCCCCTGCGGGAAGCAGAATCGGAGGATTCGCCGGGCTACTTCTCCCATGAAAGCCTCTGCGTCCTCAACGCCAATGCCCAGGAGGCCCGTCTTACACTTACGATCTATTTCGAGCAGCGGGACCCGGTCGTCATCACTGACATCCCCGTCGGCGGCCGGCGCAGTTGTCATCTGCGGATGGAGCGCCTGCGCCACAACGGCCAGGTGGCCATCGGCCGCGGCGAACCGTATTCCCTGCTGGTCGAAAGCACACTGCCCGTCGTGGTGCAGTTGTCCCGGCTGGACACCACCCAAAGCAATATGGCATTCCTCTCGGCACTGGGCCATCCCCTGGACGACCCGCCGGCCGGCCAGGGATGAATCCCGTTTGGCCCCCGACCTCAAGGGTCCCTCCGCCAATTCTTGCCAGCAACCGGGACGATGATCCGCCGATGGGCCGCAGCGGCAACGACTCTGCCCCAAATTGATCTTGCCCCCTTCCCGAAATTTTGCTATGGTAGCATCAACCATCTTGAGAAAGGAGAAGACATGACCAGGCAATCCTTTGCAGCGCGTATTCTGGCAGCGGCCTTGGGCATCACCTTCGCGGTGAGCGGCAGCGCCCGGGCCGTCAAGAACGGATTTTACAGCAGCACCGTCGATATCGGCATCGTGGTCAGCGACGTGGAGAAATCAGTGGCGTTCTATCGGGACGCGCTGGGCTTCACCCAGATGCCGGGCTTCGACGTCTCGCCGGAGATGGCGGGCCAATCGGGCCTGACCGATTCGGCGCCCTTCCAGGTGCGGGTGATGGTCCTCGGCGGGGAGGACACGGCCACGAAAATCAAGCTGATGCAGATCCCTCAGGGTGCCAACAAGAAGGTGGACAACCGGTTCATCAACTCGAGTTTGGGACTAAGCTACCTGACGATCCTCGTGGAGGATACCGGCAAGGCCCTGGATCGCTGCCGCCGGGCGGGCGTCGAGCCGATTAAGACCCCCTACCGCCTGGCCGATCCGATGAAGTACCTGACCCTCGTGCGCGATCCGGACGGCAACCTGATCGAGCTGGTGGAGCCGGGCCCGCCGACGCCCTTCTTCGTCCACGGCGACGACCGCAAGGCGCCGCCTCTCATCCAGCCGCCCGACGGCGCCGGCAAACCGCCCTCGGACGCGATCGTCCTGTTCGACGGAACCGACTTCAAGGAATGGCAAAGCGACAAGGCCGGCCAGCCGGTGCGCTGGAAGATCCAGGACGGCTACATGGAGGTGGCCAAGGACGCCGGCGGCATCCACACCCAGCGCCAGTTCGGCAGCTGCCAATTGCACATCGAGTGGGCCACGCCCGCCGAGGTGGATCCCAAGAAAACCGGCCAGAGCCGCGGCAACAGCGGCGTGTTCTTCATGGGCCGCTACGAACTGCAGGTCCTGGATTCCTATAACAATCCCACCTACGGCGACGGCCAGGCGGCCAGCGTCTACGGCCAGGTGCCGCCGTTCGTCAACGTCTGCAAGAAGCCGGGCGAATGGCAGAGTTACGACGTGGCCTTCCTGCAGCCGCTCTACAACGAGCAGGGGTTGCTCATCCGGCCGGGCCGGATCACCGTCTACCACAACGGCGTCTGCGTCCACAACAACTACACCATCCGCGGCACTACCAACCACAAGCAGATCGCCCGCTACGGTCCGCCGCAGGACAAGGGCCCGATCAGCCTGCAGGATCACGGCAATCCCATGCGGTTCCGCAACATCTGGATCCGCCCGCTGCCGGAGGAGGTCCCCAGCAGCCAGCTGCCGCCGGCGCCGCCGGCCCCGTAAGGCGGGCGAACTTCGAAGTATATCGGGCGCCCCTGCCACCTTACAAGGGATCCGAAACTCGGACGATACCAGGCGCCTCTGCGACCTTGCAAGGCGACCGAAACCCGCAGTAACGCCGGCGCGGTCCAGGAAGTCCTGCCGACTGCAACGATGTGATCGAATATTTTGTAGCTCCACCGCCCGTTCGACGACTTGACGCAAACCAGCAGGCGGCAAACGATGCCATCGAACCACTACAAGCTGCGCCCGCCGGGACGAACCCCTGGCGGCCTGTCGTCCCCTACAACCGCCGCGAAGGATTTTTCATTACCCGCCGATCGTCTCGGATCGACGGGTTTTTTACGCGCCGTCTGCCTGACGGAGTAAGATAGGACGCCCCTCGAGTTGTCCGAAAGCTAACTTACGGAAAGGATAAACCCATGCAAGGTACCCCTCGCCCGATCGGCCGGCTTGTTTTGCCGCTGCTGCTTTGGATTGCATCCGGATCGCCCTGCATGGCCCTGACGCTGGATGAAGCCCCGGCGGCGCCGGGCGAATGGGGCTATCACCCGGCGGCTGGCGCCGTCTGCGCGACGAATCCGCCGAGCTTTTCCTGGCGGCCGCAGAAAGCCCTGCGCTGGGAACTCCAATGCGCCCGCGACGCGGACTTCCGGCAGATCGCCTACCGCGCCGACAATATCGAGTTCAACGTGCACTGCCCGGACCGGACCCTGCCGCCGGGCCTCTACCGGTGGCGCTACCGGGGCCGAGATGGCCAGGGCCAATATACCCCCTGGTCAAAAACGCGGAGCTTCACCCTCCCGGCCGAGGCCGTCTCGATGCCCCTGCCGCCACGGCCGGAGATCCTCGCCCGCGTCCCCCGGGCCCATCCCCGGCTCTTCGTCCGGCCGGAACAGATTCCCGAGTTGCGGCAACTGGCCCGCGGGCCGATGAAAAAACAGTACGACGAACTCGTCAGGCAATGCGAAACGATCCTGCGGCAGCCGCCGGACACCACCGAGCCGGCCCGCTATCCGCCGGAGATGGAACGCAAAAGCGAGGCCTGGCGCACCCTCTGGTGGGGCAACCGGACCTATACCATCCGGGCCCTGAACAGCGCCGCCACCCTGGCGTTCACCCGACTGCTGGGCGGTCCCGATGAATACGGCCGGCAGGCCCGGCGGATCCTGCTGGAATGCGCCGCCTGGGATCCGAAAGGCAGCACCGGCTACCGCTACAACGACGAGGCGGGCATGCCCTACAATTACTACTTCGCCTGGACCTACACCTTCGTCAACGACCTGCTCAGCGAGTCGGAGAAGGAGACCTGCCGCCGGGTCATGCAGATTCGCGGCCAGGAGATGTACGAGCACCTCTGTCCCCGGCATTTATGGCGGCCGTATGCGAGCCACAGCAACCGGGCCTGGCACTTTTTGGGCGAGCTGGGAATCGCCTTTCGGGGCGAGATCCCCCAGGCCGAAGACTGGCTCTGGTTCGCCCTGAACGTCTTTTACAACACCTACCCCGTCTGGAGCGACGACGAGGGCGGCTGGCACGAAGGGGCCTCCTACTGGTCCAGCTACCTGGACCGCTTCACCTGGTGGGCGGACGTCATGCGGCAGGCGACGGGCATCGATGCCTACGACAAGCCCTTCTTTTCCCAGGCCGGCTATTACGCGATGTACCTGATGCCGCCGGGAAAGGTCGGCGGCGGCTTCGGCGACCTGACCGCCACCCGCACGGCCCGAAACAACGCGCCGCTGATGACGACGCTGGCGGCCCAGGCCCAAAACGGCCACTGGCAGTGGTACGTCGATCAACTCGGCGGTAGTGCCCCGGCCGGCGGCTATATCGGCTTCGTGCGGGGGGCGCTGCCGGCGGTCGAATCCGTCCGGCCGGACGACCTGCCGGCCTCCCGGCTGTTCGCCGGGACGGGTCAGGCCTGCCTGAACAGCCAGTTGTTCGACGCCGATAGCAGCGTCCAGGTCGTCTTCAAGTCCAGCCCCTTCGGCACCCAGTCGCACGGCTACGAGGCGAACAACTCGTTCCTGCTCTGGGCCTACGGCCGGCGGCTGCTGATCCGCTCCGGCCGGCGCGACATCTACGGCAGCGACCACCATCAAAACTGGATGTGGAGCACCCGCTCGACCAACTGCATCACCGTCAACGGCATCGGCCAGAAGAAACACACCGCTGGCGCCCAGGGCCGGATCATCGCCTTCGAGACGACGCCGGCCCTGGACGTGGTCATCGGCCGGGCCGGATCGGCCTACGAGAAACCGGCGAAGGCCGCGGGCTCGGCCGCATCCATCCTGGAGCGCTTCGACCGGGCCATCATCTTCGTCAAGCCGGAGCTGGTCGTGATCTTCGATCGCCTGGAGGCCCGCGAGCCGGCGACGTACGAATACTGGCTGCACGCCGTCAATACATTCGACCTGGCCGGCCAGCACCAGATCCAGGTCCGCAACGACGACGTCCTCTGCGAGATCGATTTCCTGGCTCCGGATAATTTGACGTTCACGCAGACCGACCAGTACGATCCCAACCCCCGCCCCCGGGTGCGCCTGCGCGAATGGCACCTGACGGCCGAAACGGAGGGCCGACAAAAGCAGATGGAATTCGTGACGCTCTACCGCCCCCACCGCGCCTCGGAGAACCTGGCCGGCCAGGCCCGCCTGGAGAGGCTCCCGGCCGGCTACGCCCTGCACGTCAGTCTCTCGAACGGCGAATTGCAGGCATTGCTGCCCACCAGCGAGGATGAACATCTAAGCGCCTTCGGGATGGAGACCCAGGGGGCCTTACAGATTCGCCTGCTCCGGGAAGGCGAGCTCACGGAAACGCTACGGGCGGAGTACTGAACGCCGCCGGGCAGACCTTCATACCGGTTTGTATAACGGTTGGATTCTCTCGGAAGGGATTTGTGAACTTATCGCTTCCAAATACGAGCGGAAAAACATCCCATAACTAGCGGGGGCCATTTGCCGTTTTTGATCGTGTCGGATGCCCTATTTCAGCAGCAGGATCAGGGCCGCGGCCAGAATGGAGATCAGCACCGTGATCACGCCGACCAGACCCATGATATCGCGGACTCGATCCGGCAGAAACTCGAACGGCTTGTTGCAGGCACACGCCCCGCGAATGAGCGCCCTCTCCGGCAGGGAAAACTGCCCCAGGACCTCCGGGCTGAGGCCCGAATCCGGCTCGGCTGGCTCCTCGGGCTTTTGCTCGTCCTGCGAGAGCACCTTTCCCTCATCATCGACGGCCACGGGGATGGCCTTGGCGGGCTTGCTCTTGGCGGAATCCTTATCCTCGGAGTGCATCGGCGGGGTGTCGAAATCATCGTCATCGTCCGCCGTTGCGGTCGATTCCTCGGCCGGTGACGGCCCGGCCGCCTCCGGCGGGTCTTCGCTGTGGTCTGAATCCGGCGGATCCGGCAGGTCCGCCGCCGGTTCCTCGCCGGCGGATGGGACCTGTACGGCGTCGGCCGGCCCTGCCTCGGCGCCGGCATCATCCGGCGGGGAATCCGCCGGTGGCGTCGGATCCGCATCGGCCGCGTGTTCCTGCTTACCGATCGTTTCGACCTGGGACAATATCTCGTCGATCTCCGCATCGGCGTCGCCGTCGGCCACGGCATCCTGCTCCAGCGACCCGGCCGGTTCGCCCCGGGCCGAATCCGCCTGACCGCTGGGCGGCGGCGGGGCCTCATCCACCTGGCCGACCTCTTCGGCCAGGCCGGCCAGGATATCATCGAGCTGATTCTGGCTGACCGTTTCGCTCTCATCGTCTTCGACGTCAGCCTCAGCCAGCGTCTGGGCCGCCGGGGATTCCGCGGACGCTTCATCGCCGCCTTCGGCGGCGGCATCGGTCGATCGGGCCGGATCGGCGTCCGGCAATCCGGCCGCCGGCGGCGCCTCCTCATCGAGCAACTGCCCCCGCAGGGATTCCATCTGGGATTCCAGATTGGTCAGGGCACGATCGATCGCCTCCGGCTGGACTGGAGGATGCGCCGAGGAGGTGGAGACCTCCTGGGCCAGTTCCGGCTTCTGCGGCGGGGTTGGCCCTGGCGGGGTGGCCTTGGCCTGGTTGGTCTTATCCGCCGTGTCGGGCTTGTCCGACTTGGTTTCGGTCAGTTCGCCATCCACCAGGTCCAACGAGTCCGCCGCCATATCCAGCAGGGAATCGATATCCGCCGGCATGGCCGTGGGCACCTCCGAGTCGGAGGACGACGCCTGCGGCTCCGGCGAATCCGAGGACTTCGAATCGGGATTCTCCGGCGGCGGTTCCGAGGAATGATCTTCTGACGGTTCTTTTGCCATACTCCTCACGCGATATTATCTGGAGCTATTGCGCTGTTTTGCGTATCATACGGCCGTTCTTATTATCGGTGGAAAGCGCCGGACAATCGAGCGGGACCGGGGTTTTCGGCGGCGAAAAACCCGGATTTGCGCCGCGGCCGCGGCGGCCGGCGGCGATCCGGACCGGCCGGCGCAGCGGCAAAAACGGCATTCACGTCCAGGGGACGGGACGCCGGCCGACGCAGATTCCATCTTGATCCTTGCAGGCATCATCGCCCATGAAGCATCGCCGGTTTTACTGTAGTCCGATAAGCCGGCCCCAGGTTGAACTGACCGGCCCGGAGGCCCATCACGCCGTCGGCGTGCTGCGCCACCGGGAGGGCGACCGGATCGAGCTCTTCGACGGTGCCGGCACGCAGGCTCTGGCCCAAATCCGCGCCATCCGACCAGGCTCGGTCCTGCTGGACGTTCTCGAAAGCCGCACCGCCCCGCCGCCGGCGGCGGGGCGAATCATCCTGGCGGCCAGCCTGGCCCAGGGTGAGCGATTCGACTGGCTTATTGAGAAGTGCACCGAACTGGGCGTGGATCGCATCTATCCGCTACGGTTCGCCCGCACGATCAAACAGGGCCGCCGCCCGAACACCCAACAGCGCTATCGCCAGCGGGCGATCGCCGCGGCCAAACAATCCCGGCGGCTGTTTGTCCCGGCCGTCGATCCGCCCGGCGAGTTTGCCGGGGTGCTTGCCGGCCTGCGGGATGAATTTCCGGCCGGACGGATCCTGCTGGCCAGTCCGGCCGGCCGGGCCCGGGCCCCCTGGCAGGACCCGCCGGCGACCGGGGTTGACCAGATCGCCTTCGTCGGCCCGGAAGGGGGTCTGACCGATGACGAGGAGGGCCTTCTGGAAGCCGCCGGGGCGGTGCCCATCCGGCTGACCGATACGATTCTGCGGATCGAGACGGCGGCGGTAGCCCTGGTTGCCCTGCTCTGCGGTAACCGGGACGCCGGCGATCGCTGACTCTCGTGGCGACCGCCGACCGTCACCGCGCTGCTTGGCGGCGTAAAAAATTTAGATTTGCTTTGCCCAATCCGGCTCCGTAAGCTGAACCGGTCATATAATAAAATTCAGACGAAGACATTCATTCGGCCCCAGATTGCGCGTCGAAGCGGTTCGTTGTTCTCAAGGCCGGAGCAGACGCATGGATTTTCATGAAAACGAATTGATCGGCCTGGTGCTCTACGTGGGGCTCTGGCTGTTTGTCGCCTGTAATTATAACCGGCTGAAGGCAATCCCGCGGCTGCCTAACCTGCTGGCCGCCTGGGCGTTCCTGTCGCTGGGCTCTTTTTTCACCAATCTGGAAGGATTCTTTTCCGTCGACTCGGGTGCGTATTGGGGATGCAATCTGGTGGAGCATCTCTGTTACGCCGCCGGGGCGGCGATCCTGGCCCTCTGGTGCCTGCGGGCGCCGCATCGTCCGGGAGCCGTCACATGATCATCGGCCGGATCGACATGGTCACGGTGCTGTGCCTGCTGGCGGCGCTGGTGCTGGTCATCCGCCGCGGCCGACGGGAACTGTCCCGGGATGCCTTTTATCCCTTCCTGCTGTTTTTGGTCTTCTGCCTGCTGGTGCAGCTGAGCAATGTCCTGGAATGGACCCAGATCACCACGTCGCTGGACACCCTGGAAGACTTCACGGAGATTTTACTGCCGATCTTCCTGCTGTTCTTCCTATATGCCTTTCAGCAGAATCACATCCAGAACGAGCTGCGGCAAAGCGAGCAGCGGTTCCGCAGCCTGGTGGAGGAATCCCTCACCGGCGTGTATCTGATCCAGGACGACCAGTTTCGATATGTCAATCCGGTGATGGCCCGGATCTTCGGCTATACGACCAGGGAACTGCTCGAAGAACGACGGCCCCAGGACCTCACCCGGCCGGAGGACTGGCCCCGGGTGCAGGAGAACCTGCGCCGGCGGCTCCAGAACGAAATCAAGTCCCTCAACTACGAGTTTCGCGGCCTGACCAAGAACGGCGACTGCATCCACGTGGAGGTCTACGGCACCCAGACCTTCTATCGGGGCCGCTCCGCCATCATCGGCACGCTGCTGGACGTCACCGAGCGCAAACGCGCCAGCCAGGAGCGGGAACGCATCCTCGCGGAGCTGGAGACCAAAAACGCCGAGCTGGAGCGCTTCACCTACACCGTCAGCCACGACCTGAAAAGCCCGCTGATCACCATCAAGGGCTTTCTGGGCATGCTCCGGCAGGACCTCGAGGACAACAACGCCGCCTTGATCCAGGAGGACATGCAGCGGATCACGCACGCCGCCGAGACCATGGAAAGCCACCTGGACGAGCTGCTGGATCTCTCGCGGATCGGCCGGCTGGTCAATCCGCCCGAGTGCGTTGATCCGAACGCATTGATCGCGGAGGTGCTCGCGCTGCTGGAAGGGGATATCCAGCGGCACCCGGTCCATCTGGAGGTCCAGCCCGATCATCCGCCGATATACGCCGACCGGCTGCGGCTGCGCGAGGTCTATCAGAACCTGATCGAGAACGCCGTCAAGTTCCGCAGCGACCGGGCGGCGGCCCGCATCGAAATCGGCCATCGCCCGGAGGCCGGCACCACGGTGTATTTCGTCCGCGACAACGGCGCCGGCATCGAGCCGGCCTATCAGGAAAAAATCTTCGGGCTTTTCGAAAAACTGGACCACGACAGCCAGGGCTCCGGCATCGGTCTGGCCATCGTCAAACGCATCATCGAGGTTCACGGCGGTCGCATCTGGGTGGAGTCTCAAGGGGCCGGACAGGGCAGCACCTTCTGCTTTACGCTGCCCGGCCGGCCGGAAAGCGAGTCAGCAAATGAGTTCTAGTCCGAATCTGAATCTGAATCTGAAGGCAAAGCCGAAACCGCAACCGCTCGGCGGGGAACCGATCCAAATCCTGCTCATCGAGGACAATCCCGGTCACGCCGAGCTGGTCATCCGCACCCTGGAGCACCATCGGATCGCCAACCAGATCGTCACCCTGCCGGACGGCCAGGCGGCCCTGGACTATCTGTTCGGCCGCGCGCCCTATGACCAGCCGGCCTCGGCCACCCGTCCGCACGTCATCCTGCTCGACCTGCGCCTGCCCAAGATCGACGGCCTGGAGGTCCTGCGCGAAATCAAGAACGATCCCGTGCTCCGCCGGATTCCCGTGGTCATCCTGACCACCTCCAAGGCCGAACAAGACGTGGCCCGCGCCTATGAATATCACGCCAACAGCTACCTGGTCAAACCGGTCGACTTCACCAAATTCTCCCAGATGATGCAGGACCTCGGTTTCTACTGGTTGGGATGGAATTGCTCGCCCTGGGCTTGATTTTCTGGGAAAATGGCATTACTCTACTATAGGTGCGGGCCCCATACCTCTGCTCCGATCCGCCTGCCAGGCCGTTGAACCGCCCCGACCGAGCCGTCGGGATGCCCGCAGGGACGCCCTCGTGTTTTGAGCCGTAAGTAATGGAAGCAGAACCAATACGCATATTGCTGGTGGAAGACAACCAGGCGCACAGCCGCCTGATCCGACGGGCCTTCCAGAGCGATGGTCGGCCCACGTTCCTGGCGGTCGTCGAGACCCTCGGCGCCGCCCGGAAAAAACTCCAGAAATCGTCCTGGGACATCGTCATCACCGATTTGATCCTGCCGGACGGCAAGGGCACCGATCTTCTGAGCCACCTCGTCGAGCCGGCGTTTCCGCTGATCATCATGACCAGCTACGGGGACGAGCAGGTCGCCGTGGACGCCATCAAGGCCGGCGCCCTGGAATACGTCGTGAAAACCCCGGCCAGCCTCAACGCCATGCCCGACATCGTGGAACGGACGCTGCGGGAATGGATGAACCTCGTCCGCCGCCGCCAGGTCGAGCAGGCCCTGCGGGAATCGGAGGAGAAATTCCGCACCCTCGCCGAGCAGTCCCCCAACATGATCTTCATCCATCAGAAAGACCGCATCGTGTACGCCAACCGCTGCTGCGAGGAGGTCATGGGCTATCGCCGCGCGGAAATCTATGCCCCCGCCTTCGATGTCCAGGCGATCTTCGATCCGGAGTCCTTCACGCGGATCCAAAACAATTTCCAGCGGCACCGGCAGGAGACGGACATCCGCCCCCACGAATACACGCTGATCACCCGCGACGGCAAGCGGCTCGAGGTCATCATCACCACCAAACGGATCCGCTTCGACGGCGAAGGGGCCATCCTGGCCATCGTCACCGACATCACCGAGCGCAAGCAGGCGGAGCGCAAGCTGCTGGACTACCAGAAGCAGCTCCGCTGCCTGACCTCGCAGCTGTGCCTGACGGAGGAGCATCAGCGCCGGCAGATCGCCACCGCCCTGCACGACAACATCGGGCAACTGCTGGCCCTGTGCAAGATCAAGCTCGGCGCCCTCGCCCAGGCCCGCTCGCCGGAGTCGATCCACGCGGCCTCCAACGAGATCCGCCAGTACGTGGAAAATGCCATCAATTTCACCCGCTCGTTGACATTCGAGCTGAGCCCCCCTATCCTGTACGAGTTGGGTTTGCCGGCGGCGATCGAATGGCTGGTCGATCAGAACGCCCAGCAGCACGACCTGCAGATCCGGTACGAAATCAACGAGGGGGCGTTTACGCTCTCGAGCGATTGGGAGATCCTGCTGTTCCAGGCCGTACGGGAACTCTTGATGAACATCGTCAAGCACGCCCGGGCCCGCCAGGCGCTGGT
Source organism: Sedimentisphaerales bacterium (assembly GCA_016930855.1). Classification (GTDB taxonomy): domain Bacteria; phylum Planctomycetota; class Phycisphaerae; order Sedimentisphaerales; family SM23-30; genus JAFGFX01. Next base: position 6,139 of record JAFGFX010000231.1, on the reverse strand, counting down.
GAGCCTGCAATGCCAGGACAACCACCTGCACATCGTGGTGCAGGACGACGGGGTGGGATTCGATCCGTGCCCCAGCGGCTCGGCCGGCTGGACCCGCGACGGCTTCGGCCTGTTCAATATCCGGGAGCGGCTGGATCAGCTCGGCGGCCGGATGAAGATCCACTCCGGCCCGAACGCCGGAACCCGCGTTACCCTGATCGCCCCCCTGACAACGCCAACACCCGCGAAGACCTCTACGACATGATCCAGGGCGGCACCCGCCGGCATGCGGACGGATACGATGCCCCCCTCGGGCCGCCCCCGCGAATCGAGGGCGCCGATTGTCTCGGGGCGGCGGGGACGCATTGAGGCGTGGTTTGGTCTGAGTGTGTTACTCTTGTGGGAGAAAGCCATGAATCTGCGTATTTTACTGGCAGACGACCATGCCATCATCCGCGACGGCCTGCGGGCCCTGATCTCCAAGCAGGAGGGCATGGAGGTCGTCGCCGACACCGACAACGGCCGCCGGGCCGTCGAGCTGGTCCGGCAGCTCAATCCGAATTTCATCGTCATGGACGTCAGCATGCCCGACCTGAACGGCGTCGAGGCGACCCGCCAGATCCTGAGCTACGATCCCCGGATCAAGGTGATCGCCCTGTCGATGCACTCGGATCGCCGCTTCGTCATGGAGATGCTCAAGGCCGGCGCCAGCGGCTACCTGCTCAAGGACTGCGCCTTCGAGGAACTGATCCAGGCCATCAAGACCGTCTCGGAAAAGCATATCTATCTCAGTCCGGGCATCACCGACATCGTCGTCGAGGACGTCGTGAACCTGTCCCAGCATCCGGGCGGAACCGTCTTTGAGATCCTCACCGCCCGTGAACGGGAGGTCCTCCAACTGCTGACCGAGGGCAAAACCACCAAGCAGATCGCCGCCGAGTGTCACGTCAGCGTCAAGACCGTCGAGACCCACCGCCAGCACATCATGGAAAAGCTCGGCATCCACAGCGTGGCGGAACTGACCAAATACGCCATCCGAGAAGGGCTGACCTCTCTCGATAAGTAGCCTTATTAAAAGCACTTACATACTATTCACACCAAAATATAATCAGGTATTTCGAGAGATAAAACCCGGAATATCCCCGATTGCGGAATCCCCTCATCTACTCGATAATAGACATAGACAGAACGAGATAGTCAAAAGTGAATATCCCTCTAATACGACCAACGGATAATTCCCGGAAGCCGTATTTCGAAATAAACTTGGTATGGTACCCGTACCCCACAATTCCCCGACCGACGGGCGCCATGCCAGGTTTTTTTTGCGCCCGGGCCGGGCCGGGACATGTGTTTTTGCCGGGGGGAATAAGGGCCACATCCGGTCGGGCATTATCTCTAATTGCATATTTTATAATTGGTTATGAGTTTTCATCTCCCCATACGATCTCGTTTCGGCAGACCAAATCCCCGCAATCCAGATGGAGATTCCACTTTGGTACGCCCAAAAGTGACCAGGTCTCCGGCATCCATACCTGCCAATGCGATCGACGGGAAAATCGATAGGATTGATCGCATCTGGGCGGACCTGATAACCGGCCCGTCCCGGCGGCCGGACCGCCGCCGCATCCTTCAGTGCCCCCAGGGATGATTCACGTCCCGCCGTATGGGCCCGACCGGAAGGCGAATTGACAAGGGATCGCGTTCCCTCAAAGCGTGAATCACGCAGCGAACTCAGGCCGAATCGTCCTCCGGATAGCGATACTTCAAGAGCAGATACACCCGCAACACCTCCGCCACGCTGAGGGCGTAGGCGAAGCAGCCCCGCCGGGCATGCGGGTAATTGCCGTCCTTCATCTCCGCGAGGGTCCCGATCGCGCCGCGGGCCAGGTCGCCGTAGAGCGGCTCGAAAAAGGCGAGCGCCTTCTGGATCTCGTCGGGCCAGAATGCATCGACCGCCGCCAGCGCCTCGACAAACACCGGGTAGACGCACGGCCAGGCCGTCCCGTTATGATAGGCCAGCCGCCTCTGGGTCTCGTCGCCCTGACAGCGGCCCTGATAGGGCCGGCGGGGATTCAGCAGTTCCACGCCTCGTCGATCCACCACCTTGAGCGGCACCGGCACGTGGCCCTCCGAGAGGCTCCGGACGGCGCCCGGGATGAGCAGGTGGCCAAAGACGGCGGCCAGCACCTGGCGGCCCTGGTCCGGGCTGACCAGACCCTGGGTGACGGCCCAGAGCTGGTTGCAGCGAAGCGAGTGGTCCGGGGCGGCCTTTTCGGCCGGTTCGGCGCCGCTGGCCACCAGCCGATCGGCCAGGTAGCCCCGCTTGGGGCACCAGAACCGCCGGCCGAACTGTTCCTGGATCCGCCCGGACAATTGCCGGGCGATCGGGGCCTGGGGCGGATAGATCTGCGGCATCCGACGCAGGGCCTGGTACCAGAACGCCTGGACCTCGACGGGGTAGCCCTCCCGGGGGGTCGCCCGGGGGTGATCGGTGTTCATCCAGGTGAATCCCGGCGGGCAATACAATAGGCCACTGTCCTCGTCCAGCCGAATCCCGTCGCCGTCGGTCCGTCGCAGGCAATCAAAGATTTCCACCAGCACCTGCCGCACGCTGCGGCCGTCGCCCAGCAGGCTGTCCCAGAAGCTCTCGGCGCCGGTGATGCGGACGTATTGATACGCCGCCTCGAAGAGCCGCAGCGCCGCCTCCACGCCCGTGGCGGCTATGGGCCCTCCCGTCAGGAAATCGGCCAGCAGCCCGTCGCGTTCGGTGCGGGCCGCCTGCAGGATCACATCCCGCGACTCCTGCCAGCGCCCGGCGGCCAGCAGGCCGGGCACGCAGGCCAGCACGTCCCGCAGGCGCATCCCCAGCCAGGGGAATCCGGCCAGCATCTGCCAGCCCTGATCGGTCCGCACCAGAAACTGATCCAGGGCCCGAACCAGCACCTTGACCAGCGGGTCCCGGCGGGCCGCCTCCACCTTCACGCTCGAGACGAGTTGCTTGGCCCGCCGATTCTCCTCGGTCGCCGCCCGCGGGGCGCTGATCCGCGCGGGCGGCTCCGCCGCGGCGCTCAGCTGCAGGACCTGGTTCTCGCCCCGCGCCAGATGCGCCCGGAAGAATCCCGGGCAGAAGGCGTCGGCGGTATGGGGCAGGCCCTGCTCGGCCTCCTGGGGAAAATCGATATCATACATCCAGTGCGGCTGCCGGACGAATTCGCCCTGGGTGGCCGCCAGGATCAGCTTGGCCGGCGGCTGCGGGGAAAACGCCATCCCGGGCCGATCCTCCAGGGGCCGGCACGATTCTTCGTACTGCCGGCGGACCGATTCGGCGGCCCGCAGGGTCTCGTGCAGGGGCCGCCACTCCAGATAGGCCTTGCAGATCAGCTCGATCGGGCGGGCGGACTCCAGCAGCTTGTAGCGGATATAGAGCGTATGGTGGCCGGCGGGCATGATCCAGGTCCGCTCCAGGCGGATGAAGTTGTCGCCGTCGTCGTAGAGAAACTCCCAGACCGGATGGGGATAGCGGGTCAACCGGACCAGAAAGCTGTCGTCCAGGTCGAAAAATTTCGCCCCGATCCGCACCGTCTCGCGCACCGTCTTGACCAGCTTGATGCGGGCGGCCGGGTTGCCCGGCTCGTCCGAGACGCTCAGCAGCGCCTCGTACTTGCTGGTCAGCCAGCCGGGCATCGCCGCGGCCTGGCAGACCCCGCCGATGCCGTTGGTCAGCAGGATCGTGGCATACCGCGAGCCGAGCTCGTTCTTTTCCAGGTGCAGCGGGTACCTCCCGGCCGGCCGGGTCGGGCTGCCCGGCCGGGGCAGGCAGTGGATCGGATAGCTTTCCTCCTGCCAGTGGCGTTCCACGATCCGCTGGCGCTTGACCTTCCAGTTGAATTTCAGCCAGGCCCGCCGCCCCTCCGGCAGCGGCGGAAAATACACCTCATGGTGGATCCCGTCCGGATGGGCCAGGGAATCCCGGCGAATGGTCCGGCGATCCGTCTGGAGGTAGGCCGTGCAGGCCAGATAGGTCCGGGCCACCAGCCACTGATCGCCGGAGAGCATGAATTCCTTGTTGCGCTCGTGGAACGTCCAGACGCGGGAAAAGCGGTCCACCTGGCCCGGATCCATCCGCTCCAGCAGCGTTCCGACGGATTCGCCCATCAGGCCCGCCAGGTTGACCGTCCGGGTCAGGGCGATAAACCGCCGAAAATCCTCCACTTGACCCAGCAGGGCCTCCTGGTCGATCCGGCCGGCCTCGTGGCCGGCAAAGCGGTCCAGCAGGATCTCGTAAATCAGGGCGATGCGATTGCCGCTGTGGGCATACAGCGCCGGGATCTGGACCTGATAGGCCAGCTGGCGGTCCTGAAGCCGATAGAGCAGGCACCCGCCCGGCGAGAGTCGGCCGGCCAGGCGGTGGTCCGCCGGCAGCTCCAGAGCCTGGCCCGTCAGCAGGTCCAGGAACATCCGGTCGCCGGGCCGGCAGTGGTCCCGCAGCCAGCCGTCGGCCAGGTTCCAGGCGAAGGACTTGGCCTGTTCGGCGTTCAGGTTGATCAGGCAGAGCAGGATGTTGTCCCGCCGGCGGCTGCGGCGGGTAAACGCCAGGATCTCCTCCTCGCCGACGTCGGCCATCTCCAGCCCGTCGCACTCCCAAAAGGCGGGATTTTCCGCCAAAATCCGGTTCAGCCGCGCGATGTCCTCGATCAGATTGTCGCCGTTTCCCCAATGCAGGGCGGTGTTGCGATGCACGTCGATCCTCTCGGTGGCCAGCCACTCCACGCCGTTGGCGAATCCCCAGGCCCCGGAAAACGAGGTCAGGGCGCTGAGATACAGCCGCATGCGGGCATGGGTCTTGCCCTTTTTCGCCAGGCGTTCGTTGTCGTGCGTCTCGGCGTAGTGGACCAGCACGCCCTTGCCCGCCGAGACCCGCTGGGCGTACTCGATGTAATCGACGATCTGCCGCCGGGAATAATTCTGGAAGAGCTCCGAGTAGGCCCAGTTCATCTGGCCCCGGGTCAGCAGGTCCTCGGTGGTCTTCCAGGGCCCGCCCAGGCCCTCCAGCAGGAACAGCGTGTCGGGGTACTGGTCCCGCACCTTGCTGATGAGGTACTGCCAGACCTCGCGGGGCACCTTGTAGCCGGCGTCGAGCCGGAAGCCGTCGATCCCCCGCTGGCACCAGGACAGAAACATCCCGGCCATGTACTGCCAGAGATCCCGATGCCGGTAGTCCAGTTCCACCAGGTCGCCCCAGACGACCCCCCAGGCCCCCGGCGAGATGATCCGGCCCTCCTTGTCCTTCTTGTGCCAGTGCGGATGGGTGAAGTGGATGCTGGCCGCCCAGCCGGCGTGGTTGATGACCATGTCCAGGAACACCTTGGCCCCCAGTCCGTGGATGCTGGAGGTCAGATCGATGAACTGCTCCTCGATGGTCTTGTCCCGGCTGAAGGTGGCGTAGATCGGATCGATGCCGAAATAGTCGTTGGTCGCGTAGGGGCTGCCGTACATCCCCATCCGCCCGTAGGAGACCGGCACCGGATTGATGGGCAGCAGGTGGATGATCTTCATGCCCAGTTCCTGGACGATGAAGGGCAGCACCTCCTTGAACTGCTCGAAGTTGCCGCTGGGCGGCACCACGTAGGCCCCGCGGTCCTCCAGGTGCTGGATCTGCCGCTCCAGGTCCGGATCCCGCAGGTGGTCCCGGTGCTTCTCGGGCACGTACTGCCGCAGAAACGCGCAGTAGATCGAGTTGTTCCGCCCGTATTCCCAGGGCCGCACCGAGATGCCCACGTTGGGGCCCTCGGCCCAGAGGGTCCAGGGCTCCTGGCGGCGGGCCGAATCGATGCGGACCTTGAATTCGAAGTACCCCACCTCGCTGAGCAGCACGTCGGCGAGGTAATGGCCGCTGGCGGCGTCGTACACCGCCGGGATATCATAAAAATCGGTGGAGTAGCTTTGCTGGCGCTCCACCCGATCGATGATCTGGCGGCGGATCCGCCGGGCCTGGTTCAGGTTCGTGCGGATAAAGACCCGGGCGGGCGCCCCGGCGAAGCCCTTGCGCCAGACGATGCGCACCCGAATCGGTAAAATGCTGAACTGCAACAGATTACAATCGGAACTGGGGCTGTATTCCAGCCGTTCGATATACTCTGTGGGATTATCCATGGTCTCT
>JAFGFX010000230.1 GCA_016930855.1 Sedimentisphaerales bacterium | reverse complement strand
GATCGAAGGGGCTATCTCCTCGGCCGGCGGCGGTTCAGGGGCGGCCTGATCCGCCGGCGGTTCCTCGATCGTCTCGACCGGCGGCTCCTCGGCCATCACGACCGGCGGCTGCGGGACCGGCCGTTCGCTGTGGTGCAGGATCAGGTTGGCGGCCTCCTGCAGGTTCACGGCGCGATAGTCCGGATTGACCCGGCCGCGGCGGACCAGGATGCTGGTGGAATAGGAATCCAGCAGGATCGTGCGGCAGCCCGCCCGGCGGCCCGCCTCGATGTCCCGGTCGTCGTCTCCGACCATCCAGCTTAGCTCCAGGTCGAGTTGGAGTTCCTTGGCCGCCAGGAGGAGCATGCCGGGGGCGGGCTTGCGCAGCTCGCTGTCGCGGCGATAGCGCGGGATGGCCCCTTCCGGATGGTAGGGGCAATAATAGATCTGATCGAGATACGCGCCCTTTTCCGCCAGGAGTTCCTTCGCCCGGTCGTGGATCTCGTAGAGCGTCTCCTCGGTGAGCATGCCGCGGGCGACGGCCGACTGGTTCGTGACCATCACCAGGACGAATCCGTGCTCCTTCAGACGGCGCAGGGCCGTCGCCGCCGTGGGCAGCAGCTGCACCTGGCCGGGATCGGTCAGGTAATCGTAATGCTCCAGGACCGTGCCGTCCCGGTCCAGAAATACCGCGCGTTTACCCATGGGAATTTCCCGAATGCTCCGGCCGCCGGTCCTGGCGCTCCCGGATCCGCTCGATGATCTGGGTCGTGCTGACCCCCTGGTACAGCGGCACCAGCACGACCTTGCCGCCGTGGGCCTCGACCCACTCCTGGCCGACTACATTGCCCGTCCAGTCGGAGCCCTTGAGCAGCACGTCCGGCGTGATCAGCTCGATCAGCGGGCCCGGGTCCGGCTCGTCGAAGATGGTGATGTAATCGACCGCCTCCAGGCCGGACAGGATCGCCGCCCGCTCCTGCTCCGACAGGATCGGCCGGGTGGGGCCCTTCAACTGCCGGACCGAGCGGTCGCTGTTGATGGCCAAAATCAGGATATCACCCTGCTGCTTGGCGAAATGCAGCAGGTAGACGTGCCCGGGGTGCAGCAGATCGTAACAGCCGTTGGTGAACACGATCCGGTGATTCTGCTGGCGATGCCACTGCAATTCCTCCAACAGCGCCGGACGGCTGCGGAGCTTGCCCGTTTTCACCGAGCGCTCCCGCGCCAGCTCCGCGACGATCTCCGCCCGGCTGATCCCGACGCTGCCGAACCGCTCGACCTCCAGGCCGCCGGCGATATTCGCCAGCCGTACCATCTCGCCCACGGTGGGCGGGTCCTGGTCCGCGTAGCGCCCCCCGGCCAAGAGGCCCAGCATGGCCAGGACCATATCGCCCGCCCCCGTCACGTCGTAGACGTTGCGGGGGCGGGTGGGGATCACCTCGGCGCGGCCTTCCGGCGGTTCGTTTCGTCGATACAGCAGCGCCCCGCGCTTGTCCAGCGTGACCACCACGTTGTCGATCCGGCAGGTCCGGGCCACCTTGTCCGCCGCCTGCCGCCAGCCGGACTCGTCGTCGTTCAGCTCGATCCCCGAGGCAAGCGCCAGTTCCCGCCGGTTCGGCTTGATCATCCAGGCGTCGGCGTAGCGGCCGTAATCGCCCACCGCCCCGGGATCGACGATCACCTTCCTGGCCCGCTGGTTGGCCGCCTGGATCACCCGCCGGCAGAAGGCCTCGCCCAGCACCCCCTTGTTGTAATCTTCCAGGCAGACCACGTCCGATTCGTCCAGCAGTTGGATGAATCTGGCCCAGAGCCGCTCCTGGGTCGCCGGCGAGACCGGCTGGCTGCTCTCTTCGTCGATCCGCATCAACTGCTGGCGGTGGCGGTGCTGGGCCAGTCCGATGATTCGCTGTTTGCTCGTGGTGGGCCGGTCGGCGTCCTCCAGCAGGCCCGAGACGTCCACCCCGTCCAGTGTCGCCAGCATCGCCCGCAGCTTCTGCCCGTTCGCATCCTGACCCACGACGCCCAGGCAGGCGACCTTCGCCCCCAGGGCCGCCAGATCCACCGCCACCGAGCCCGCCCCGCCGGGCCGCTCCTGCCGCTCGGTGACGTTGATGATCACCACCGGCGCCTCCGGCGAGATCCGGTCGGTGTTGCCGTAGGTGTAGTGGTCCAGCATGAAGTCCCCCGCCAGCAGCACCCGCGGCGTCCCCACGCCGTTCAATATGGTCAACAGTCGCTCATGCATCGATATGCCAATCCGTGGTACGTAATCCTCGTGCAACACCATGGGCCATTCCGTCGGCGGATCACTCCGCGGCCGTCCGCTCTCGTCGGCCCGATGCCGTCAGGCGGTCAAACGCCCTTGGCGTCGAACCATTCTACCCGCCCGCGCACGGGCGTCCAAGTATCGACTTGGCGCCGCCGCCCGTCAGGGGGGTATCGCCCAGACGCCCCTTTTGTTACTGCCGGCCTACAGCAACTGCAGGATCCACATCCGCAGCAGGGGCAGCAGGATCTCGTGGTGGCCGGTGACGACGAAGCTGTGGCCTTCGCGGACGGGGCGGCTGACCACGTTCTGCTGGGGGCGGTAGTGCTGGAGCATGTCCAGGTTCGCCGTGACCATCTCGTCGAGGTCCGCGCCCAGGTTGCGGGCGACGGCGACGCATTTTAGAAACACCTCCGGCAGGATCACCGCCGAGCCGATATTGACCCACACGCCGCCGCCGGCCAGGTCCGCCACCGCCGAGGTCAGCCGGCGAAAGTCGATCAGCGAGGCCGCCCCGATGGCCGCGCCATCCGCCGCCGGATGCATGTGCACCGTGTCGGTGCCCAGGGCCACGTGGCAGGTGGCCAGCCGGTCCAGCCGGTCCGCGGCGGCGAACAGGCTCAGGCGGCGGCCGGCCAGCTCCCGCTCGTTGATGATCCGTCCGAGGGCTGCTCCCAGTCCGATCGATTCGGCCCGGCCCCGCTCGGCGGCCTCGGCCAGGATCGCCGGGGCCTCCGTGGTCATGCCGAAGCGGCCCTCGTTCAGGTTGGCCCCGACGTCCTCGCTGGTCTGGCCGCAGAAGGCCATCTCGAAGTCGTGGATCCCGCCGGCCCCGTTGCAGGCCAGGCCCGCGACGACACCCCGCTCCAGCAGGTCGATGATGATCGGCGAACAGCCGACCTTGATTACGTGGGCGCCCATGGCGAAGAAAACCGGCCGGCCTTTTTGCACCGCCGCCGCGATGGTCTGGGCCAGGCGGCGCAACTGCCGGGCGCCGAGGACATCGGGCAGGCTGGCCAGAAACTCGGCCGCCGAGGCGTCCTTGTCCGGTAGATCTGCCAGCATCCGGTCATCGACCTTGTGGCGCCGCTGGGCCATGGGGAAGGTCTTAAGCCCGGCCAGGTCCACCGGCGGATACTCGTTTCGGGATTTCGCCATGATACCACTACAATCCTTTCTGGCCGGCCGGGCGGATTTCATTCCGGCCGGTTATCTCCTCGGGCAGCCCTCCAGGATCTCGACGATCCGGCGGCCGAGCTCTTCCTTGCCGCGGGTGATGCGGGTTTCGACCTTGAGCCAGCAGAGCTCCTCGATATGGGCCAGGGGGGGGATCTGCCTGAGTTTGACCCAGTCCTTCTCGGTGGTGACCAGCCGGTCGGCCTGGAACTCGCTGCGCCATTCGTGCAGGAGCTTGGCGTCGAGTTCATCGTAGATGTAATGATCGCCGAAGACGTAATGTCCCTTCAATTCGGCGCCGAGCTGCCGGAGCATGTCCTCGAAGGCCTGGGGATTGCCGATGCCGCAAAAGGCGAAGACGCGCTTGCCTTGCAGGTCTGACAGGTTGTATTTCGTCCCGTCGGATCCGAACAGGCCGATCGGCTGATGCTGGCTGTGGACCAGCAGCGTCGCCGGCCGTCGCGCCTCGGCGTCGGCCGGCGGGAGGTATTGCCTGATGTGCTGCTCCAGCCGGGCCAGTTCGTCCTTGGAAATCATATCGCAGTGACTAAGGATGACGACGTCGGCGCGCCGCAACTGGTTCGGCGGCTCGCGCAGCAGGCCGCGGGGCAGCAGATGTCCGTAGCCGAACGGGCAGGTGCAGTCGATCAGAACGATATCCAGGTCGCGCCGCAGGCGGCGGTGCTGGAAGCCGTCATCCAGCACGAGCACCTGGGCGCGGTGGTCGTCGACGGCCTGCCGGCCGCCCTGGACCCGGTCCGGATTGATCACGATCGGCACCTCCGGCAGCGCCTGGCGCAGCAGGGTGGTTTCGTCGTTGCCCTGCTCGGTTGGCCCCCGGTAGCCGCGGCTCAAGATGGCCACCCGCAGCCCGCGCCGCTGGATCAGCCGGCACAGCCAGATGACCAGCGGGGTCTTGCCGGTGCCGCCGACGGTGAGGTTGCCCACGCAGATCACCGGGACGGGCAGTTGGTAGGTTTTTTTCCAGCCGTGATCGTACAGCCAGTTCCGCAGGCCGACAACCGGCTTGTACAGTGTCGCCGGGACCGCCAGGGCCGAGCGGATCAGACCGGCCCGCGGACCGGCCTGGTCGCCGCTCAGAATCGCTCTACATCTTGGCGATAATCGCATCGGCCATCTCGCGGGTGCCGACCGCCGTGGGATCGTCGCGCCGGGGCTTCATGTCATAGGTGACCGAAGTTCCCTCGGCGATGACGGCGGCGACGGCACCTTCCAGTCTGTCCGCCTCCCGGTTCATCTCCAGGTGGCGGAGCAGCAACATGCCCGACAGGATCAAGGCCGTCGGGTTGACCTTGTTGAGACCCTTGTATTTCGGGGCGCTGCCGTGGGTGGCCTCGAAGATCGCCTTGCCGGCCCCGATGTTGGCGCCGGGCGCGACGCCCAGGCCGCCGATTAGGCCGGCGCACAGGTCGCTGACGATGTCGCCGTACAGGTTCGGCAGGACCAGCACGTCGTACAACTCCGGCTTCTGGATCAACTGCATGCACATGTTGTCCACGATGCGGTCCTCGAACTCGATGTCGCCGTTGCGCTGGGCCACCTGGCGGCTGACCTCCAGGAACAGCCCGTCGGTGTGCTTCATGATGTTGGCCTTGTGGACGCTGGTCACCTTGCGGCGGCCGTACTTGCGGGCGTAGTCGAAGGCGAACTGCACAATCCGCTCCGTGTTCGCTACCGAGATCGGCTTGATGCTGATGCCGGAATCCGCGCGGATCCGGCGGTCGCTGTGGGCGTTGATCCAGTCGATCAGCTCGGCCGCCGCGTCGGTGTCCTTTTCGAACTCGATGCCGGCGTAGAGATCCTCGGTGTTTTCCCGGACGACCACCAGATCGATATCGTTGAAGCGGCTGCGGACGCCCGGATAGCTCTTGCAGGGCCGCAGGCAGGCGAACAGATCGAAGTGCTGGCGGAGATGCACGTTGATGCTGCGAAAGCCCGTGCCCACCGGCGTGGTGATGGGGGCCTTCAGGGCCAGGCCGGTCTGCTCGATGGAGCGGATCGTGGCTTCCGGCAGGGGAGTGCCCTGGGTTTCCATGATGTCCGAACCGGCGTGCTGAATATCCCACTCGATCGCGGCGCCGGCGGCCTCGACGCAACGCCGGGCCGCCTCGGCGATCTCCGGTCCGATCCCATCGCCCAAAATTAACGTAACCTTTTGCAAAATAAACACCTCCGTAATCATTCCACCCGTGATGTCATTTCGGGTATTGCCGGCCTGCCGGCATGTCGATCGCCCTTATTTGGCGCCATTCCACGTCTCTGGTCGGCCCAGGAAATGACCGCCCTGGGTAAGTAGCCCACCTGCTGCTGTCCCCGGGAAAGAGGTGCCATCCTAGCGGCCGGGGTTCTTAAAGTCAAATCCTTTAGATCACCGCGGGGTGGCATAGCCACCCTTGGTTCACCGCGAACTTGGTTGGCCAGTTGATGTCTCATCCTGAGACTGCCCGGTTGGCTAGACGAGTAACATCCGCTATGGAGCAGATTACAGGCATGATGAGGTGGCACATATTACTTGAATCCGAGAGTCTATTGAATCCGTGTAATCCGTGGTTTCAATTTCTTGTTGAGGTCCCGCTAGTCGCTGCGCTTTGGCGAGAAAGGGTGCCGCGATGGGCAATTCGCCGCTCTGAGGCGATTCTTCTGATTGGTAAACTGGTGCGTTATGACCCCGCCGGTGGCATTGTCGAATCCGCCGGGCCGGACCGGTCTAGAAATTCCCGTATCGCCTGGCGGGTGGAGGCGAAGGCGATCCGGGACAGATCGACCTGGTCGGGCGGGACAAAGATGACGTCTTTGACATCGTCCTGGGGTTCCAGCGAATCCCACTGCCCAACCCGGGCGGTAAAGACGCAATCCAGCACCGGATAGACGATCCCCTTGTAGGGGTAGCGGTTGGGAAACGTGCCGAAAAACCGCAGGTCGGTGATGGAGATGTTCAGTTCCTCCCGGACCTCGCGAACGAGGGCGTCCTCGGCGGTCTCCTCGTGTTCGATAAAGCCGCCGGGCAGGTCCCAGGTCCCCGCCTGGGGCTCGCGGGCCCGGACGGTGAACAGGATGCGGCCCTCGCGCTGGAGGATGGCCGCCGCCGCCGAGGCCGCATTGAGATAAAAGACAAAATCGCAGCGTTGACATGCCACCCGCCGCTGGTCGCCCGCCAGGGATGCCTGGCCGCACTGGGGACAATAATGAAATCGATCCATACGTCAAATCCTCCCGCCCAATGATAAGGCCAAAGACGCCCGGCGTTTATTTCCGCGCCGTCCAGAGGTATATTATCTTGTAATATAACGGCTTACAATAGGTTGCTGTGTTTTTGCCCGAGAAGGACCAGACAGGCGGGGATGATTTCGGAACCACAGGAGGTGGATTTCTTAGGGCGGCAGGGATTTATGCGAATTGGATCAACTCGGAAAAAGTTGGTCAGGAACGGCTCCGCGAATCCGGCGAAATGTTTTCGCCTACGCCTTTCTTTCGCCGCCCCACCG
>JAFGFX010000229.1 GCA_016930855.1 Sedimentisphaerales bacterium | reverse complement strand
TAGCCGAACTTCTCATCCAGCCGATCGTGCAGGCGGCGGTTCTCCCGGGCGAGCCGGACCTTTTCCGCCGCCCGTTTGACCACCACCCGCAGCAGGTCCAGGTCGATGGGCTTTTCGATATAGTCATAGGCGCCCTTGCGCAGCGCCTCCTTGCAGTTGTCCACGGACCCGTGCGCGGTGATCATGACCACCTCGCAGGTCCGCCGGTCGGCGAGCACCCGTTCCAGGACCTCCATGCCGTCGATCGAACCGCCCAGTTTCAGGTCGGTCACGACCACATAGGGATCGCTGCGGGCGAACCGCTCCAGGCCGTCGTGTCCGTCGGCGGCGGCGCTGACGGCGTAGCCTTCACGTTCCAGCGCCTCGACCAACGCCTCGCGATGGCCCGGTTCATCCTCGATAATCAAGATTTCGATTGCCTGATTCATAAGCGTACAACGCGTTTCTTCTCTCGATCACGAGCGGTGCCGCCGCTGTCGGCGACTTGTGTCTGCCGGGCGGACGCGGAATCCATTGCTAAGAGGGCCGGTCGTCCGGCCCCTCCAGGCGGGGCAGCCAGATGGTGAACGACGATCCCTTGCCCGGTTCGCTGTGCAGCTCGATACGGCCGTCATGCTCCTCCACGATCCGGCGGCAGATGGGCAGGCCCAATCCCGATCCGCCGGTCTTCGTGGTAAAATACGCCTCGAAAATCCGCTCCTGTATCTGGGGAGTCATGCCCGGCCCGGTATCGATTATCTCGATCCGCACCTGCCGGTCCGCCCGGCCGCCGCGTACGATCAATTCCCCCCCGCCCGCCATCGCCTGGGTGGCGTTGATGAACAGATTCAAGATGGCCTGCTTGATCAGATCGACATCGAGACGGCACCAGAGGGGCTCGCGGCCCCAGTCGCGCCGCATGCGAATGTGCTGATTGAGCGCCTGCGGTTCGTAAAAATCGAGCAGTTCATCCAGCAGCTCGTTGAGATTGCAGCGAACGGGATGCAATTCCAGCTTGCCGGCGTACCGCAGAAAATCATTCAAGGTGTCCGCCAGCCGGTCCGCCTCGCGGGTCAGCAGCTCGATCTTGCGCAGATCCCTGCGATACATCTGGCCGGTCTCGTCCCCGGCTTCGTCGGCGGCCGGCGGCGCGGCGGACCGCTGGCGGCGGGTGATGTCCTCGGCCAGCAGTTGCAGATTCATCTTGATCGTCGAGAGCGGATTGCGGATCTCATGGGCCAGGCCGCTGGTCAGGGCCCCCAGCTCGGCCAGTTTTTCCGCGCGGCGGGTGCGGCGCAGCAGTTCTTTTTCCTTGCGATGCCGCCGCCGCGCCCAGCGCAGGGACAGCCACCAGGCCAACAGGCCCGCCAGAAGCGCCCCGCATCCGAATGCCGCCGCCAACTTCCACATCGATTTTCCGGCTTCGGTATTGCCGCTGACAATACTGGTTGACGAGGTTATAAAACGGCCTCCAGACGCCCTTAGGAGTCCGACCCGGCCTCGGCCGTGGCCTTCCGCTCGGCCTGGATGGCCGCCTTGCGGGACAACTTGACCCGTCCCTGCTCATCGATGGCGATGACCTTGACGTCCAGTTCGTCCCCCACCTTGCAGACGTCCGCAACGGCGCGGACATAGTGATCGGCCAGCTCGCTGATGTGGCACATGCCTTCCCGGCCGGGCGCGATCTCGATGAACGCCCCGAAGTCCTTGACCGAAACCACCTTGCCGTGATACACCCTGCCGATCTGGGTGGGCCGGGTCATCGCCTCGATCATCTCCAGGGCCTTCAGGTGCCCGTCGCCGCCCTGGCAGGAGACATACACCGTGCCGTCGTCCTCGATCTCGATGGTCGCGCCGGTCATCTCCTGGAGCCGGCGCACCTGGCTGCCGCCCGGGCCGATGATCTTGCCGATCATGTCCTCCGGCACCTTGGTGATGACCAGCTTGGGGGCATAGGTGGAGATATTCTGCCGCGGCTTGTCGATCACGCTCAGCATCATCTGCAGGATCTGGAGGCGGGCCTTCTGGGCCCGTTCGAAGGTCTCCCGGATGATGTCAAACGGCAAAAAGCGTCTCTTGAGATCGAGCTGGATGCCGGTAATGCCCTTCTGGGTGCCGGCGACCTTGAAATCCATGTCGCCGAAATGATCCTCGTCGCCGATGATGTCGGTCAGCAGGATGTGGCGGTCGGCGTCGCTGACCATGCCGATGGAGATGCCCGCCACCGGATGGCGAATCGGCACGCCCGCATCCATCAGGGACAAGGTGCCGCCGCAGACGGTCGCCATGGAGCTGGAACCGTTGGACTCCAAAATATCGCAAACCAGCTTGATGGTATAGGGAAACTGATCCTGGGAGGGAATCACCTGCTGGATGCTGCGCTCGGCCAGGGTGCCGTGACCGATCTCCCGGCGGCTGGGGGGGCCGAGGCGGCCGGTTTCGCCCACGCAGAACGGCGGGAAATTGTAATGCAGCATGAACTTCTTGTTATACTCCTCGAAGAGCCCGTCGATGGTCTGGGCGTCATCGCTGGTGCCCAGGGTCGCCGTGACGATGGCCTGCGTTTCCCCGCGGATGAAGATGGCCGAGCCGTGGGTGCGGGGCAGCACGGCGACCTCCCCGCTCAGCGGCCGCAGCTCGTCATACCCGCGGCCGTCCGCCCGGCGGCCCGCGAGGATCTCGGCGCGGTCCAGGCGCTCCTGGAATTCCTCGATGGCCGCGCGAACCTGTTCGGGACTATAGTCGCCCTCGCCCTCGGCGGGGCATACCTCGGGGATAAACTCCTCGAAGAGGGCCTTGATCGCCTGCATGCGCTGCTGTTTGACCGGCTCCAGGCGGGCCTGCCGATAGCGATCGCCCAGCGATTGCTCCAGGCGCTCCGGCAGATCACCCAGATCGATTTCGTCGAAGGGAAATTTTTCCTTGCCGCAATCGGCGGCCAACTCCTCGACCATCTCGCAGATTTCCACGATGGTCTTGTGGCCGAACTCGATCGCCTCGGCGACGACCGCTTCCGGCAACTCGTTGGCGCCCACCTCGATCATGTTGACGCCTTCCTTGACGCCGCCGAGCAGCAGGTCCAGTTCGGAGCGGCTCAGTTCCTCGAGGGTGGGATTGATGATAAACTTCCCGTCGATCCGCCCGACGCGCACCGCCCCGATGGGGCCGTCAAAGGGAATATCCGAGATCGCCACGGCCGCCGACGCCCCGATCATGGCCAGGATGTCCGGATCGTTCTGCTGGTCCGCCGACCAGACCATGGTCTGGATCTGGACCTCGTTGCGGAATCCCTTGGGAAACAGCGGGCGGATCGGCCGGTCGATCATCCGCATCGTCAGGATTTCCTTCAACGTCGGACGCCCTTCGCGCTTGATGAATCCGCCGGGAAACTTGCCGGCCGCCGACAGCTTTTCCCGGTAGTCCACGAACAGGGGGAAGTAATCCATCCCCTCCCGCGGCGCCGCCGAGACCACCGTGGCGAACACCACGGTTTCGCCGTAACAGACCAAGACCGCCCCGGAGGCCTGCTTGGCCAACTTGCCCGTTTCAATCGACAACACCCGACCGGCAATCTGCTTTTCCACTTTCTTGATCATTGACATAATGTACTCTACCTTCTTTCCTTGACAATCCTGTCCACTCTTATTGTATACCTCTTGTTTTCATGTTCTACGGTGTAATCCTTTGGGCCTCTCGACCTCCCCTGGTCTTTATTCATACAAAAGCTCTATTTTATGGGCGCACGCCCTGCGCGCCCGGCCCGAAGAAGCGCCTGACTTCGATGCGTTGGCCTGTGGGCATCGGGCGTCGCCGGCGGCGGGCAATCGTGCCGGCGGAGGGCCTGCCCCGGAATCGAAAACGCACCCGGCCCCGCCCGGCGCGATCCGCCCAACCCGCGCGCGGAATCCCTGCGTCCTGCATCTTCCCCGGATATAGCCACATCTGCCTGAAGGAAGGGAAATCGCTTACATCCCGGAAACCCGGTTTCGTCCGCCATCACCGACACAAACATCCTACCTCATCTTCCGACTGCTACCGCCATCTACTACGTATGCCGTCCGTTCCTTTCGCCCCGGAGGTCTTCTGGCTGCCCCGAAAGCTTCTATTTATCCGCACGCCGCCCGATCCATCCGTCCCGCGTTCCCGGCCGCAGGGGTTCCTTCGGCCGGACCGATACGGCGCCCGTTCGAATCCGAGTGCCGGGCGGGCGGCAATCACTTACGCAATCCGAGACGACCGATGACCTCCGCATAGCGCTGCCGGTCCGAATCCCGCAAATACTTCAACAGGCTGTTGCGCTTGCCGACCATCTTCAACAATCCCCGCCGCGAGGAAAAATCCTTGCTATGCGTCTTGAGATGCCCGGTCAAATCCTGGATACGATTCGTCAGCAGGGCAATCTGCACCTCGGGGGAACCGGTATCGCTCTCGTGCAGTGCATACTCGTGGATTACTTTCTGTTTGTTCTCCTGCGTAATCATCATTCCATCCTTCCCCGCCCGAATCTTCCCTGTCTCGACCCAATATCGATCCGCCTGTTCGGGCCCGCGGCCCCGAGCGCGAATCCCACTGTTTGGTTCAACGTTGCCTGTCTGGCCCCGGACGCCGGGCCATTGCCTTGGTGCCAGCAGGAAGCGTCGTATTATACCCTGTCAAATTGACAGTATCGACTGAATTCTTCCCATTCGGCCAGATTTCTTATGGTAACCGGAAAGAGGTAATCGTGCAATAAAAAGTTAAGTTATTTATTTGCATGACTTTACGGAAATTATAATCTCTCCGTCATTCTCACCGGCAATCGAGTGGCCGGGCGGAACCACCAGAAATTCCTTCGGGTCCCATTGGCCGTTTATAAGGGCCCGTATGAGGCGCAGGTTCCCCGCAACGCGGTGGAACTGGAGCCCTCTTTGGCGGGCCTCCCGGCGGGCCCTCTGGGCGTAATCCTCGTCCGGAGGCATTCCTAAATCAATGTAAACAATACCCTTATAATTTTTCTCCCATCGGCTCAGCTCGCCGATGATATAGTCGGCGTTGTCCTTGCCGTAGCGTTCGACATACTGCTCATAGGACAAATCCATCCCCAGCCGGCCCAGCACCGTTTGCTCGCTCGAAAGGGCCGCCGGCCGGGTCGGGCCGCTCAATTGGGTCGAAGCGGACATGCTGCCAGCGGGCCGGCCGAAGGCGCCCGGCACTGGATTATCACGCTCGGTCCAGCCGGTCGTGCGGAAAAAGGTGCCGGGATTATCCTGAAAATACCGCTCATAGGCCTGGGCGGAACCGAAAAACAAGGTGATGCAATCGTGGGCCCGGGGGATCACCAGCGGGACGGCGCGGGCCTGCAAACCGGCCACGCCATCGTTGCAGCGGCCGTAGCCGAGCAGGATCGCGTCATAACTATCTTC
>JAFGFX010000023.1 GCA_016930855.1 Sedimentisphaerales bacterium | reverse complement strand
GCCGACAAGGGCCGGCCAGGTTACGGCAAACGCCAACACCATCCCATACCGCATCCATCCGTGTTTCATGGCTATTTTCCCCTGCGAATTCCTGGTTCGACCGGTTTGGCCGCGTTAGTATTCCGCCAGCCGCCGCCCGGGCGGCCGTTGATGGCGAATTCATAGTATTATTATAGCCCCCGCAGGCGACCGGCAACTGACTTATACATCGTAAACCACTAGAAGCCAAGATACTATACCATGGCCGCCGTCGCCGGAGATGGGCGGGCCGCATTATATCGCCCGGTCCGGCGGCTTTCCAGAGACCGCCGGGGCCTGCCGGTGCCGTCGGGATCGGCCGGAAAAGAGGATTGCCGCCGCGGGCGGTTTGGACTACAATAAGCCCGCCGTCAGGGGTGTAAAAAACGCCTTTCGGCTCCGTGGAGCACCGGGCCGCTCCGCGGACACGCACGGTATTTTCAGGGATTCCATTGCCCCTTGCCTAGAAGCCAGTGAGGTACCCTTATGGTCACCCAGCCGGAGAGGATAGACGATCTTTCCATCCTGGAGGAATTGAAGGATTCCTACCTGAATTACGCCATGAGCGTCATCATCAGCCGGGCCCTGCCCGACGTGCGGGACGGCCTCAAGCCCAGCCAGCGGCGCATCCTGGTGGCGATGAACGACCTGAACCTGGGCCCGCGCAGCAAGCATCGCAAATGCGCCAAGATCGCCGGCGACACCAGCGGCAACTACCACCCCCACGGCGAGGCGGTCGTCTATCCCACCCTGGTGCGGATGGGCCAGCCCTGGAACATGATGGAGCCGCTGGTGAATCCCCAGGGCAATTTCGGGTCCATCGACGGCGATCCGCCCGCCGCCATGCGGTACACCGAGGCCCGCCTGACCGAGGCGTCCGCCGATATGCTCGCGGACCTGAAGCTCAACACGGTGGACTACGTGGTCAACTACGACGAGACCACCACCGAACCGGTCGTTCTGCCGGGCAAGTTTCCCAACCTGCTGGTCAACGGGGCGGTGGGCATCGCCGTCGGCATGGCCACCAGCCTGCCGCCGCACAATCTCGCCGAGGTCTGCGACGCCCTGCTCAAGGTCATCCACGATCCCGATTGCGGATTCAAGGATATCCTATCCGTGCTGCCGGGCCCCGATTTTCCCACCGGCGGGATCATCTGCGGCCGCAAGGGCATCGTGGACGGCTATACGACCGGACGGAGCAACCTGGCCATCCGGGCCAAGCTGCACACCGAGACCACCAAAAAAGGCAAAGAGCTGGTCGTCATCGACGAGATTCCCTATCAGACCGTCAAAAGCCAGATCGTCGTCAAGATCGCCGAGTGCGTCAACAGCGGCGTCATCTCCGGCATCGCGGACGTCCGCGACGAATCCGACCGGAAGGGCCTCCGCATCGTCATCGAACTGCGGCGCGACGCCGAGGCGAGCATCGTCATCAACCAGCTCTACAAGCACACGCCGCTGCAATCGACGTTCAGCATTATCAATATCGCCCTGGTAAAGAACCGCCCCCAGACGCTGAACATCAAGCAGATGCTGCAATTGTACGTCGATCACCGCAAGGACGTCATCCGCCGGCGCACCCGGCATCTGCTGCGCAAGGCCCGCACCCGCGCCCACATCGTGGAGGGCCTGCTGCTGGCCCAAAGCGACATCGACCAGATCATCCAGTTAATCAAGGAATCCCCGAACGTGCCCCAGGCCAAGGAGGCCCTCATGGCCCGGCCCCTGCGGCTCAAGGAGCACGCCACCCTGCGCAAGCTGCTGCCGGCGGCCTTCCTGGCGGAAAAAAGCGCCGTCGACCAGTTCCTCTCCGGGCCCCAGGCCGACGCCATCCTGACCATGCAGTTGCAGCGGCTGACGGGTCTGGAACTGGAGAAACTGGCCAAGGAATTCGCCGACCTGAGCGACGAAATCGCCGGCTACGAGGCCATCCTGGCCGAGGAATCGCTGGTGCTGGACATCATCCGGGAAGACATCTACGAGATGAAGGAGAAATACGGCCGGCCCCGCCGCACGGAAATCGTGGGCGAGGTGACCGAATTCGACATCGAGGACCTGGTGGCCGAGGAGGAGGTCGTCGTCACGATCAGCCATGACGGCTACATCAAGCGCATGCCGCTGGACACCTACCGGCGGCAGGGCCGTGGCGGCCGCGGCGTCATCGGCTCCGACACCAAGCAGGACGATTTCATCGAGCATCTGTTTATCGCCACCACTCACGACTACCTGCTGTGTTTCACCAACCGGGGCCGCTGCTACTGGCAGCGGGTGTACGATATCCCGTCGCTGGCGCGCACCAGCCGCGGACGGAGCATCGCCAACCTGCTGAACCTGCGCAAGGAGGAAAAGCTGGCTGAAATCCTGCCGGTCCAGAACTTCGACGACCGCATGCTGGTAATCGCCACCCAGAACGGGATCATCAAAAAAACCGTTCTCAGCGCCTTCGGCAATGTCCGGCGCACCGGCGTCAACGCCATCACGCTGGATCCCGGCGACGACGTGATCGGGGCCCGGATCACCTCGGGCGAGGACCACATCATCCTGGGCACCCGCCAGGGCATGGCGATCCGCTTCGGCGAAAACGACGTGCGGCCCATGGGCCGGACCGCCCGCGGCGTCAAGGCCATCAAGCTGCGCCGGGACGACCAGGTCGTGGACATGGTCACCGCCTCGCGGGGATCCAGCCTGCTGACCGTGTGCGACAAGGGATTCGGCAAGCGCACCGACCTGAACGACTACCGCATTCAGAAACGCGGCGGCCTGGGCCTGATCAATATCAAGACCACCGAGCGCAACGGCAAGGTCGTTGCCCTCAAGGCCGTCAATCCCGACGACGACCTGATGCTGATCAGCGCCAAGGGGATCCTGATCCGCACCGGCCTGGACCAGTTGCGCGACATCGGCCGCAACACCCAGGGGGTCCGCCTGATCCGACTGGATGCGGGCGATACGCTGGTCGCCGTCGCCCGGGTCGCCAAGGAAAATGACAACGAAAAGGAACCGGCCGAGCCGGACGCCGAGCCGGTGGAACCCGAAATCCAAGCAGATGAGTCCGAACCGGATGCGCCGTCCGATGTCGACAGCGCCGATACACCGGATTGACCGGTGTAATAATTGACCGCCTGAAAAAAAACCGAAGGGTGAGAGACGGGACTTGAACCCGCGACCCCCAGGACCACAACCTGGTGCTCTAGCCAACTGAGCTACTCCCACCATATCCGCCGCTGCCCGCGGCGCCTGACGACGGGCTTGACCTGCCATCCCCCGGTGCCATCACGGTTCGCACCTGCCGGTCTGTGCTGACACGAAAGTCTATCAGACCGGTCAATGGCTGTCAATGGATCCCCGGCGCGACTTGTGGCTAATCCCGGCATCGGCCGGAAGACCTATTTGCCGCAGTAGTCGATCAGGCGGGCCAGTTCGCTCCGCAGCTCGCGGCGCGGCGTGATGCAATCGACAAAGCCGTGCTCCAGCAGGAATTCCGCCCGCTGGAATCCCTCCGGCAGCTCCACCTTGATGGTATGCCAGATGGTGCGCGGCCCGGCAAATCCGATCAGGGCGCCCGGCTCGGCGACGATGATGTCGCCCAGCATGGCGAAGCTGGCGGCCACCCCGCCGGTCGTGGGATCGGCCAGGACCGAGATGAATAGTCCGCCGGCATCCTTGAGGCGGGCCACCGCGGCGCTGGTCTTGGCCATCTGGGTCAGGCTGAGCACCCCTTCCTGCATGCGGGCGCCGCCCGAGCAGCTCACCGTGATCAGCGGCCGCTCGCTTTCCAGGGCCATCTCGGCGGCGGCGGCGATCTTCTCGCCCACCACCGAGCCCATCGATCCCATCATGAAATGGGGATCCAACACCCCCAACACGACCGAACGGCCCTTGATGTGGGCCTTGCCGATGATGGCGGCATCCTTCTGGCCGGTCGCCTTCTGGTATTCCGCCAGCCGGTCCGCGTATATCTTGCTGTCGGTAAACTCCAACGCATCCAGCGGGGCGTAGTCGGCCAGGCACTCCTCAAAGCTGCCCTCGTCGCACAGCAGCTCGACGCGCTTGGACGCCGACAGGCGGAAATGATGCTGGCATTCGGGACAGACCTCGAGGTTGTCCTCGATACTGCGGGCGAAGATCATGTCTTCGCATTTGGGGCAGCGCCGCCACAGTCCCTCGGGAACGTCGCGCTTCTTTTTGAGCGAAAATCCCTGCCAAGAATTTCCGTTTTTGCTCATGGTGTTCCCATTGTAACCGACAAGGCCCCCGCCGGTCCACCTGCCGTATTGCCCGCTTGAAGGTCCCACAACGCGGGTCGGTTCACACGATCGAAAAAACCGCCCCCAAGAAGGTAGACCAGGATCCCGGCCCTCTCGCGGTCAACGAGTCGACCGGGACACCAAAAATTCACCGCCGGATCAGGCCCGCAGGACAAACGCCCGGACAGGGGAGTCCGCCGAAGGGCCGTCCGGACACTCGTCCGGTGGCAACAGGTCCAGGATCTGCATCGCCTTGCGATCGTCGGCCACCGGCCAGAACTCGTCCAGGGACCTGCCGGTCAGCAGACACTCGGCCAGGGCGGCCACCATCTGCGCGACAATCAAAACAGCCGTCTTGCCCGGATTCTTCCTGATGAGATTCTGGAGGGCCCCCCGTACGCGGCTGGCCGCCTCGGTGAGGGTTTCGCCCTGGGGCGGCCGGACGCTGGCCGGATCGCTGCGCCACTGGCGGTAGGCCCGGCCGTAGCGCTGCTTGATCTGGGCGATCCGCAGCCCCTGCCACAGACCGCAGTCCAGCTCGTGCAGCTCCGGGATCGAACGCGGCTTTAGATTAATCAATCCGGCCAGATAATCCGCCGTGGGCCCGGACGATTCATTGCCGCTGCTGAAGAGACAATCCGGCGTTTCCTGCCCGATCTCGGCAGCGATCGTCTGCAACGCCGTCTTGCCCGCCTCGGTCAGAGGCAGGGGGACCGTTCCCTGCAATCGATTTTCATCCGCGGCCGCCGACTGTTCCTGCCAGGCCGTATCGGCGGCACGCACAATAATGATCTTGTTCATGGTTAACGTAACGCGTTTGGCGCGTATGCCTTCTTTCCTTTTTCGCAAAGTATGTATTATAAGGCAATCGGCCAAATCAAGGCAATAGTTCGGAACGGAATGCCCGCGGCACGCTTATGTAAATTTATTATATGTAAGTATTTACAGCATTTTGCCGTCGGGAAATTCCCCGCAATTTCCCCCCGGCCCTTTTGCGTTCCGTCCGATTTTGTCCGTTTTGGCCCGACGTGCCGGCGCCGGGGTACACCCGCTGGCGGCGGGCCGCATCATCCGGGCCGGGCGGGAGGATCGGCCACCCGCCGCCTTCAACACAACGCATCCATACGCCCAATGCCGACCAGCTCCTGGGTGAAGAACGGCTCGGCGTAGCGGACCCCCAGACGGTCGCCGAAATAGCGGCAGGCCGTCGTGACGTAGTCGACCACCCAGCCGCGCCTCTCGGGCTCGATGTACTCGCTCCAGAACTGGCTGCGGTAGGCCTCGATCGCCGCGATCTTGCGGTCCCACTGCCCGGAGACGTCCACCAGAAAGCGCGGCTCGGGATGGATCCGCAGATGAGAGGCGTAAAAGAAGAATATCCGCTCGGGATAGTGCGGCTCGAAGGCCATGTCCGTCTTGGTCAACTTGGCGGCGAATCGGCTGTCCACCACCAGATGATGGGCCGCGATATGGTCGGGGTGGGCGTCGGGCAGCATCACGGTGAAGAGCCAGCGGGGCCGATGGCGGCGAATGGCCTCGGCGAGGATCCGGCGATTCTCCAGGGTGTTCTCCAGGGTCCGATTCGGCAACTCCAGGCAGATCCGCTGGGTCAGTCCCAAGGCGTCATTCGCCGCGCGGGTCTCCGCGGCGCGGATCTCGACGCTGCCGGCCGGGGTGGGCTCGCCGTTGGTCAAATCGGCCAGGATCACCTCCCAGCCCTCATCGAGAAACTTGGCGATCGTGCCGCCCATGCCCAGTTCGGCATCGTCCGGGTGGGGCGAAAAAATCAGGATTCGCTTGTCCATGGACCTGTTCCTTTTTCCTGGGGGCCGGATAGGATCACTCCCCGTCTTCGACGGGACATAACGCCATTTGATCCTGGTAGATCCGCTCGATTCGGTCCACCATACGGCGGTGATCAAATTGGTCCCGGCAGAGCTCCCGGCCAGCCTGGCCCAGCCGGCGGCGCAGGTCTGGATCGCCGATCAAACGGAGCTGCGCCGCCGCCAGGGCGTCTATGTCCCGTGGGGGAACCAGAAATCCGGTCTGATTGTCCAGGACCACCTCACGGGCCCCGTCCACGTCGAAACTGATAACCGGCCTTCCGCAGAGCAGCGCCTGCGGCAGGGCCCGGGCCAATCCCTCCCGCAGCGAGCAGTGGACCAGGATATCGCTGGCATGCAGCAGCTCGGCCACCCGCTCGGGCGGCACCAATCCGACCAGACGGAAGTGATCCCGCAGGCCGGCGGCGGCGATCTGTCTTTCCAGCGCCGCCCGCCGGCTGCCGTCGCCCACGAAGAGCCAGACGACGTTGCGCTGCTCGGAGACGACCCGGCGGGCCGCCTCGATGACATATTCGTGACCCTTCAGGTCAAAGAGACGCGCCACCTTGACCAGCACGACCGCCTCGGCGGGGATATCCAGCTCCCGGCGGATCTGCGAGAGCCGCTCAGGCGCGGGCCCGCGAAGGAACATCTCCGTCTCCAGGCCGGAAAGGACCCTGGTGTACTGGCCCGGTTGGCCGACCCCGGCCGCCAGCGACTGGTCGGTCATGGCCTGGGCCACGCAGATCAGCACGTCGGTCCGCCGGGCGGCCCATCGCTCGGCGGCGATATAACCACGATTGAGCAGGCCCGACTGATAGGGATGAAACGCCAGGCCGTGGATCGTATGCACGATCCGGGGCCGGCCGCAGGTCGCCAGCCGGGCGGCCTGGACGCGGCTGACCCGACCGCAGCAACTGGCCGCACGCCTCTGGCGAAGAAGATAAGCGGCCCGGCGGCCCAAGATCCCCGCCTTGGCCGAGTGGGTATGCACGATGTCCGGATCCAGCCGGGCCAGATGTTTCTTCAGCCGCCCGTACGCCGACAGATCCCGCAGTGGATGGATAGCCCGCCGCAGGGAGCCGATCACGATCAGCCCGTAGCCGCCCCGGCCGGCCCGGTCCAGCAACTGGCCTTCCGGGCCCAGCGCCGGTCCGGTGATCAAGGTGACCTCGTGGCCCCGGGCGTGCAGGCCCTCGCAGGTCAGGAGGGTATTCTCCTGCGCCCCGCCCAGGATCAATCGCGTTATGACATGGACTATCTTCACGGCAGACGCGGTTCGCCCAGCCGGCGGACCCAGATATTGCGGTAGCGCACCGGGTGGCTGTGGTCCTGCAGCATGATCGGCAGCTCGTCGGAGTGCCTTTGATAGCCGCGGGCACTGCCGGAGGTGTTGCCCAGGACCTCCTCGTGGTCCTGTACCAGAACGCCGTTGTGAAACACCGTTAGATACGCCGGCCGGGCCAGCTTGCCGGCGGCGTCGAAGACCGGCCGGCGGAAAACGATGTCGTAGGTCTGCCAGGCGCCTGGCGGCTTGCAGGCGTTGACCAGCGGCGGGTACTGGCCGTAGATGGCGGCCGCCTGGCCGTCGGCGTAGGTGTCCGCCCGGTAGGAATCCAGCACCTGGACCTCGTAGAGTCCCATGAACTTGATACCGCTGTTGCCGCGATCCTGGTCGCGGCCGACGGCCGGATCGGGGGCGGCCCACTCCAGGTGAAGCTGGCAGTCGCCGTACGGCTTGCGGGTGTAGATGCTGCCGGAACTCTTGACGACCTCCATGTAGCCCTTTTCCACCTTCCAGCGGGCGGATTGGCCATTGCTCTGCTGCCAGCGGGATAGATCGGTACCGTCAAACAAGACCTCGGCGTCGGACGGGGCGTCCCGGCAGGTCTCGCCGGGCGTTATCGTTTCCGGCGGCGTGCGCTGGCGGTCATGCGCCTTCCACTCGGAGGCCCGTTTCTGGGCAAAACAGCAGAATGTCACGCCCAGCAGGGCCCCGCCGGCCAACCCGGTGGCGATATATAGCATCGTGCGGCTTTTCATGGTTCTTCTCCCTGTACAAAAAATCGCTTTTGGGGGCCGTTGCAGCTTCCGGGAAAATCGTCGAGGCCCCGGTCGGCCGAATGGCTCCACCCGGGCGATTGGACGTCCATTCTGGCCTTATGTTGCTGGACGTTACTATATCCCAGGTGGTCCGGCGCGGCAAAGGGTTTCCGGCTCAAGAGGCTCCGGCCGACCGGTCGTATTTGACCCATTGCAGGCACAGGCCGTTGGGCGGGACCATCGGCCCGGCCGCCGGGCGCTGGCGGGCGGCCAACACCGTCTCGATCCACTCTGGCGAACGGTCCAGCCGGCCGATCTCCAGCAGCGTGCCGACGATATTCCGCACCATGTGATAGAGAAAACCCGTCGCCTCCAGATCGAAATACAGCCAGTCGTACCGCTGCCAGACCTGACAGCGCAGCAGACGGCGCACCGTGGTGAGCCGCGGGCCGCCGGCCGAGGCAAAGGAGGCGAAATCGTGCTCACCCCGCAGCCGGTCGGCCGCCTGCTGCATGGCCGCCAGCCGGCAGGGAAGGTAATAATGATAGCAATACCGCTGGTGGCAGACCGGCAGCAGGCCGCCCCGGTAGACCGTGTAGCGGTACAGCTTGCTCCGTGCCGAGCGGGTGGCGTCGAAGTCGTCGGGGACCCGCCGGCTGCTGCGGATGCGGATATCCCGCGGCAGGCGGGCGCTAATCGCCGGGGCCAGACGCTCCGTGGGAATCGGCGTATCGCTGAAAAAATTCGCCACCTGGCCGGCGGCGTGCACGCCCGTGTCCGTCCGCCCCGCCGCCCGCAGCGAGACCGGGTGCTTCACAACGCGAACCAGGACCTCCTCGAGGGTCTGCTGGACGGTGGCGACATCCGCCTGCTGTCGCTGCCAGCCGTGATAGCCGCTGCCGTCATAGGCGATGACCAATTTGATGTTGCGCTGGGACATGATGGCACGATCCCCGCTGACACCGGGCGATCAAGCCCGATCCGTCCACCTGCCGGCAAACACCGCCTAGCGGACCAAGTACTCGGCGATCTGCACGGCGTTGAGAGCAGCGCCCTTGCGCAGCTGGTCGCCGGCCACCCAGAGGTTGATTCCGCGCCTGTCCGGCAGGGACAAATCGCGGCGGATGCGGCCGACGAAGATATCGTCCCGGCCCGTGGCGTCCAGCGGCATGGGAAAGCGGTTGCCCTGCCGGTCGTCGATCAGGCTGACGCCCGGGGCCCCCAGCAGCAGGTCCACCACCTCCTCGGGCTCGATGGGATTCTCGAACTCCAGATTGATGCTCTCGCAATGCGCCCGCAGGACCGGAACGCGGATGCAGGTGCAGGTAATCGCGATCGAGTCGTCGTGAAATATCTTGTGCGTCTCGTGGACCATCTTCATTTCTTCGATGTTATAGCCGTTCTCGTCGATCTTGCTGTTGTGGCTGAAGCAGTTGAAGGCGCAGGGGACGTCAAAGACCTCCGGCTGGGGGGGCCTGCCCTCCAGGACGTCCTGGCTCTGCTCGAGCAACTCGGTCATGGCCCGGGCCCCCGCCCCGCTGACGGCCTGGTAGGTGCTCACCACCATCCGGCGGACCGGATTGTGCCGGTGCAGCGGCCAGATCGGCACGATGCCGATGATCGTCGAGCAGTTCGGATTGGCGATGATCCCCTGGTGCTGATCGATCGTCTCCGGGTTGATCTCCGGAATCACCAGCGGCACCGTGTCCTCCATGCGAAAGGCCGAGGAGTTGTCCACCACGATCGTGCCGCGGCGGGCGGCGATCGGGGCGAACTGCTTGCTGATCGAGCCGCCCGCCGAGAACAGGGCGATATCCACGCCCTCGAAACTCGTCTCGGTCAGCTCCGCCACCGTATAGTCCCGGCCGGCGAAGGCGATCGTCTTGCCGGCCGAACGGGCCGAGGCCAGAAATCGATATTCATCGGCGGGAAAGGCCCGCTGTGCCAACAATGCCAGAAATTCCTGGCCCACCGCCCCGGTCACACCCACTACCGCCACTACGCCAGCCATAGTCTGCTCCTTTTTTGCTGGTCTGCCTGATCCGGTCCGACAACGTTTTGAGCCGGGCCGAACTAACGGCCCACCGGCCGCCGCACGGCGCCGCGCGGTCGTCCGGATCGCCGAATATCATCCGCACCCCCGGGATTTGCCCGGAGGACCCGGTACTATATCGGCAAACGGTTCGATTGACAACCCTGCATATATCCGTATGATGCATGTGCCCCGGACATCGTTCCCGGCGCGCATCACGGGATAAAACGGCCGACGTGTCCCTCTATCCGGCTGGGCAGCGGAATCAATCCAGCCCCTGGCCGGCAGGCGATCCGGGCGGCCACATCGGCAGGGAGGCTGAGTGATGACATCCCAAAGAACGTGGGCGAGCCTTTTACTGTTGGGGATTGCAGGGATACTTGCCGGGCCACCGGGGCAAACTCGCCTTTGGGCCCAAATGGGTGAACCGGTTCTGGAGTTTCCCCAGGAGGCCGATCTACTGCTTGGCGGCGAGATCTACGAGGTCCGCTGGGACGGCTTCGACGGTATAGAGCACGTCATCCTGGAATATCGAACCGGCCCCGAGGCGGATTGGACCGCGGTCGAACCACCCAACGAGGGCAACAGCGGCCGCT
>JAFGFX010000228.1 GCA_016930855.1 Sedimentisphaerales bacterium | reverse complement strand
TGGCTGGAATGTTCCGCGAAGCCCACGCCGGCCAGGTGGAAATCCTCCGCCAAGCGCAGCGCCAGGGCCGCGTCCATATTCTCGTTGCAATAGGCGAACGGCGTATGCACGTGGGCGTCGAACAATTCCAGCGCCCGCGGCATCTGCAGCGAATGCGGCTCGCAGCGGATGGTGGACCCGTCCATCTCCAGGACCAGAAAGGAAAACGGCTCCTGGCACAGGGCCGGATTGACGACAAATCCCATCGGCCCCCGCCGCAGCAGGTCCATGCCCTCATGATAATGACCGGAGATCGCCAGATGGATCCCCGCCTGACGCATGACCTCTATAATGTCCTCGGCGTTGGTGTAATGAAAGGGACAGGCGGCGGCATCCGCGGGAAAAAGCGGCACGTGCTGGACCGAGACGATCGGCCCGTCGAAATCCCGGCGGGCGCTTTGCATCCGCCGCAAATCCCGCTCGGATCGACGGGCGTGATAGGCCGGCAACTGCTCGTCCTGAAACGCCAGGAAGCGGACGCCTCCAACGTCCAGCATCTCCGGGGGCGGCGGAAAATGCTCGTAAAACAGCTCGTCGGCCGGATCGTGGTTGCCGGGGATGACAAGAACCGGGCAGGTCAAGGTCTCGATCTGGCGGGCGAGCCGTTCCAATGGATCGCGGTGCGCGGCAAAGCCATCCGCCTCGACCAGGTCACCCAGCAGCAGCACGATGTCCGGCCTTACCCATCGCTGCAACCGGTACACCGCCCGCGCCAGCAGGATCTCGGCGATATCCCCCCGGCAGGAGGAATCCGCCTCGGTCCTGCCCGCATGGACGTCCGAAATCACCGCGATCTTGATCATTGTCCCTTGCTCATCGTATCGCCGCTGCCGGAAAACCAGGCAGGTTGAAAGCTGCTTTCCAGTCCGTCAGTCGGCGTTGTGCCCGCTGATATCGCCTTTTGCCGGGATCGGGAAACGGCCTCCACAAGGATAGCGTTTCCTCGCCCGGCGGGCAAGTCTGACATCGTTGCGGCCCCCGTCGCGTTTCGCGGCAGGGATAAAAAGGTTGTACCCGAAGAATCGTTTCCGCTATAATCCGCTTTATGTTCAGGGAACCGGTCAAACCGGTCGCCTCCAGAGAAGACACGATGCACAGGAATACAAAGCGCCTGCCCGTTCACCTTACGCGCCGCAATTTTCTGCATGGCCTCGCCGGGGCCCTGGCGGGGCCGTCACTGGCCGGCGGCGGCGTCTTCGGCAACCCCAACGACGCCGGTAATAAAATCACCATCGGCTGTATCGGCGTGGGGCGCATGGGACTGGGGGACCTGCGGGAACTGATGGGATTTTCCCAGGTGCAGATCGTGGCCGTCTGCGACGTGGACGCCCGCCGCGCCGCATTCGCCCAACAACTCGTCGAATCAAACTATGCCTCCCGGGCCAAAAGCGGCGCCTACAAAGGGTGCGCCCGCTACGGCGACTTCCGCGAGCTGGTCGCGCGGCCGGATATCGACGCCGTCTCCATCGTGACCCCCGATCACTGGCATGTGCCCTGCGCCCTGGCGGCCGCCCGGGCCGGCAAGGACATCTTTCTGCAAAAGCCCCTGTCCTTGACCCTCGCCGAGGGCCGCATTTTGAGCGATACGGTCCGCCGCTATCGCCGCGTGCTCCTGGTCGGCAGCCAGCAGCGCAGCAGCGGACAGTTCCGCTTCGGCTGCGAACTGGTCCGCAACGGCCGCATCGGCAAGCTCCACACCGTGCACGTCGCCTTCGACGTCGATCCGGCCGGGACCAGCCAGCCGGCCATGCCGGTCCCAGACGGGCTCGATTACGACATGTGGCTGGGCCCGGCGCCCTGGGCGCCCTACACCGAGACCCGCGTGCATCCGCAGAAGGGCTACGGCCGGCCCGGCTGGCTGCGGATCGCCGATTACGGCGCCGGCATGATCACCGGCTGGGGCAGCCACCACCTCGACATCGCCCAGTGGGGCATGGGCACCGAATACACCGGACCGGTCGAGATCGAAGGCGCCGCCGAGTACCCGTCCGATGGCATCTGGAACGTCCACGGTCCCTTCCGCATCGAATATACCTATGCCAACGGCGTCAAGGTCATCTGCGCCGACAACAGGAAGATCCCCCAGGGTATCACGTTTCTTGGTTCCGAGGGTTGGGTGGCCGTGCGGCGCGGCCAACTGGACGCCCACCCGAAATCCCTGCTGGATTGCCGGATCGGCCCCGACCAGATCCGCCTCTACGCCAGCCGCAGCCACAAGGGCAACTTCCTGGAATGCATCCGGAGCCGCCGGGAATCCATCGCCCCCGTCGAGATCGGCCATCGCTCATGCAGCGTCTGTCTGCTGGGCGAAATCGCCATGCGCCTGGGACGAAGGCTCCGCTGGGATCCCGACCGGGAAACCTTCCCCAACGACAGCGAAGCAAACCGCATGCTCTACCGCTCGATGCGCAGCCCCTGGCATCTCTAAAAATCGCGGATTCAACTTCCAAGTGCAACATAAAGTAACTTGATATATGACACTAGGTTGGCGACGAGAAAAATCGGCAGGCGTCAGAATCGTGGATCGACGACAATTGCTCTAAAGGTCGGCTGGGACCAGAGCGTACTCATCGCCACCGGCCGGAAGTATGTTGTGATGTCGGCCCATCAGAGCAGCCGGCCCCTCATAGCGGTCGGAAAGATCGTTCACTGGTCGGCCACATTGCGGCCCTTTGGCCCTAGTTCGCCGGGTAGATCTCCAGGTGAACCATTCGGGTCTGGCCGGCGTCGCCCAGCAGGACCATCTCGCCCACCAGGGTATTCGAAACGTGTTGGTATGCCTGCCTCGAGACCTTTTCCCAATCGTTCAGGGTCTGCACCCGGATCAGAAACTCCGCCGCCAGCGAATCGCTCGCCACCGGCTCGGCCGGGGCGGCGGCATACACATCGAGCGCCGCGCTCTGCAGCAGCGAAGGCAGCATCTGCCGGAACAGGTCGACGTTGGCGTAGACGTCCAGGCACAGGATCCTGCCGCTGCCGTCCAGCACCATCATGCCGGTGCTGTCCGGACAACTCGCCAGGATCTCCTGGCTCTGCTGGGCATAAAACCGCATGGTATCGTAGATGGAAGGCTCCGTGAAGATATCGTGGAGCGCCAGGGTTCGGCTTTGCACGCCGAGCCGCTGCAACTCCCTGGCCACGATCCGGTCCACCTGCTTCTGGCTCGAGGCGGTGACCAGCTTGCGGCGCACCGAGGGGCTGGCCAGGCCCGCGAAGTTGAACAGGTCGGAATTGCCCGACTGGATGGCCTGCGGGATGATCCGGTTCTTTTCGAAGCACCAGAGCTGCAGTTCCATGTCCGCCGGTTCCGCCGCGGCCACCATGTCGCTACGACCGCCGGACAGATACGCGCCCCGATAGCCGCCGGTTCCATACGATCCGCGGGTGCCCCCGGTGCCATAGGAGCCGGTCCGACTGCCGCGACTGCCGGTACCGCGGCTGCTGCGGCCGTAGCTTCCCGAGCTGCGGCCGTACACGCCGCTGCTGCCGAAACTGCGATTCTGCCCGCCGCCCTGGATGCCCGTACCCCGCTGGGCGAAGACGTTCGAGCTGCCGGTATACTGGGCCACCACGTTCGGCCCGTACCGCTGCTGGAGATTCTGAACCAGCGGACTGTTGAAATAATTGGCATTGTAATTGCGCGGATCCTCCCGCAGGACGAACTGGCCGGTCTGCATGGCCTGGGACAAGGTGACGTAACTTGTTTGATCGTCAGGAGTTCGGGTTCGAAGCGGATAGACCTGCATATCCGCGCGGCCGTCGGCGTTATGATCGAAGGCCATCGGGCCGCCGGCCCGCTCCAGGGAGGATAGAAAATCCGTGATCGCCTGTGTTTCCTGGGCTGGCCCAGCCCCGGAGGACGCGGCCCGCACGGCCGGATAGGGCACCATCCAGATCCCCAGCAATAAAAGGGCCAACAGGATCGGTAACACCTTGGGAACAAGTGACTTGGTACGCGCAGCCATCACAATTCTCCTACATGGACTTTGTGCCGCCTGCCGGGACAGTAGAGCCATCGGCCCTGCGGGATCGGTCGTTTCAATCGTTCCTGTCAGGGACTCCATGCACAGGAAAAATAACCCTAATCCACTCGTTTACAAGCCTTTAGAAAGATCTTTCCCCGGCTGTTCGCTACACCGTTGGATCAAAAATAACGTCTTGGTATGTACTTCGGCGCGGGCATTCTTGGCGGCCAACTGCTGGATCATCGGCGGTCCCGTAATGCCGGGTTTTCTACCTCTATTCTACCCTACAATTTAGACCCAGGCGGACAAAAAATGATGGCGACTATCTTTGATCTAGCCGGACCGCCTTATGGCGCCTTGACGGTCGGGGATAAGAGCCGCTACAATATCCCTTGATCTTATGGGTCAACTCGGCATGCATCTCGATGGGAAAAGGATACTGTTCTGGGAACCATGGCTTGCCAGGGAGGAAATACGAGATGCCGATCGATTATTCGGTCCACGGGCAAGGTCATTACATTTATGCCATCGCCAGCGGGACGGTCACGGCGGAGGAATTCATCGCCTACGAAGTGGCCCACGCCATCGATGAACGGATTCAGACGCCGCTGTACGAACTACTGGAAATCGGGCACGATGCCTGCCGACTGATCACCAGGCAGGACGTCCAACGCGTCCTGGACCGGCGCAAGGAAATAGACCGACCGCCCACACCGCACCGCTGCGCGATCGTCCCGTCCCTGTCGGACAACTGCGCCTGGGATCTGGCGAAATTCTACGAGGGAATGATCTGCCTGCACTACCCGGAAAGCGTGATCGTATTCGCCGACGTCTTTACCGCCAAAACCTGGCTCGGCATCAAGGACACCTCCCGGACCGATCCGCGCCGGGACTGGATCTAATCCTGAGGGCGTCCAAGGCCGGCGGGCGGATTGTCAACCGGGCGTAACTCCACGCCGGCGCCGGTTAAACAAAGGGGCAACTCGCCGGCTCACCCAGAATCGTTGGGCGCTTTTGAGAGAGGATGAGAAGAGATAAGCGTTAAGATGCCGATCGGGCGGATACGATTTGATCGCAGACGAGTGTCCATGGGAGTACACTTACTTGGCCCGCAGGCGACGATACAGCTCGTGCGCCGCGGCGAACGGCTCCAAGGCCCGATCCAGGATCCCCAGCGTGTAGGCGATCGCCACGCCGTAATTCGTGATGGGCACCCCCGCCGCCCGGCAGCGGCCGATCCGCGTGAGCATCTCCCGGCGGTTGTGCATGCAGCCGCCGCATTGCACCACCAGCCGGAAATCCGCCAGGTCGTCCGCAAAATCATGGCCCTGGACCACCTCGAAATGCAACCGGCCGCCCACGTACTGGGTCAGCCAGCGGGGGATCTTGATCCGGCCGATATCGTCGCCGATCGGATGATGGCTGCACGATTCGCTGATCAAGATCCGATCGCCCGGCCGCAACCGCTCGATCGCCAGGGCCCCCCGGACAAACTCCGCCAGATCGCCCTTCTGGCGGGCGAACAGGATCGAAAACGACGTCATCTTCACGCCGGGCGGCGTGTCGCCGGCGACCTTCAAGAAGGCCTGGGAATCAGTAACCACCAGCCGCGGCGGCCGCCGCAGCCGGTCCAGGGCCTCAGATAACTCCCGCTCCTTGACGATCAGACCGCAGGCGTCGCCGTCCAGCACCTCCCGCAGCGTCTGGACCTGCGGCAGGATCAGCCGGCCCTTCGGCGCCTCCAGGTCGATCGGTACCACCAGCATGACCAGGTCGCCCGGCTCGATCAGGTCGCCCAGAATCGTCGGCGGATGGACGAAATCCTCCGGCGCCTGCCGAATGATCATGGCGAGCAGGTCGGCGATCCCCTCACCGAGCAGCGCGGAGGTCCGCACGGTTGCAATCCCCTGTTGCTCGAGTCGCCCCGACAGCTCCGCCGACGGGCCGGCCAGATCGGACTTGTTGTACACCACTATTGTGGGAATCCCCCGCTGACCAAATTCGGCCAGCATCGCCGGCTCATATTGGGTCCATTCGCCGGCCTGCGTGATCAGAATCGCCAGATCGGTCCGGTCGAACACCTGCCGGGTACGCTGCACCCGCTGGGCGCCCAGCGATCCGAGATCATCAATCCCGGCGGTATCGATAAACAACACCGGGCCCAGCGGCAGCAGCTCCATCGGCTTTTCCACCGGATCGGTCGTGGTGCCCGCCACCTCCGAGATGATCGAGACCTGCTGGCGGGTCAGGGCGTTCAGCAGCGAACTCTTGCCCACGTTCCGCCGGCCGAACAGGCCGATGTGCAGGCGCAAACCCTTGGGGGTGTTCTTCATGATGGTTCGCCCCCGCTGTCGGGCGGCGGCGCCGTATCGCTGCCCCCGCCGACGGAGCCCAATCGCATCACCTGTTCGGGCGAGATGCAGCGATCGAATTGGTGGGCGTTCAGCAGTCCCCGTTCCAGGACGATCTGGCGAACGGTCTTTTTCTCCCGCTCGGCGGCGGCGGCGACCGCGGCGGCCGCTTCGTAACCGATCACCTCGACCAGCGCCGTAACCGCGGCGGTGGCGTTTTCCACCTGCATCCGGCAGCGGGCCTCGTCGGCCGTCAGGCCCGCCACGCACCCCTGGCGCAATATGGCGCAGGAGCGAGTCATAAGCTGAATCCCTTCCAGCAGCCGGTCGGCGATCAGCGGCAGGAAGGCGTTCAACTCCAGATGGCCCATACTGCACGCCTGGGTAATAGCCTGATCATTGGCGAAGACCTGCAGGGCCGCCTGGGAGATGGCCTCAGGGATCACCGGATTGACCTTGCCGGGCATGATCGATGAGCCCGCCTGCCGCGGCGGCAGGCGCAGTTCGCCGATCCCGGCACGGGGACCGGACGACAGGAAGCGCAGATCCGTGCTGATCTTTAAGAGGTTGCTGGCCAGGGTCTTCAGCAGGCCGCTGACCTCCACGAACACGTCGGTATTCTGGGTCGCTTCCACGAGATTTTCCGCCCGGGCGATCGGCAGATTCGTCAGCTCCCTCAGGAGATCCACCACGCGGAAGATGTAGGACCGGGGCGCCCCCAGGCCGGTGCCGATGGCGGTGCCGCCGAGGGCGACCACGCGGAGCCGCTCGCGACACTTGTAGAGGCGCCAGCGGTCGCGGGCGAGGGCCTCGGCGTAGGCGCCCATCTCGCGGCCAAGGGTGGTCAGCACGGCGTCCTGGAACTGGGTGCGGCCGATCTTGACGACGTGGGCGAGTTTCTTTTCCTGCACCTGGAAGGCCTCCAGCAGGGCAATGACCTGCGGCTCCAGCCGGGCCAGTTCCTCCAACGCGGCCACCTTGAGGGCGGTTGGGTAGGTGTCGTTGGTGGATTGATGGCGGTTGAGGTCGTCCAGCGGATGGATGCACGTATAGTCGCCGGGCTGCCGGTCCAGGATCTGCAGGGCCCGGTTGGCCAACACCTCATTAATATTCATGTTGGTGGAGGTGCCGGCGCCGCCCTGGAGGGCGTCGACGAGGATGTGCTCGTCGAGCAGGCCCCGCTGCATCTCGGAACAGGCCTGCTCCATGGCGGCGAAGATACCGTCCGGCCAGGGGCGCCATTGCTGGTTGGCCCGGCAGCAGGCCCGTTTCACGACGCCGTAGGCATGGATCAGCGCCGGATTCACCGGCCGGCCGGCCAGGGGGAAGTTCTCCCGGGCCCGCAGGGTGTGGATGCCATAGAGGGTAGCGGCGGGAACCTGGCGTTCGCCGAGACTGTCTTTTTCGATGCGATAGGTCATGATATTTTTTCGCTTGCCAAATGGTCCCATTCTTGGACGGGGTCGCTCGGCGGGGATGTTATACATACAGATCCCGGTCGCCGGAGTACCGGATCTGACGCAGGC
The DNA here is from genome assembly GCA_016930855.1 of Sedimentisphaerales bacterium. Taxonomy (GTDB): domain Bacteria; phylum Planctomycetota; class Phycisphaerae; order Sedimentisphaerales; family SM23-30; genus JAFGFX01. Next base: position 26,076 of record JAFGFX010000228.1, on the reverse strand, counting down.
GGCGCTGCAGATCCTCTTTGTGCTTGCCGGCGGGCATCCGGTCCAGTTCGTACTGGACCAGGGTCAGGCCCTTTTGCCGGGTGGCGGGGCTGGCGTAGTCCACCAGATACTCCATCAGCGTGGTCAGGGCGTTGGGCGTGCAGTAGCGCTTGATGAAGCCGGGGATGGCGAACTCCATGAAATGCTCGCCGGTGCGCCCCAGCCGATAGCAGGCGGTGCAAAAGCTGGGCAGGTAGCCGTCCTCGAGCAGTTGGCCCATCACCTCGTCCAGCGGTCGGACATCGCCGAGGGTGAACTGTTCGCGCTGCATGACCTGGGCGTCACCGAACTCGGTGTAGCCGCCGATCTCGATGCGACTGCCGGCATCGATCTGGGAGACGCCGAAGTCCATCACCGCCCGGCGCAGCTCGGGATTCTCCCGGGCGGTCAGGATCAGACCGGTATAGGGCACCGCCAGGCGGAGTATGGCGATCAGGCGCTTGAAATCCTCGTCGTTGACCAGAAACCGCGGATCGAACTCGATCCCGGCGGCGGGCCGCAGACGCGGGAAGCTGATGGTGTGGGGCCCGACGCCGTAGCGTCGCTGGAGAAAGAGGGCGTGGCTGACCAGTCCGAGCACCTCGAACCGCCAGTCGGCCAGTCCGAACAGGGCGCCGATGCCCACGTCGTCGCAGCCGGCCTGCAGGGCCCGACTCAGGCCGTCCAGGCGATAGAGGTAATCGCCCTTGCGGGTGTCGGCCGGGTGATAGCGGCGGTAGGTCTCGTGATGGTAGGTCTCCTGGAAGATCTGATAGGTGCCGATGCCGGCATCCTTGACGATGCGGTAGTCCTCGATCTCCAGGGGGGCGGCGTTGATGTTGACGCGGCGGATCTCGCCGTGGTCGACCTTGACGTCATACACGGTCCGGACGGTCTGGGCGATGTACTCGGCATGGTAGCGGGCGTGCTCGCCGAAGACCAGGATCAGCCGCTTGTGACCGGCCCGTTCGAGGGCCTCGACCTGGCGGCGCACCTCGCCGGGATTGAGCGTCCGGCGGACGGCGTCCGGATTGGAGCGGCGAAAGCCGCAGTAGGCACAGTCGTTGATGCAGAGATTGCCGATGTAGAGGGGGGCGAACAGCACAATCCGGTTGCCGTAGACCCGGCGCTTCAGGTCGCGGGCGGCATCGAAGATCTCCTCGGCTAGGGCCGGATCGTCCGCCCGCAGCAGGGTAGCAGTTTCCTCGACGGTTAGCGCCTCCTTGGCCAGGCTCTTGGCGATGATGTCCCGGACGCGCTGTGGTTCGGGCGATCCGACGTCCAGCAGGCCGGTCAAGGCCACGTCATCGATAAAATCGATCGCGTCCGCGCTGCGATTCATCGGCAGGGTAGTGTTCACGATGGCACCTCTGCTTTGCGGCGTTCGAGATAATGCGGGGCGGCTCCGGGACCGACGCCGACGCGACGGCCCAGGGCGGCTATCCGCTGTTTGAGCTGTTGATCGAATCGGCCGGGCTCTTCCTGGAGACAGGCCTTGGCCGGATAGATTTCGTACTGCCGCCGGTAGGCAAGGGGCGTCAGGTTGGGCATAATGACGTTGGCCCCGCACCGCAGGCCCTCTTCCCGACCGTTCTGCGGATTGAGGCTGGCGAGAGCCGTGGTGCTGGGGATGTTGGCGTCCGGACAGACCAGCCGCACCAGGGCGATCGCCTTGTAGGTCATCAACTCGCTGTTGGCGACCTGTCGGGGGTCGGCCGGGCGGTCGGATGCTTCGGCATATTCTTGTCCCAGCGGCGTATGGGGATGGGCCAGAAAGGGACCCAGCCCGATCATGTCCAGATCCAGCCGGCCGAACCACTCGATATCGTCGGCCAGATCGTCGATGGTCTGGCCGGGGATGCCGACCATGACGCCGCTGCCGACCTCGTAGCCGAGCTGCCGCAAGGTTCGCAGCAGATCGAAGCGGTCGGGAAGGCCCGGTCGCCGGGGGGGGTGGATCCGATTATACAGATGCGCGTTGGCCGTCTCGAACCGCAGGAGGTAGCGATCGGCGCCGGCATGGCGCCAGGCCGCCAGGTCCGCCCGGTCGCGCTCGCCCAGACTGAGAGTCACCGCCAGGTGCGTCTGGCGTTTCAATTGGCGAATCACCTCCGTTAGCCACTCCCGGCGGATGCCGGAGTCCTCGCCGGATTGGAGCACCACGGTGCCGTAGCCGTAGTGGACCGCCCGACGGGCACAGGCGAGGATCTGCTCGGCACTGAGGCGATAGCGGGACAGGATGCGATTCTGACGGCGCAGTCCACAGTAGAGACAATCCCGCTGGCAGTGACTGGATATCTCCACCAGGCCGCGCAGATGGACCTCGTCGCCGACGTGGTCCCGCCGGACCCGGTCGGCGCGGCCAAACAGGGTATCCAGCCGTCGCCAGTCCGTTTCCCGCAGCCAACGGCGGATCTGCTCTTTAGTGATGGTGGACTTCCGGTTCATTGTGCAAGGTCACGGTAAAGGTGCTTCCCTGGCCGGGCTGGCTTTCGACGTCGACGTTTCCCTCGTACAGGTAGGCGATCTTCTTGACGATGGACAGTCCCAGCCCGCTGCCGGGGATGTTTCGGGTTTCGGTCTTCTTGATACGGACGAAATCCTGAAACAGCCGAGCGGCCTCCTCCTCGGTCAGGCCGATGCCGGTATCCCGCACGGCCAGCGTCACCCGACAGTCGGTCTGATTCAGGAGGATCTCCACCCGGCCGCCGTCGCGGTTGTACTTGATGGCGTTGGTCACCAGGTTGTTTAGAACGATCTCGATCTCGCCGGCGTCGGCGGTCATGGCCAGGATTTCCGGCCCGGTCAGCATTAGGTTGATCCCCCGACCGGCGGCGGCGGCCTGGCAGTTGTCCATGACCTTGCGGGCGATCTCGGCCACGTCGACGCGGCTCAAGGTGCGGGCCTTCTGGCCGGACTCGATGCGGGTCAGGTCCAGCATATCGACGATGAGCTTGCGCATGCCGTCCATCCGCTCGCCGCAGCGGGCGATCATCTTATGCTGCAGGGCGGGATCCTCGCCGGCGATGCCGTCGCGCAGGATGCTGAGGTAGCCCTCGACGGCGGCCAGCGGGGCCTTGAGCTCGTGGACCAGAACGGAGATCACGTCAAAGCGGATGCGGCGTTTTTCCTGGGCGAGCTTGCGGGCCTGGCGGGTGTGAACCAGGTTGGAGGCCGCCTTGTGGACGGTGGCCTTGAGCTCGCCGGGGGTGAACGGCTTGGCCAGAAAGTCATACGCCCCCTGTTTGATCGCGGTCACGGCCGTCTCCAGCGAGGCATAGGCGGTGATCATGATCGTCAGGATGTCGCTCTTGCGGGCGGCGATGCGTTCCAAAACGTCCAGGCCGCTGATGCCGGGCAGCTTGTGATCCAACAGGAGGATATCGGGGCGATGGGCCTCGATCCGCTCCAGGGCCAGCTCGCCGCTGGCGGCGGTCTCGACGGTGAAATCGACCTCCGTCTGGACCTCGGCCAGCACCAGCCGCAGGCTGCGCAGGGCCCGCTGCACGCCGGTGAGCATGCCCGGCTCGTCATCGACAACGAGTATTTGCAGGGTTTCCATAACGTTCACTTTCGCAGGAGGCGTTCGATCTCGCGGGTGAGCTGCTCGAAGCGCACGGGTTTGTTGAGCATGGCGTCGGCGCGGATCCAGGATTTTTCCTCCTCCGTGGCCGCGTCGAATTCCAGGCCCGTTTCGCTGGTGACGGCGGTGACCAGGATGACCGGCGTGGCCGGATTCTTCTTCTTGATGTGGTAGCAGAGGGCGAATCCGTCGTCCGGATGATCCATCATCAGATCGAGGACGGCCAGATCCGGCGGGGCCTGTGCCAACTGGGCCTCGGCCTCCCGGCAATCGGCGGCCGTGGTCACGGCGTAGCCGGCGTTGCGGAGCTGAAGCTCCATCTGACAGAGGAAATCGGGATCGTCGTCCACCAAAAGGATGGTAACGGGATTCTGCCGGGTTGGATTCATGGCGGGCTCGACTTTCATTTACGATTGGTAGTCCGTTCGGGTGTCCTTAGTTTCAATTTGGTCGTATCCGATGTCCCGTCGGTTCGCTTCGACCGGCCGGGGGCTCTGGCGGCGGGGCAGGATGACGGTAAAGGTCGAGCCGGTCGGACCGGCCGCCGGATCGGCGTTGGTATGGACCTGGATGTCGCCCCGGTGCATCTTGATGATGCCGTAGGTGACCGACAGGCCCAGGCCGGTGCCTTGGCCGATGTCCTTGGTGGTGAAAAACGGCTCAAAGAGCTTGCCCAGATTTTCCTTGGCGATTCCCACGCCGGTGTCGGTCACGTCGATCCGGACCTGGGCCGTATCGCCGTAGGTGCGCAGGTGCAGCGTCCCGCCGTCGGGCATGGCCGAAAAGGCGTTGTGAATCAGATTGTTGAGCACCTGCACGATCTGGTCGGGATCGATCTCGGCGATTCGGTCGGTCAGCTCGTTTTGGGCCTGCACCGTGACGTTCAGGGGCGCAGCGGCCACCTGCAAGACCCGATCGACCAGCGCCGTCACATCGGTCGGCTGCAGCTGGACCTTGTTCTGCCGGGCGAAATGAAGCAGACCGGCGACGATCTTCTTGCAGCGGTCGGCCTGCTCGGCGATCATGTGCAGATCCTCGCGAATCGGCGAGTGCTGTTCGATCTCGTCCAGCAGCAGGTGGGCGTACATGAGCACCACGCCCAGCGGATTGTTCACTTCGTGGGCGATGCCGGCGGCCAACTGGCCCATGCTGGCCAGTTTTTCCGACTGCATGAGGGCCTCGCGGGTGTCGGCCAACTGCTCGTTGGAGGCCGCGAGCTTCTCGACCGTGCGGCGCAGCTGATCGATGGTGTGCGGCAGGCACATTTCACTTTCCGCCAGGCCCTTGAAGATGGCCACGGCATGCTCCCGACAGGTATCGTAGCCACAGGCGCCGCAATTGAGTTCGTCCTCCGGATTGCGCTTGCCCATCTTGGCCATGATGTAGGTGATTTCCTCGGCGAAGGGCACGGGGACGCGCTGGTCGTCCGGGTGAAATCGGGCGCCGAGATCCAGTTCGCCGAAACAGTCCATGTCCCGCTGCCAGGCGGCCCGGTCGAATTGCCGCATCCGCCGCCGCACGTAGCGGCTCACCTGCGACCGGCGGCGAAACAGCGGCAGATCCGTGGTCATCCCCGCCCCCATGATGCAGCCGTTGCAGGCCAGCACCTCCAGCAACCGGGCGTCCAGGGCGCCGCTTTCAAATTCCTTGATGGCCTCCACGAAGTTCGTCCGGCCGTCGGTGGCGACCACATCGCCGACCATCAGGTCCTCGGCAATGTCGGCGGCCTGCAACAGGCCCCGGCTGATGGGAAACAACGCGCCCAGGCCGGCGCGGGGCGGATCGAAATCAGCCGGAGCGACGGCGGCCGGATCGAGTCCGCTCTCGTCGAACATCCGGGCCAGTTCGGCGAAGGTCAGGACCGCGTCGAGTTCCAGGTCCACCGGGGCGTGCAGGGCCTCGCTTTTCTTGGCGATGCAGGGCCCGATGAACACCTGTTTTACCTGCGGGCCGTAACGGTGCCGCACCACGCGGGCGGCCGCGACCATGGGCGAGACGATGGGCGCCAGGCGGTCGACCAGTTGGGGATGATACTTGGCGACATAACTGACGATGGCCGGGCAGGCGGTGGAAATATAGCTGCGCGACCGGTCCGGCGAGGCCAGCAGCTCGGCATAGCGGCGGGCGACCAGGTCGGCGCCGAAGGCGACCTCGATCAGATAATCGAATCCCAGGGCCCGGACCATGCCGAGGAAGGTTTCATATTCCCACTCGGAAAATTCCGCCGGGAAACTGGGCGCCAGGCAGGCGGCCACGGGCTCGGGACCGGCCAGCAGCTCCCGGACGGGATCGATGCCGTGGATGACCTGCTTGGCGCCCTGGCTGCACACCCGAACGCAGTTGCCGCAGCTGATGCACCGTTCGGCGATGATCTGGGCCTGGCCCTCGGCGATGCGAATGGCCTTGGCGGGACACTCCCGCACGCAGGTGTAGCACACGCGGCAGTTTTCCTTGGCCGTTCGGATAAATGCGATGTTCGCCGGTTGAACCATACTGTTTCCTTGTAATCCCTTTTGGCCACTCGTCCGGATAGCGGTACTCCCTGCGGGCGGCCCGGATCGTCGAAGCGTTGGGGCGGGACGCCCTAGGCGTATACCGTCCGTTCGCTGTAGTGGGTGTGCAGCAACTGATGGCTGCGTTCGCCCAGCGGCTCGCCGAGATAATCCCGGTACAGCCGGATGATTTCTGGGTTGTTATGCGAGCAGTGCAGCGGGTCGTCGCGGTCGATCTTGTACAGTCGCTTCATCCGCTCGCTGATGGCCTGGGGATCGGCATGCAGGGGCTGGCCGCCGCCGTTGATGCAGCCGCCGGGGCAGGTCATCACCTCGATGAAATGCAGGTCGCTGCGGCCGGCGGCAATCTCGTCCAGCAGGGCGCGGGCGTTGCTCAGGTTGCTGGCGACGGCGACGCCGACTTGCAGCTCGCCGATCTGCAGGTGGGCCCGTTTGATGCCCTTGAGGCCGCGGAGTTCCTTGATCGGCTCGATGGGCATCTCCGAGCCGGTCAGCAAATAATGGGCGGTGCGCAGGGCGGCCTCCATGACCCCCCCGGTGGCGCCGAAGAGCTTGCCGGCGCTGCTGCGCATGCCGAAGGGGGAATCGGCCACGTCGGGGGCCAGGCGGGACAGCTCGAGCCCGTGGGCGCGGATCAGCTTGGCGAACTCCCGGGTGGTGATCACGGCGTCGATGTCCGCAATGCCGTCGTGGATCATCTCCGGACGCTGGGCCTCGAATTTCTTGGCGGTGCAGGGCATGATCGAGACGCTGAAGATGCGGGCCGGATCGATGCCCTCCGTTTCGGCGAAATAGGACTTGAGGATGGCGCCCATCATCTGCTGCGGGCTCTTGCAGGTGGACAGATGCGGCATAAAATCGGGATAAAACTGCTCGACGAACTTGATCCAGCCGGGCGAGCAGCTGGTCAGCATCGGCAGAGGTCCACCCTGCCGGATGCGCCGGGCGAGTTCGCTGGCCTCCTCCATGATGGTCAGGTCGGCGGAGAATCCGGTATCGAAGACGCGGTCGAATCCAAGCTGCCGCAGGGCGGCGGTCATGATCCCGCAGACGTCGACGCCCGGTTTCATGCCGAATTCCTCCGCCAGGGACACCGAGACGCTGGGCGCGTGCTGGACGACGACAAAGGTGTCGGGATCCTTTAGGGCGTTGAAGACCTCCTTGAGACAATCCTGTTCCCGCAGGGCGCCGGTCGGGCAGGCCAGGATGCACTGGCCGCAGTGGATGCAGCTGGAGACGTTGAGGCCCTGGTTGAAGGCGGTGCCCACGATGGTCCGGCTGCCGCGGCCGAGGAAGTCGATGCAGGAGACGCCCTGGATTTCCTCGCAGACCCGCACGCAGCGGCCGCACAGGATGCACTTGGCCGGGTCGCGGACGATCGACGGGCTGGAGGTGTCCAGATGATGGCTGCTGCGGGCGCCGGTAAAGCGCCGTTCGCGGACGCCGTACTGCTCGGCCAGTTTCTGCAGCTCGCAGTTGCCGCTGCGCACGCAGTACAGGCAGTCGTCCGGGTGGTCGGCCAGCAGCAGCTCGATGATCGTCTTGCGGGCGCGGACCACGCGGGGCGAATGGGTCTTGATCTTCATCCCCTCGGCGACCGGATAGGCGCAGCTCGGGATCAGGCCGCCGCGGCCCTCGACCTCGACCACGCACATCCGACAGGCCCCGGAGGGCGGCAGATCGTCCAGGTGGCAGAGCGTCGGGACCGTCACGCCGGCCGCCTTCAGGGCCGCCAGGATGGTCTGGCCGGATTTGGCTTCGATGGTTTGATTGTTGACTTCGATGGTGATCACGTTGGGTTCCTCGCAGGAAGTTATTCGGCGATGACCGCGCCGAAGCGACAGACCTGGACACAGGTTCCGCAGCCGATGCACTTTTCCGGGATGATGTAATGGGGGCCCTTGGCGACGCCCCGGACGGCATCGGCGGGGCATTTCTTGGCGCAGAGCGTGCAGCCCTTGCACGCCTGGGGATCGATCCGGTACTCCAGCAGCTCGCGACAGGCGCCGGCCGGACAGCGGCGCTCGTAGATATGGGCCTCGTACTCGTCGTGAAACCAGCGTAGGGTGCTCAGGACCGGATTGGGCGCGGTCTGGCCCAATCCGCAGAGGCTGGTATCCTTGATGACCTCGGCGAGCCGCTGGAGGTACATGATCCCCTTGAAGCGTTCCAGGGCATCGGTGCCGGTCTCGTCCCGGCGGGCGCGGGTGATCCGCCGGAGGATCTCCAGCATCCGCCGGGTTCCCTCCCGGCAGGGGATGCACTTGCCGCAACTCTCGCGCTGGATGAAATCCATGAAGAACTTGGCCAGATCGACCATGCAGGTATCCTCGTCCATCACCACCAGGCCGCCCGAGCCCATCATGGCCCCCACGGTCTTGAGGGATTCGTAGTCGATCTCGATGTCCAGGTGCTCCGCCGGGATGCAGCCGCCGGAGGGACCGCCGATCTGGACGGCCTTGAAGGACTTGCCGGCGGGGATGCCCCCGCCGATATCGAAGATGATCTGCCGGAGGGAGGTCCCCATGGCGACCTCGATCAGGCCGGTCAGTTTCACCTTGCCCGACAGGGCGAAGACCTTGGTGCCTTTGCTGTTGGCGGTGCCGATGGCGCTGAACCATTCGGCCCCGCGGCTGACGATCGCGGGGACATTGGCCAGCGTCTCGACGTTGTTGATGATGGTGGGCTTGCCGAACAGCCCCTGCACGGCCGGGAAGGGCGGCCGGGGACGGGGCATGCCGCGCTTGCCCTCGATGCTCTGGATGAGGGCGGTTTCCTCGCCGCAGACGAAGGCGCCGGCCCCCTGCTTGATGACGATGTCCAGGTGAAAGCCGCTGTCGAGGATGTTCTCGCCCAGCAGGCCGGCGCCGCGGGCCTGGGCGATGGCCTTTTTCAGGCGGCGGATGGCCAGCGGGTACTCCGCCCGGATATAGACATAGGCCTTGGTCGCCCCGATGGCGTACGCCCCGATCGCCATGCCCTCCAGCAGGCGATGGGGATCGCCCTCGATCACCGCCCGGTCCATGAACGCGCCCGGATCGCCTTCATCGGCGTTGCAGATCAGGTATTTCTGATCGGCCTGGGCGGCCAGGGCGAATTTCCATTTTTCCCCCGTGGGAAATCCGCCGCCGCCCCGGCCGCGCAGGCCGCTTTGCTCGATCCGGTCGCATAGCTCGGCACTGGTGTTTTGCCGCAGCACATGGGCGAGGGCCTGGTAACCGCCGCGGGCGATATATTCGTCGAAACTGGCCGGATCGATCAGGCCGCAATTGGCCAGGACGATCCGCTGCTGCGGGGCGAAAAAGGGGTGTTCGTCCAGAAACCACACGTCCGGCCAGGCCTCCAGGCCGTCACCACGATGCTGGGCGATGACCGAATCGGCCGGAATCTGCCCGGCCAGCACCGCCGCCAGCAGGGAGGACACCTTGTCTTCGGTGACCTGCTGGAAGGAGACCCGCGTCCGCGCGGGTAATTGGACGTCGAGAATCGGTTCGGCGGCACAAAGGCCGATGCAGCCGACCTCGATCAGGTCCGCCTGGAGGTCGCGATCCGCCAGAAAGCGCCGCACCGCCGCCATGGTCTTGCCGGCGCCGGCCCCCAGGCCGCAGGTGCCGGTGCCCACGAAAATGGCCGGCCGCGTGAGGGTTTCCCGCCGCAGCTGCGCCATGAGTTCCAATCGCTGCCGGTGGCAGGCCTCTTTCTCATGACAGCGCGGCCGGTCCTGGAGGCAATCGATCCGGTCCGGACAGGGCCGCTGGGGGGTGTGCTGGCATTGGGCACAACAATTGGTTTCAAAAGTGTTGATCATGATCTGGGTCTTTCTGGTCCTGACGGCGAACCGCCTCGATGATGTCCGGGATCTTCTCCGGGGTGACCCCGCCGAAGAATTCACCGTTGATGCTGATGACCGGCGCCAGTCCGCAGGCCCCGATGCACGCCACCACCTCCAGGCTGAACTGGCCGTCGCGGCTGGTCTGATTGGGTCCGATGCCGAGATGCTGCTGGAGGGTTTCCAGCACGATCGCGGAGCCCTTGACATGGCAGGCGGTTCCCCGGCAGACCTGGATATGGAACCGGCCCTGGGGCTCGAAGCGAAACTGGTTGTAAAAGGTCGCCACGCCGTAGATCTTGCTGGCGGGCAGATTCAGATGCCTGCCGACCTGCAGGACCGCCTGGCGGGAAAGAAAACCCAGATCCTCTTGGATGTCCTGGAGCAGGGGGATCAGGGCATCGCGCTTGCCGTTGGGGTATCTCGTCAAGATGGTTTCTATCCGATCCGCCATCGATGTTGATGATACAGGCATGGTTCTCTTCCTTCGCGCTACACGTGCTGGCGGGCAAAAAAGGCCACCTTTTCCAGGGCGACCGCCATATCCATATTCTCCACAAACACCCCTTCCGGGACATGCAACCGGACGGGGGCGAAATTCAATATCCCCCGGATCCCCGCCTCGATCAGATCGTTGGCCACCGCCTGGGCCTCCGGGGCCGGCACGGTGATAATCGCCGTTCGTATCGACTGCCGACGGATGACCTCGGGCATTTCAACCATGGCATAACAATGACAACCATGGATGACCCGCTGGATCTTCTTCGGATCGTTGTCGCAGGCGGCCTCGATCCGCAGCCGGGCCCGGCCGGTGCCGAAATAGGCCAACAGGGCCCGGCCGAGGTTACCCACCCCCACCAGGATGGCCCCCTGGCTCTCTGGGGCATCCAAAAAATGGGTGATGCTGTCGAGCAATTTGGCCACCTCATAGCCCTGGGCGGGGCTGCCGCTGTAGCCCAGGATCATGAAGTCGCGGCGGATCTGGGCGGCCGAAACGCCGGCCCGTGCCGCCAACTGGTGGGAATAGACCGACTTTGGGCCCTCGCCCTGTAGTTCCGTCAGCAAACGGCGATAAAGGCTCAAGCGACCGATTGTCTTTTCCCGTACCAACAAATTATCCTTTCGTTACAAATATAACATTGTTATAAATATCACAATGAATATTACATTTTCCAATACACCATGTCAAAGGAATTTGGGAATTAATTACAAAATATGACGTGTAATTTTGTAAGTGTCTATAATCAAAGGATTTACAATATATTTATTTCAAAAGGACACCGGAAATAGCCGGAGATTTCGCCTCGATATAACGGGAGGCATATAATGCTAGTATTCGTTAATCCTTTATTAAAAAGTATTTACGATCGTCAAACACCGTCACATACTCGACGACGTGGCGACGGCGCTTTCCAGGACCATCCGCATCTCCTCCCGGCTGGGGGGCATACAGAGATAGTTATTCGCCCCGCGGCTCATGGATTGATGCCCAAATGTCAGATCGTCGCAGAGGGCGATCACCGGCAGGGCGCAAAAGTGTTGAACGACCTGGTCGAACTCCTCCGGCTTGAGCATGTTAAAATCGGCAAATACCATGTCGAATTCCCGGCCATCGAAGCCTTTGGCCTCCTCGACGGTCTCGGCAATACGGGTGCCGTAGCCCTGATCCTCCAGTTGATAACATACCAGGTTGACCTTGGAGCTGCTCTGGCTGAGGACCAGCGCCTTGGCCGTCGGGCAATGCCCGTCCCGGCGGCGCACGACATGGCCGACGAGGGCCCGTTCCATGGAATGAAACAGGAAATCATCACGCACATGCCCCTGAATCCGCGTCAAACATTCGTCCACCCCATTGCTGAGCAGATCGAAACGTTCGGAGTCGTTATCGACCAACGCCAACAGGGCCAGGGACGGCGGGGCCGTCTTCAGATCCGCCAGCATCTTTTCGTCCTCGCAGATCTGGGAACCCTGACAAAGAATCGCCAACTGGGCGGCCAATTTCTCCGCAGTCATCAGGGCCTGGCGCAGGCCGGTGATGTGGTTGGCCTGGTAGCCGGCCCCCTTGATCCGCCCGACCAATTGATTGGTCTGGTCATTGTCCGGTCCGACCACCAGGACCAGGATATTGGTTTTGGTGTGCAGCTTGCTGCGCATTTTGGCGATCTTTTCCTCCTGAAGCCGCAGCCGCCGGACATGTTCCTCAACGATGCTGCGACAGCCGATTTCCAGCCAACTGCCGTCTTCGTTCACCATCTTCCGCATGCGGACGATCTCCAGCATGCTGCGCTTGATCTTGCCGCCGGGGGCGGCGAAGGTGATCTCCACGACCCGCGACGGGATGAAATTCGGATCGACGATCAGTTTCATGCCATTCCGGGAGACGTCCCGGATCGTGACGCTGAATTCCTTGCGCTCGCCCGGCTTGACGTCGGTCAACCGGGTGAGCGTGCCCAGCATGTTGGTCTCGAAGCGGGGCTCCTTGCGGCGCTTGCGGCCGTCGTCGTCCGCCAACTGCTCACAGGTGATCTTGGCCTTGACCAGCAATTCCTGGAGCATCCGTTCGACCGCTTCCAACTCGTTCAGCGAGCAGTCGCGAAGAAGTTTTTCGATCTTATCCAGTTTCACGTTCGGTCCCGTTTGCCTGCTGTTTCTCCGGCAGGGCCGGAGGGATCGGTTGGCGGCATCCCCGGCCATATCGGACTGGTGGGCCCGGCCGGTCCGGTCCGTCCCGGTCGCCACCCGTAGATATATCCCTTTTCGACCGGCGGGGCGGCCGACTTCAGCGGGGAATCGCCAGGGCTGAGGCGGTTTTGGGCGCTTTCCGCCGTCCGATATAAATTCATCTCCCAGAGGACCATACGACCGTTTCTGCCGGTTCGGCCGGCGGGCTTGATTTACTTGGCCGCAGGATTATACTGGTTTGATATAAATTCGCTCCCGGCACAAAAGCTACGTCCGAATATATCGATGCGGCAGCGGCATCGACAGGAGGGCCTTTATGAGCCGTCAAGGCGATCACCGACATGAATGGAAACAAAGCGCCCACGTGCATTTTCAGCGCTGGGCACACCATTACGATCGCGGCATGATCAACATCCTGCTGTTCAACCCCAGCCATCGCCGGGTGCTGGCCCAGATCCGACACTGGTTACGCCGGGGGTGGGAACCGATCCGGATCCTCGATATCGGCTGCGGCACCGGCACGCTTCTGATGCATTGTCTGGCGTTCGGCGACCGCATCCGCAGCGGATTCGGGCTGGACATGTCGGAAAATATGCTGCACTACGCCCGGGAAAAGGCCCAGCTGTGCGACGGGCAGGACCGACTGGCGTTCACCCTGGGCGACGCCGAGCATCTGCCGTTTCCCGAGGCATATTTCGATCTGATCACCTGCTGCAATTCCTTCCACCACTACCCCCATCAGGACCGGGCCGCCGGCGAGATGCGCCGGGTGCTGCGGCCCGGCGGCCGTCTGATCCTCATCGACGGTTGCCGCGATGATCCGCTGGGACATTTCATCTTCGACATCTGCGTCGCCCGGGCCGAAAACCACGTACACCACTGCTCGGCCCGGCGCTTCGAGCGGCTGCTGACCCAGGCCGGCTTCGATACCGTCGATCAGCGGGTGTTCGGGATCTGTCCGCCGGCGATTATGAATATCGCCGGCGTCGAAAAATAACCTTTGTGTTTGCCGCCCCCGGCGTTACCCTGTGGCCTGATCGAACCGCCAGCAAGGGAGGATTCGTCTTTACTGCCCGGAGAAATGAGAATGTCTGCCAGCAAGGAAATCGAAACCGGAACCCAGTTTACCCCGCAATTCAACGCCCACGGCCTGTTGCCGGCGATCGCCCAGGATGCCGAAACCGGCCAGGTGCTGATGGTTGCCTATATGAACAAGGAGGCCCTGTCCCGCACGATCGCGACGGGCCGGGCCACCTATTATTCCCGCTCCCGCGGCGCGCTGTGGACCAAGGGGGAGCAGTCCGGCCACACCCAGCAGGTGCGGGAGATCCTGGTCGACTGCGATCAGGACTGCCTGATCCTCAAGGTGCAGGTCGATGCCGGACAGTGCCACGTCGGCTATCAATCCTGCTTCTACCGCCGCCTGGAGGCCGGCAGCGACAGCCGGCTGGAGTTCGTCGCCGAACCGGTTTACGATCCCCGGCAGGCCTACAAGACCAAGTAACACGCAGCAGCTACACCGGCCGCACGGTCATGCCACCTAAAAAAGTGGGCGCCTTGCACCGGGAGAACGAGAATACCCCCCCGTACGGTTACGCCGCCTTCCACCCTAACGATCCTGTTGCATGGCCTCCTGCAGCCGCTGCCGGAACCGCCGGGTGCAGGGGCCCGGCCGGCCGTCGGCGATCATGCGGCCGTCGAGCTGGCGGACGCCCAGAACCTCGGAGGTCGTGCCGGTGAGCATCAGTTCGTCCGCCTGGCAGGCCTCTTCGACGGTGAAGGATTCCTCGCGAACCGCCAGGCCGAACGCCGGGGCCCATTCCAGCAACAGGGCCCGGGTGATGCCGGGCAGAATATTGGCATGCAGGGGGGCGGTCCGCAGGACGGAATCCCGGACCAGAAGCACGGAATTGGCGGTGGCCTCCAGGACGCAATGGTTCTCGTCGACCAGCAGGGCCTCGTACGCCCCCTGCCGGCGGGCGGCGTTCTGGGCCAGTACGTTGGCCAGCAGATTGAGCGACTTGATATCGCAACGCTTCCAGCGCCAGTCCGGATGGGTGATGGCGGTGACGGTTTCAAACGGCAGGCGGCGGCGGGCCCCGACGGTCAAGAAGAAGTTCGGCTGCCAATCGCTGTCGTATTCGTGGGCCCGCAGGGCACATCCGCGGGTGAGGTGGAAATAGACCTTCGCGTCGGGCAATTGCGCCTCGGCGTAGGCCCGGCGGACCCGCTGCTCGATCAACTCCAGGTCCACCCGCCCCAGCATGTCCATCTCCCGCAGACTGTGTTCCAGCCGCCGCAGGTGTCGGTCCAGGCCAAAGAGCCGGCCGCCGGCGGCGGCGACCACCTCATACACGCCGTCGCCGAAAAACAGGCCGCGGTCGTGGGCCGGGATGCGGGCCTCGGCGATCGGGACGATCGTGTCGTTGATCATGGCCAGTTCCATAGACATCTCCAAGGCGGGTGTATCTGTCCAGCGCCGAGGCAAGTATACCGGCGAGGGGGGATTCTGACAATGCCTTATGGTGCCACCGGCCGGGTTTCCCGGGCAGCCGGAGCGGCCAACTCCGGCCGGATCCCCGGCGGCCGGCGGGGATAATAATGATTTCCGGGATAAAGTGGATTCCGCCATCGGCCGATACATCCCCTAAGCAGTATTTCGCTTACGTCGAGTCGGGATGCGACAGGCGGCAACGGCGAGGGCAACCGCGCCAACGACCGATAAATCCAAGCCTGCCGAGCTTACCATGGGGTCTGCCAGGCGAAATAGAAAATAAAAGGAAGGGAGTCTTTATGATCGTCGAGCAGCCCCAAAACAGAAACGGGGAACAAAGCATGAAAAGCCTGGTAGTGGAAGATGATCCGATTTGCAGCAGGGTTTTGAAATCGATACTCTCCCGATTCGGGGACTGCGCCGTGGCGAACGACGGTTCCCAAGCGGTGGATGCCTTCGCCAATTCCCTGGAGGACAAGCGCCCGTACGACCTGATCTGCATGGATATCATGATGCCGGAAATGAACGGGCATGAGGCCCTGTCGGAGATCCGCCGCCTCGAAGAGATCCAGGGCATTGACCGGCCGGAAGGCGTCAAGGTCATCATGACGACCTGCCTGGACGGGGACAACGACAAGCAGCAGGCCTTCCGCTCCGGCTGCAACGCCTACATGATCAAGCCGATCCAGCGGGAATCCCTGAAAAAACAGGTACAAAGTCTCGGTCTGATCCTGGATTAACCCGTCGCCCTCTTGCCCGCAGCGAAAGCCCGCACCCACCAACCCCGTCCCTCTTGGATGACGGGACAGATGGGCCAGACCACGAGTGCTGGGCCTACCAATTCCGCGGTTCCCTCGCGATCTCCAGCCCCAAAATCCCAGGGGGCAAATACCCGTAGTCTATCGTAAGTTCTTCTCTCGCAGAACAATATGCTTCCGGCCGGCGGCGTCGATTTACGCCCCATGCAGCCGGTATTGTCTTTGCCCGGGCCGTCGGGCCCAACGGATTTGACGATAGCGGCCGTTTGCAGTATAAACAATCAGGCGGATATACCGGAGACCTCCATGATCGCCGAAATCAATGCCGAGGATATGCTCTGGATCGGATCGATCCTGGCCCTGCTGCTGCTGGGGGGCGTGGCGGCGATGGTTTGGGTGCGCCGACGATTCGGCAAAACGCTGGAAAGCGATCCGACCGGCAATACCCCGTTTACCCTGGAACAGCTGCGCCTGATGCGTCAGGAGGGGCAGATCTCCGAGCAGGAATACCAGAACCTGCGGACCCGGGTGATCGAGGAAAGCGGCGCCTGGGATTCGGCCCGGACCTCTCAGGACCGTCCCGGCACGCCCAAATAGGCCCGAATCCCGGCTCGAACGGCGCGGTCGCCGGAATGGATATTTTCCCTTAGCACCTGGCCAAGGGGTGGGTATATAATGGTCCGGGAAAGGAACGATCATCATGGCAACGAAAAAACGTAGCGGCGCCGGCACCACCCGGCGGCGAAGCGGGACCTGTAGTTTTTGCGGCAAGCGGGAACGCGAAGTCGGCCCCATCATCGAAGGGCCCGACAATATCTATATCTGCGCCAGTTGCGTCGAATTGTGCTCCCATATCGTCCGGCAGGAAAAACGCAAACTGGCCAGCGATCAACCGCTCTTTGATGCGATTCCCTCGCCGCGGCAAATCAAGGAGATCATGGACGAATACGTGATCGGACAGGAGTTCGCCAAGAAGAACCTCGCGGTGGCGGTGCACAATCACTACAAGCGACTCAATCACACCCTGATGGACGATGACGACGAGGTCGAGATCGAAAAAAGCAATGTCCTGCTGATCGGGCCGACCGGCTGCGGCAAAACCCTCATGGCCCGCACCCTGGCGCGCCTGCTGCACGTCCCCTTCGCCATCAGCGACGCCACCACCCTCACCGAGGCCGGCTACGTCGGGGAAGACGTGGAAAACATCCTCCTGAGGCTCCTGCAGGCGGCGGAGTTCGACATCGAGTCGGCCCAGCACGGCATCATCTACGTGGACGAGATCGACAAGATCGGCAAGACCAATCAGAACGTTTCCATCACGCGGGACGTCTCGGGGGAAGGCGTCCAGCAGTCGCTGCTGAAGCTGCTGGAGGGAACCATCGCCAACATTCCGCCCCAGGGCGGCCGCAAGCACCCGGAACAGCAGTACATCCAGATGGACACCTCCCAGATCCTGTTTATCTGCGGCGGCACGTTCAGCGGCCTCGAGGATATCATCAAGAAACGGATCGGCAAGAAGATGATCGGATTCGCCGCCGAGCAGCAACCGGCCGCCGAGTCCTGCTCGCAGACCGCCGAGGTGCTCCGCCAGGTCACGCCGGAGGATTTGATTCACTACGGGATGATTCCGGAACTGGTCGGGCGGCTGCCGGTGACCGCCTCGCTGGAGCCGCTGGATGAAACGGCGCTGATTCGGATCCTGACCGAGCCGAAAAACGCCCTGATCCGCCAGTACCAAAAGTTCTTCGAAATGGAAGGCTGCGAGTTGACGTTCACCGAGGACGCCCTGCAGGCCATCGCCCATAAGGCCCTCAAACGCGACACCGGCGCCCGGGCCCTGCGCGCGGTCACGGAAGAGATCATGCTGAACATCATGTACGAACTGCCCGAACAGGAGCAAGTCGGCCAGTATGTGATCGACCGGGACGTAGCCGAGGGCAAGACCTCGCTGTTTACCACTACCGACCTGCCGAAAAAGGAAACGGCCTGAGTATCACCTGCCGACCGTGGATCACATCTGCGGCGCACCTCAGGGGGCGAGGCCTTTAGACGAGCAGATCTCGACGAGTACCCTTTCGTCCGTCAGGCATCCTTAGAATCGATACACGAGTTGTCCGTACATGCTCCGCGGCACTTCCGTCGGCGCCGACAGAAACAGGGGATTGGTCATTTCATAGTGGGAATCGTCCAGCAGGTTCTGGCCGACCAGCGACAACTCCAGGTTCTTCGTCGGCCGCCAGGTAACCCCGAGATCGAAACGCAGATAGGCCGGGGCGTCGTCGTCCGGATTGTTGTCCGTGTAGTAGGTCGCGGCGTTGACGTCCAGATTCTGCGCAAGATTCAGATAGGAACGGACCTGGAACAGGTTCCGGGGGGTCGACAACTCCACATCCACCGTGTGGCCCTGGGGGATGTCGTATCGGAAAAAGGAGTGGCTGCCGACCACTTTCCATTGCTCGTACGGCCGCCAGGTGAACGCGGTTTCCAGGCCATAGGTCTTCGCCGAGGCGAGATTGTCAAACGAACCGAACTCGTCCGCGGAAAAGGTGATCAGCTTTCGGTAATCGTTGTAGAAGGCCGCGGTATCCAGACTCAGCTCGTTCGTCAGTTGGACCCGATACCCCAATTCATAGGCAGTCAGTTCCTCCGACTCCACGTCGGAGTTGCCCTGCAGCTTGACCGGCCAATACACCCCCAGGGGGCCGCCGCCCGACACCAGGCCCACATCGACATAAGCCAGCGTGAGATCGCCGTCCGATTCGGCGCGGGAGGGCGTTCGCACCGGGCGGGATACCGACGTCCAGATTGTTTGCCGCGGATTGGGCGTCCACCACAGGCGCGCGCTCGGCTGGATTTCAAAGCCGGTATAGTCATTATGCTCAAACTTGGAACCCAGCATGGCAAACAGCGCATCGGGAGCTATCGTCAGGGTGTCCTGGACGAAGCCGCTGAAGGTGTCGGCGGTGCGAATGGCGGGATCAAAGCCGGCGAACGCCCCCGCTTCGGTATGGTCGCGGGTGTGATGCCAGGCCAGACCGGTAACGATTTCCTGGAAGTCGCCCCACCGGAAATGATAGCGAAAATCGAGGTCCACCGTATGGCGCTGGACCCCCAGCCCGGCGAACGCGACAGTCTTTCCGAAGTTATAGTACCCCTGCAGGGTCCAGTCCGAGGTGGCTGAGTTGTCCTGCCGCAAGCGAAACAGCACGTTGCCGCCGGCAGAGCGACCGTCCCGATCCACGCCGATCCAGGTCAGATGACCCGGTACGGCCACCCGGGTCCCTTCGCCCATTCGATCGCTGTAAAACATGTCGCCTTGCAGCATCAGCGCGGTGTCGTTTTGCCCCTCGATATCCAGGCGGAAGCCCCCGTGCGAGAAGTCCCAGTCGTCGGGACGATCGGCGCCGGAAGGATCCTGAAAATTATCCCGGTTGAAGTACTTCGTCCAAACGCGGTAATGCGCTTGATCATTCACTTTCCCGCCGTAGCGAACCGCCCCGAAACCCCTTTCCTCGGTTCCCGCCCCGCCGAGCCAATAGCCGCCCTGGCTGTCCCGGGCTGATTTGGTGGTGATATTGATGACGCCGTTGACCGCGTTGGCGCCCCAGAGGGTGGCCCCGGGACCGCGGATCACCTCGATCCGCTCGATATCCTCCAGCAGGAGGTCCTGGAGGTCCCACAGGGTGCCGGCAAATATCGGATCGTACACGATCCGGCCGTCGATCAGAACCAGCAGCTTGTTGGCAAAGATCGTATTGAAACCGCGCACCGTAATCGCCCAGTGACGGGAATCCATCTGGCTGACCGCCAGGCCGGGCACCATCCGCAGAAGTTCCGCAATGCTTCGGTGCCCGCTGCGGCGGATGTCCTCGGCGGTAATCACATACATCGCCGCCGGCGTAGTGAACCAGGATTGCTCCACCCCCGCCACCGAGGTGACCTCGATGTTCATCAGGTCTTCGAGCGACAGGTTCAGTAATTCCGAAGCCTCCGGCCGGTCCGATTCCGCAGTGGCTTGGGGACCGGCCGTCTCCGCGGCCGCAAGAAAGGGGGATCGCCCCCCGAAAAACCCCAACAACATCAGGGCCAAGATACTAATCACATTTTGTATCGCACTTGATCCCATGTCGCCCGCATCTGCCTGTATCCGCATATCGCCTCGGAACCGTCATACCCCGACCTCTGGTTGCGTTGTGCCCATCCTTAAGCGCGTGGGTTTCCCCGTCGCATCGACGGGCCGGGAAGATCCACCCCCTGGATGCCCACGTCCCCTAACGGATCTTACACATGCATGTTCCGATCCAGTACCTATCCGCCCAACCATCGAAGCCCCGTGTCGCACCCGGGATTAATGGTTTGGGTTATCTCTGTCTACACTTGTTTAAGTATCGGCATGGCAACGTACCGTCTTGGTTTGCCTGTTCCGGAAAAATATCCCTTCGCCAGAATGGGCGGCCCGGCACAATCGGGCGTGGACAGCAACACCCATGTCACATCCCCTGAAGAGGGCGCTGCGGCAAGGAGTTCGCTGAGACGCCGTATATCCGGCCAAGAGGCATCAGGCAGGCAAGAAAGAAGGGATCCGGTGGTTATCGGACGAATGGGGGTCCCCAAATAGAAGCCGCCGTCCGGGAGGGGGACCCGCCGTAATGCTGTTTTTGTTTTAACCGATCCGGCAGTTGGATTGGAACGCGCAGCTCAACGCGACTTCGCCGCCTAATCCCAGCAATCGGGATCGGCCGGTTCGTTGCAGGCCAGCCAATGGGTTGCCATGATGTAAAAGTCGAGCAGGTTGACGTAGCAATCGCCGTTGAGATCGCCCGGCAGGTAACCGCCGTCACAGGGCGGCGGCATAAGATCGAAGGTGGTGGTATCCACCTGCGCCTCGCCGGTGGCCATGTCGACGAGGCCGAAATACTGCCCGACGGTTTCAATCGGCCGCGATGGAGGAAAGAGTTCATTAGTCAATACGCCGGTCGCGGTAAAGAAAAACGCACCGGTCGTGCGGTCGAGGGTGCCCTCCAGGATGCCGGGGCCGGCAAACTCAAAATGGTTGAAACCGGTGGATTGGCCGTTGGGCAGCATGACCGGTCCGGCGTCCGCCATGCCGCCGATGATTTGAACCACGTCCAGGTCGGGACTGCCGCCGGGCAGGATCTGCATCGAGACCGCCCCGGCAAAATCCGGGACAAAGACCATCCCCCCGCCGAGAAATTCCGGCACGAGGGCGATGGTCCCTTCGCCGGGTGGCGGCGCGATGATAAATTCGATCGTGGCCGGGGCCGGCGGTACGGGGCCCGGTCCGGAGCTCGGAGCGGCATTGGCCTTGGTCTCCTGCACCTTGCTGCCGTCGTTGGGCGTACAGACGCATACCCCCCCGATCGTGGCGACGGTATGGCTTTTGCACTTGCCGTCCTTGGAGACGCCGTCCACGGTGATTTTGCACTCTTTATCCTTGAATTGGCAGAAACCAGTGGAGGAATTCACGGCGCAGTCGCCGTTGACCTTGGCTCCCGCCGGCGCGGTGGCGACCAGAGCCAGATAGAGCAGCGGCAGGGCGATCCGGACGGCCGCCGGCCGGATTCGACAAATGCCTCGGGCGCGGAAACGGATAGACTCGAACCGAAAAAAGTTTGTTTGCGGGCGCATGGCTTTCTCCTTTTTGAGCTGCCCGGACAACGCGAAGGTTACGCCGAAGGCCGAAACTGCCGGCCCCTGTGGCGAACGGATTCGCCGGTAGCATACTGATCCAGAGCATCAGAAACGAAAAAATACACGGCCGGACTTGGTGCTGAACCATAGATACTCAACGAAATGATCCCTCCAGACGCGGCACCTGGACCACGTTAGTCTTTCGGGCTCATTATCCAGATACAGTTTCATTATAGAACAGGGCCGACAAAAATGCAAGCCGTATTCGGGGGTATCCGAGATAGCGGACCTTCTATTACGGAGGAATCGATTCCGGCGGCAACCGGAAATATATGGTTCGGCGAAACAATCACTTACGACAGGTCGCCGCGTATTCTCCCTTAAAAATAGCCTAAGAATTGGAATGAAAAACAACCGAACATTGTCTATGATGGGCCCCGGCCGTAAGCCGCCGTGGAGGCGTCCGGCCCAACGAGAAACCGGCGCGCGATCAGAGGCCGGATGAGACAAACCCTGGCCAAGGAGGATGTTATCATGAGAAGACGCGATTTCCTGACGGCCGCCTGCGCGGCAGGCGCGGCACCGCTGACGAGTTGCCTGCTGCACGGGCAATCCGCGGGCGGCGCTACCCAGCGGGATTATTATGAGCTGCGCCGCTATCAGCTGGATACGGAAAAGCAAAAGGAAGGGCTCGATCTCTTCCTGCAGCGAGCCATGATTCCGGCCCTGAATCGCATCCAGATCGCGCCGGTGGGGGTGTTCTATCCACAGGACAAACTCGGGCCGGCCCATGTGCTCCTGCGGCATCGGTCGCTGGAATCGTTCGCCCGCGGCACCGAGAGGCTTCTGGCCGATTCGGAATTTCTCGCGGCGGGGGCGGATTTCCTCCAGGCTGCCGCCTCCGATCCGGCCTATAAGCGGATCGAATGCTCGCTGCTGGCCGCCTTCGCCGGCATGCCGCAGCTGGAAACTCCCATCCGCAGCGAAGGCCGGATCCTGCAGCTGCGGATCTACGAAAGCCCCAGCGTCCTGACCGGACAGAAGAAGATCGAGATGTTCAATCGGGCGGAGATCGCCATCTTCCGCACGTGCGGGCTGCATCCGGTGTTCTTCGGTGAATCGATCGCCGGCGACCGCATGCCGAACCTGACCTACATGCTGGTATTCAAGGATGACCAGGAACGCCAGGCGAACTGGAGGACCTTCGTTAATCACCCGGAGTGGAAACAGATCAGTTCCCTGCCGGAATACGCCGACAAAAAAATCCTCTGCGGGATAACGAATCTGTTTTTGCGGCCGGCATCCTGTTCCCAGATCTAGCGGGCAAAGGAACGCCCCGGCGCGACGGGGCGGGGGTGTTCCCCTCGCCAGGGAGAATCCGTTGTCAAGATGGCTGTTCATTCTCGGGATCGGCACGGGGATGTGCGCCGCGGCGGCCAGTCTGAACGCCGCCGTCACGGCGGGTCATCCCCGCCTGCTGGGCGACCGGCAGAGACTGCAACAGCTGGCCCGGCAGCGAAGCCAGGCGTATGAGCGGATGGCACGCGTCGCCCGGGAGCAGGCCGAATCGGATCCGGCCAGGGTGATTTCGAGGGCGCTGGTCTGCGCGATCGAGCAGGATGGCTCGCTCGGCAGGCGGGCGGTCCAAGAGGTGCTTGCCCTCATCGAAGGACCGATCAAAAAAGGCCATACGCCCTTCGGGCACGATCTGGCCCTCTGCGCACTGGTGTACGACCTCTGTTACGACTACTGGACCCCCCCGCAGCGCCAGGCATTCCACGACTACGTGAACCGGACCGTGGATGCCAATATCCAGTCGGAGACGCACGTGTTTCACAACGGCTGGTACGGCTACAAGCACTGGGGCATCGGCCTGGCCTGTTACGCCGCCTATGAGGAAAACGAACGCGCGCCGGGGATTCTGCGTGCCCTGGAAGAGGATTGGCGACAGCGGGCGGCGCCGGCGCTGGAACTGGCCGGGGCGGGCGGCGGCTGGGCGGAGGGGTATTACATCCACTACTGGCTGTATGAATGGCTGTGGTTCTGCGAGGCGGCGCGGTTCTGTGAAGGCAGGGACTACTACGCCGATGCGCCGGATTTTTTCCGGAACCGTGCCGTCGCGAGCATGTTCGAGATGTATCCCGGCATCGGGATCTACGGCTCCCGGCGGCCGCTACCCCTGGGCGACGGCGGCGGCCGGGTCTTCGGCGGCGACCGCGACAAGGCCCTGTCGGCCCGGCGGATCCTGGTGAATCACTTTGGCGACGATCCGGCCCATCAGGCGGTGCACGCCTTCAACGAAACGACGCCCCGCTGCAGCGTGGGCGCGTACGCCTACCAGGATTTTCTCTGGCGGGATTCTACCGTCAAAGCGGCAGACCTATCCGCCTTCAAACTGTCCCATTACAGCCGCGGCGCCGGCCGCGTATATGCCCGCAGCGGCTGGGACGAGGAGGCCACCTATTTCCTTTTCACCTGCGGCGACCGCTTCACCGCCCATCAGCATCTGGACGCCGGGCATTTCCTGATTTTTAAACACGAGGAGCTGGCCGGCGACGGCGGCCATTACGATGACTTCGGCTCCCCGCACGACGTCAATTACCACCTGCGAAGTATTGCCCACAATACGATCCTGGTGCACGATCCTCAGGAAATCTGGCCGGCCATCCGCGCCGGTGAGGTGACCGGCAACGACGGCGGGCAGGCGCACGACTGGCCGCACCATAACGGGGCGGTCTCGGACCCGCAGCAGTGGCAGCGGCAGCGCGCCCTCTACGACATCGCCGATATCGTGGCCTGCCAAGACCACGGCTCCTACCTGTACGTGGCGGGCGATTGTTCGCGGGCCTACTCGGCGAAGAAATTGAAGCTCTTCACGCGGCAGATCGTCTTTCTGCGGCCGGGCACCTTCGTCGTCTTCGACCGGGTGGTCGCCACTGATCCGGGGTTTCGCAAAACCTGGCTGCTGCAGGCGATGAAACCGCCCCGGCAGGAGAAAAACTACTTGGTCGTCACCAACGGCCAAGGCCGGTTGTTCGTCCAGACGCTGCTGCCCGAGCGGCCCGAGATCCGCTGCGTCAGCGGCCCCGATCTGTATCGCTACGGCGGAAAGGCGTACCCGCCCCGGCGGGATACGGGTCCGGCGCCCGCCTGCCGCATCGAGGTTGCCTGTCCAACGGCCGCCCGGGCGGATGTGTTTTTGCACGTGTTGACGGCGACCGACGCGGACGTGGATACCGTCGAGCCGGCCGTCCTGCAAAAAGGGGACGGGAAAATCGCCGTACGAATCGGCGGCGTGAAAATAACCTTTTTCCCGGACCGGATTTCGGGGTATATTGAGATCGACGGGCAGCGCCGTGATCTCGCCGCTGGTGCCCCCTGATCGGGCCGAACAATCTGGAGGCGTCTGATCCCCTGACGGCGCGGGACTCATCGGGGTGTTTCCTGTCCGTAGTGGTCACGATGGCGCAAGGCACTGCGCGGAAAGGACGAGGGTTAACTCTTATGCTGTGTACTACGAAGAATTCTATTCGATGGATGGTGATGCTATGTGTTGTATGGTTCGCCTGCCCGGGCCCCAGCCAGGGCCAGGTCAAGGTCCAGGTGGGACTGGATGGCGTCGGCGACCATGCCGACTGGTTTCAACATCGGCGGGTGGGGATACTGACCAATCATACCGGTCGGGACAGTCGCGGCCGGACCATTCTCGAGGTGTTTCGGCAGATGCCGCAGGTGAAGGTGACGGCATTGTTCGCCCCGGAACACGGCCTGTTCGGTGCGGCCGAGGCGGGTCAGGACATCCGCGACAACCACTACGAGCAGGTCGCCGTGTACAGCGTGTACGGCCAGACGAGGAAACCCACGCCCGCCATGCTGGAGGACGTGGACGTGCTGGTGTTCGACATGCAGGACGTGGGGGCCCGCTACTATACCTACATCTCGACGCTGACGCTGGCCCTGGAGGCCGCGGCCGAGCAGGGCAAGCCCTTCGTGGTGCTCGATCGGCCCAATCCGTTGAACGGCGTGGCGGTGGAGGGCAATATTCTCGACAGGCAGTTCGCCAGCTTCGTGGGGATGCATCCGATCCCGGAGCGGCATGGAATGACGGTGGGCGAACTGGCCAAGATGATCAACGGCGAGGGCTGGCTGACCGGGCACGTCCGCGCGGACCTGCGCGTGGTGGTCGCCGCCGGCTGGAAGCGGACGATGTGGTTTGACCAGACGGGATTGACGTTTGTGCCGCCCTCGCCGAACATCAAGGAGCTGGACGCCGCGGTGATCTATCCGGGCACCTGCCTGCTGGAGGGCACCAATGTCTCCGAGGGACGGGGAACCGAGCGGCCGTTCCTGCAATTCGGGGCGCCGTGGCTGAATGCCGGCGAACTTAGGATCGCCCTGCAGCGGATGAACCTGCCGGGCGTGGAGTTTCAACCGGCCCATTTCACCCCGCTGGATTCCAAATACAAGGATCAGCCCTGCCAGGGGATACGGATTCAGATCACCGACCGCCAGGTCCTGAATGCGTTTCGGGCGGGTCTGGGGATCGT
>JAFGFX010000227.1 GCA_016930855.1 Sedimentisphaerales bacterium | reverse complement strand
CGCCATGATTGCAAAAGGACTATTTGAAGAGATCGTCATCGCCGGATTCGGCGGCCAGGGCGTCATCCTGATCGGCAAGCTGCTCAGCCAGGCCGCCATGCAGGCCGGCTACCAGATCACCTACATGCCCAGCTACGGCCCCGAGGTCCGCGGCGGCACCGCCAACTGCATGGTCGTGATCGCCACGGAGCCCATCGCCTCGCCGGTGGTGGCAAATCCCTCCACGGTCATCGCCATGAACAAGGCCTCGCTGGATCGCTTCAGCCCCAAGATGCAGTCCGGCGGCCTGCTGGTGATGAACCGCTCCATGATCGAGACCGATCCGGCCCGCGGCGATATCGAGTTTCTGGCCGTTCCCGCCGACGATCTGGCGCTGGAACTGGGCTCGCCCAAATCGGCCAACATGGTCGCCCTGGGCGCCTACCTGGCCCGCCGGGAGCTTCTCGATGTCGAACGGGTCGCCGACAGCCTGCCGCAGGTCCTGGCCGCTCGCTATCACAACACCCTGGGCCCAAACCGCCAGGCCCTCCTGGCCGGCGCCGAATTCGCGCTCAGCGCCGTATAGGCACCTTGGTCGTAATCATCCATCAGGCAAATATCCTGCCCAATGGTATTCCGGGATTTCTCGTCGCGCCTGCCGACTTGGTCCCCCAGCAAGTCAATCTGCGGCCATACCCGATACCGGCAGCCTGTCTCCCCGATGCAATGTCACGTACACGACCTCCGGCGGGCAGAACAGTCGAAAGGGAACCAGCGTCGAGCCCACACCCCGCGTAACGTAGATATACCCGGCCTGGGTATGATACAGGCCGCGCAGATAGGTCGCCCCCGTGCGGCTGTGGGTCATCAGGGGCCTGCCGTTCGGCAGGCACAACTGGCCGCCGTGGGTGTGACCGCACAGGACCAATTCCACCCCGCCGGCCGCCAGCGGCTCGGCCAGCTCGGGAAGATGACACAACCCGATAGTGAACCGCTCCGGCGACAGGCCCAGCAGGGCCGCCGGCACATCGGTGGAGTCGCGACTGCCGCAGCGGACGCCGCAAAGCTGCAACATCCCACCGCCGGGTATCTCGACCGCCAGCGATTCGTTGTCCAGACAGCGGACCTGCCGCCCGGCGAGCCGCTCATAGAGCAACGCCGGATCGTGGTTGCCCTGGACCGCAAACGCCCCCAGTCTCGGCCGGGCCGCCTCGACGAGCCGGCCGAGGACCTCCACCGCCCGGGTCACCTCCGGGGCGATCCACCGGCAGCCGAAGCGTTCCTGGATCCCGGACCATTCGGGTTGGCGGTCCTTGCCGAACAGGTGCATCCGATGCGGGTGGCAGATATCCCCCGTGCATAACATCAAATCGCAGGACCGCCGGCCGAGGTCGCTCAGCAGCCGCCGCTCGGGCCGGTGCCAGCCGAAGCTGTGCAGATCGCCCAGGACCACCAGCCGCAGGCCCTCGAGCCCGGTCGGCAGCCGCGGAAAATCCAACCGCAGATGCGTCCAGCGTGCGGTACTGCTGACGATATCACCGGCCTCCTGCCTGCACGCTGTCATGTAAGTGGCATCCCCATCCTGTTGTATTGCTCTGGTCCGACGGGGCAACCGGCATCCGCCGATTATCCCCCTCAAGGCGTCAAGCGGGCGTACAGGTTGCGGTAAAAAAGTCTCGGGCGGCTGCCGCCCCGCAGCCAAAACAGGATCTTATGCAGCGGCCAGGCCAGGATGGTCTTGACCTTGCCCTTGACATTCTGCATGGAAAACTGATCGAGAAACTCCGTCCGGCCGAACCCGGCCGCCTGGGCCAACTGCCGCAGGCTCTGCTCGGTCAGGCCCGAAAAATGGGTCAGATCGTCCGCCAGGTGGCCCGCCGCCAGCAGGTGATTCATGTTCGGCGTGCGGACCACGGCGAAGCCGCCGCCGCACAGGGACTGCCGCACGGCCGTCATAAACTCCACCAGCCGGTCCCGCTCGATGTGCTCCACTATGTTCAGCAGGAAAATGACATCGAACTGCCGGCCGGCCCGCAAAAACTCCAGGGCGTCGCCGGCATGAAACTCCGCCTCGACGTTCGCCCGCGCCTGCTCGATCAATTCGGCGTTGCAATCGATCCCCACGACCTGGTCAAAACCCTGCTCCTTCAAGAACGCCGCCAGCATGCCGTTGGCACAACCGATATCCAGGGCGCTAGCGCGGGCGGCGCCCGCCAGCAGATCGCCGTATTTCCGGCGATAGTCGCGGACCTGCCGGCGATAGCGGTCGGCCTGGCCCTTGTCGTCCCGCAGATAAAACGCCTGATAGTGGCGATAGCGTTCTTCGGCTTGTGAACCCATTTCGTATTTCCTAACCGCCGGCGAGTCAGGACGATCCCGCTCCCGCCTGATCCGGGCAGCGCAGCTCAGCGAAAAAAATCGCGTTGCAGGGCCGGCTGGTCGCCACCTGATCGGCCGTCTGCTGGTCCGTCTGGCGCCAGACGCCCTCATTCATTACGAAGAACCGCACCGACTCCCGGGAAAATCCATCCAACAGTCTTTCCAGCCGGTCCCGATCGTAGATGCGAAAACCCGCCGGCCGGCCGTCTTTGGCCGGATCGTGACCCCGGCCGTAGGGGGCGCTGAGCAGAACCAGCCCCCCCGGCCGGCACAGCCGCCGCATCTCCCGGCAGAGCGCCAGGTCGCCGTCGACCCGCTCGGCGCCGCCGTAGCGGACGATCCCCACGTGCTCGATCACCGAGATGCAACTGATCCCGTCGAGGCAATCGTCCGGCAGGTCGTTGGCGAAGATGTCGAGCTGGCGGACCTGCACCATCGGATGCCGCAGCGGCGAGGGCCGCAGGTCCAGCACCTGCACCTGATGGCCCAGGGCCGCCAGGTACAATCCCAGCAGGCTGGACGCCCCGCCCAGGTCCGCCACGCGGCTGCCGGCCGGCAGCCGCCCCAGCGCCGCGATTGCCAGCGGATACTCCACGATCCGCTCGCGGATCCGGGCCCGGGGCCGAAAGAACAGGCGGCGCAGCGACCGGCAGCGCTTCTGGATCGAGCGATGCCATTTGCAGTGCTCCAAGGTGAACGGCCCTTCCAGCAGGCGCCACTGGTCCTCTTCATAGATATAATTCGAATCCCGCTGCATGAAGGGATATTATACCGCCCGCGTCGGTTCTGGCAACATCGGCCGGCGGAAAACGGCCGGTTCGCCTCCGGCCATTTTACCCTTGACCGGCCGTCGAAGGAGCAGATAGCATGGATGATATACTACTCAACCCCGGCGTGTCCGATGATACGAAGCAGCGGTTCCAACCGGGGTGTTTTTTCGCCGGACGGGCGATTGGTTTAACAGACAGTGCGTACCCAAGCGGGCGGCCGGGATCATCCCTGCCGTCCCAGGCGGCCAGCGGCAATGAGCAGCAGGAAAATATTGATCATCGGCCTGGACAGCGCCACCTGGCTGACGCTGGATCCCCTGCTCGAGCGCGGCCTGATGCCCCATCTCAAGGCGCTGCGGGACGGCGGCTGCTCGGGGATCCTGCGCTCGACGAACCCGCCGATCACCTCGTCCGGCTGGACGGCGATGCTCAGCGGCGTCCATCCGGCCCGGCACGGCATCGTGGGCTTCGAGCGGTACGACTTCGCGAACAACCGCCTGTGCTTCGCCCGGTCGCAGGACGTCCGGGTTGAGACGATCTGGCAGGTCCTGAGCCGCCGCGGCCACCGGGTCGCCGCGTTGAACGTGCCGATGCACTACCCGCCGTACCCGGTCAACGGCGTGATGACGTCGGGCTACGGCTGCCCCGGCATGGCCGCCGAGGTGACCTTCCCGGCCGCCCTGAAGGACCTGATCCGCCGGCAGATCCCCGATTACAACATCCTGGTGCAGTGGAACGTGGATGAGAAGGATCCTGATGCCTTCGACCAGGTCGTCCGCGCCTGCCAGCGCAGCTTCGAGCACACCTACGAGCTGGCGCAACTGGTCACGGACCGCTACGGCTGGGACGTGATGATGGTCGTGAGTCACCAGATGGACCTCATGCAGCACAAGCTGATGGGCTACCTGCTGCCGGACGGCTGGGAGAAATGGCCCCGCCAGGCCGAGCGAATGTTTGATCTGTTCGGACGGCTGGACGCCATCCTGGCCAAGCTGGCCGCCCTGGCATCGGGCTCGGATGACCTGGTGATGATCACCAGCGACCACGGCCAGGGCCCCCGCTACGGCCGCGTGCGGCCGAACAGCATACTGCGCCAGTGGGGCTACCTGCGCCAGCAGAGCGGATTGGGCCGGGCGTGCCGGCGGCTGGCCGAGCCGATCGGCTCGCTGTTCGGCCGGCGGCGGCGCCGGGGGACCAAGCGGATCTTCACGGCGGGCCCCTTGGACGTGGTCGAGATGCTGCGGCTGGACTGGCCCCGGACGCGGGCGCTGGCG
>JAFGFX010000226.1 GCA_016930855.1 Sedimentisphaerales bacterium | reverse complement strand
CGCTCTGCCGCGACCGGTCGATCCAGGTGATCGTCTGGTCGTGCGTGTCGTTCGTTTGCAGGGAGGCTCCGTCGAAATATTCGCAGCCCAGCAGCGGGCGGTACACCTGGTCGTACTGGCCGGGATAGGTGTGGCAGACGATCGGATGGTCGTAGGGATCGAGCTGCTTGATGTATTGGCAGAAGGCGCGGCGCTGGGCGTCGGTGTTGGTGTTTTCCTCGCCGAGGTTCCAGGTCAACCCCAGGTGATGGGCGAAGCGGGCGATCAGCTCGCGGTAGTACAGTTTGCGCTGGTCGCCGAGCTCGCCGCCGTCCAGGGCCTGGTCGTTTTCCTGCTCCTGGGTGATGATGTGCAGCATCAGGCCGAGACGATCCATGTGGGAAAAGACGATCTCCCACTGGTCGAGCTTGCTGCAATCGAAGCGGGTCTTTTGGTCGGGGCCGGTCCAGGGCCAGACGTCCTTGCCGTCGCCGCCGTCGATGTTGTAGCAAATGAAATAGACGCTGTTCATGCCCTTGGCCGCCAGGTAATTCAGGGCGCCGATGATGCCCTTGCCCCGGCCGTTCCTCCAGGTCGGATCGGACGGCCGCCAGTCGCCAACGTGGGGCTCGTAGGTGTGCAGGAATTTGCCGCCGGCCGCTTCGCCGGGCCGTTTCAGCTCGGCCGTGTCGTAGGTGTCGTCGAAGTCGGCGTAGGCCAGGAAGTTCTCCGGGCTGTCGGCGCCGCCCTTGAGGAAGTAGGCCCCGCTGCCGGCAAATTGCAGGTAGCGGCCCTCGCCGTGGCGCAGGAAGCCCTGTCCGCGGAAGTCGCGGCCGCCCTTGTCGCTGTCGGTCACGGTAAAGCGGCCCTGGGCGCCATCGAAGGCGGCGGGAGTTCCGGCCTGGGGGTCATCGTTCAGGGCGACGTGCTTGCCGGTGCGAAAGGACGCCCGGTACGACCAGGGGCCGGCCGTCTCAGGGACGAAATGCACCCGCCAGCGGTTGCCCGCGCCGCCGCCGGTCTGGGCGGCGTTGCCGTCGGCGGCGTAGAAGCCGGGCACGGTAATTTCTTTATCGCCCTGGGTGAAGGTCACAATCAGCCGGTAGTCCAGGAAGGGATTGGGATCGGCCTGTTCGCTCGTCTGCGGGCCGTCGAAGGTGAGCGTCACGGCATGCCAGGTCATCCGTTCACCGCTGATCTGCGCCGGTTCGGCGGCCCCAGACGGCGTTGCGAGACCGGAACCACAAATCAGAACACAGCCCCAGAGCCACGGTATGGTTTTCATGTTTTACCTCGGCGGATTGGTCTGCCGCACCCGTTGTTTCGCGAGAGGGTATGCGTGGTGCGATGTTCCGTTCGGTACATTATAAGGCGGGGACGGTTCGCAAACAAGCTCGGCGTGCGAAGGAATCCGCACGCCGAGCGGTACAATCATTCACTTTGGTAGCACGGTCGGCCTACACGGGTTTGCCCCGTCGCCAGCCCTATTGGCCCCGTAAGACGGTTATCCCCGGGGGAATATCTCCCGGACGGCAAGATCGCCCCGGTGGGTTACCATTTTCCGCTTTTGGCCATACTGGGTTTGGGCAGATCCTTGATGGCCGCCAGGGAGTTTTGCAGCATGTCTTCCGGCAGGGGGAAGTCTTCCAGCCGGCCTTCGAGGTAGGCCTGGTAGCCGGTCAGGTCCATCAATCCGTGGCCGCTCCAGTTCATCAGGATGACCCGTTCCTTGCCTTCCTCCTTGGCCTGCTTGGCCTGGCGGATGGTGGCGGCCAGGGCGTGGCTGGTCTCCGGGGCGCTGATATACCCTTCGGTGCGGGCCCAGAGCAGGGCGGCCTCGTAGCATTCCAGCTGGTTGAGGGCCAGCGGCTCCAGCAGGCCCTCCACGATGGCCTGGCTGACCAGCGGCGCCAGGCCGTGGTAGCGCAGGCCGCCGGCGTGGATCGGCGGCGGCACGAATCCGTGGCCCAGCGAATGCATCGGCAGCAGCGGGGTCATCTTGGCGGTATCGCCGTGGTCATAGGCAAAGGGCGCCCGCGTCATCGTCGGACACGACGTGGGCTCGACGGGGATGATCCGGATGTTGGCGCCGGCGATCTTGTCGGCCACGAAGGGGAAGGCCAGGCCGGCGAAGTTGCTGCCGCCGCCGGCGCAGCCGATCACCACGTCGACCTTCTTCTCGCCGACTTTGGCCAACTGCTTCTTCGCTTCCAGGCCGATGATCGTCTGATGCAGCATGACGTGATTCAGGACGCTGCCCAGCGAGTAGCGGGTCTGGCCGCTGGGATCGGTGACCGCCGCCTCGATCGCCTCGCTGATGGCGATCCCGAGGCTGCCGGGCGTATCCGGCATTTTTTCCAGGATGGCGCGTCCGGCCTGCGTCTCGGGGCTGGGGCTGGGGATGCAATTGGCGCCCCAGGTCTCCATCATCAACCGGCGGAAGGGCTTCTGGTCGAAGCTGATCCGCACCATGAAGACCTTGCATTCCAGGTCCAGCAGGGCGCAGGCGAACGCCAGGGCCGAGCCCCACTGGCCGGCGCCCGTCTCGGTGGTCAGCCGCTTGATGCCGAACTGCTTGTTGTACCAGGCCTGGGCGACGGCCGTGTTTGGTTTATGGCTGCCCGGCGGGCTGACGCCTTCGTTTTTGTAGTAGATCCGCGCCGGGGTATCCAGGGCCTCTTCCAGGTACTTGGCCCGATACAGCGGGCTCGGCCGCCAGCGGTACAGGATATCCAGGATGCCTTCCGGGATGTCGATCCACCGCTCCTGGCTGACCTCCTGCTCGATCAGGTTCATGGGGAAGACCGGCGCCAGCATGTCGGGCGAGATCGGCTTGCCGTCCGGGCCGAGCGGCGGCTGCAACGGCGTCGGCAGGTCGGCCGCCAGATTGTACCATTGCCGCGGTATGTCTTTTTCGTCCAGAAACACCTTTACTGCCATTGAGATAGCTCCTTTTTAGTACCCATCGGTTCTGTTACCCGTACGCCTCGCAGTCGTACACTCTCATCCCGACCATTGTGTTTTTTACCAGAAACACGCCGCGGTGTACAGGGCATCTGTCACAACAAAATCCGCCGCCTGCCGACGGAAGTCCGGCGGGGCGCATCGAGGACTCTGGCGGAACGTTGCGCCCGTTGGGTCGAGTCTGATATCACACCGGACAACCGTCCTGGTTAGGCCTGTCGGGCCGGTCCCGGGGCATAAAACCGCCCTGGTTTGGCCCCTGCACCAGTCTTCGGGCATAACCAACTATCTATGTATGGCCTTTGCACCGATCTCGGGGCATAACAGACGTTGTATGGCTTATGCCTCGATCTGAGGGCATAAGGTACGATATATGGCTTATGCCTCGATGGTATTTAAAAGATCTTGGTGAAGGTGAATACCACCGTGGTCCCTTCCGGGCGATCCACGGCGCTGAATTCCCAGGCGGCCCGCACCGAGAGAATGCTCTTAATCGGCGGCACGAAGACGCTGACCTCCGGCCCGATCGCCGCCACCCGGTCGTGGATGCCCTGGATGGCGTCGGCGACGTCGGAGCCCTTGTCGTCGGTGAGCTGCCATTGGGCGTATCCGATCACGCCGACGTCCCAGATCTTCGCCAGGGTCTTGCCGACGCCCCATTCGACCAGGATGTTCTGGCCCGGCTTGACGTCCGTATGATCCTTGCGGCTGTGGATCTCGTAGCGGCCCAGGGCGGAGGCGTGCAGGGTCTTCTCCTCATCGAGATAGTAGGTGCCTCCGAAGGTGAACATGTTGGTCCAGAAGTCCTTGCCCGGATTGGCCAGGTGATTGGCGCCGGCCCGCGGGCGGTTGTATTTGCCGGTCGGCATCCAGAGGGCGTAGGCGGCGCCCAGGTCCCACCGCTCGCCGTGCCAGGCCAGATCGATCGGCTCGACGCAGATGTCCCCGTAGCAGAAGTCGTTGTCCTTGAGGCCGATGCGGTTCAATTCCACATCCTGATAGGGGATGGGCAGCAGGGCGTCCATGCCGTAGTCCGCCCCCAGGATCTGTTGGTTGGTGATCCAGATCAGGCGGGGGGCGAAGACCAACGCGTCGATATCGGCGCCCAGGCCGGCGTTATTGCCGCTGCGGTCGCGGAAGACGTTGGCGTTGTAATACAGCAGATAATTGCGGGAGTACAGACCGGGCGGCGGCAGGGTGCCCGCCTTGAGGCCTTCGACGCCCAGCGGATAATGCCCGGTCTCCTGGGCCCAGGCGAATGCCGATACCACGGTCAAGACTGCCAGTGTCGCCCACAGTACATGTTTGCACTTCATACCTTACCTTCCTTTCTGCCTACCTAAGGTATCCCTGGAATCCTCCCGGCCCTGGATTTGCCCGTATAATCGGCACAATCCGTATTTTTTACCCTCTTTATCAGGGACCGGGCGTTACGATTTTCTCAAGGCGATTTCCTTTCGTAAAGATGTTCCTCTTTAGGACTGCCCGGTTTGCCGGCCGGATCGCCTTGGCCGGATCAAACCGGTGCAACAAGCTATTAGAGGTCGTTTTCCACGTCGACAGAGCGTCTTGTCAGAATCTGGCTGGCTGCCGGAGGCATTTTTATCGGGCCCGGCCGGGAAAATCAAGCCTATTTCCCGGATTCTCCGGGCGAAACCGGGTCGTAATTTTGGCCGGTTTTCCGGTAGACCGGCCGGTAGAGCGGATCGCCGAT
>JAFGFX010000225.1 GCA_016930855.1 Sedimentisphaerales bacterium | reverse complement strand
TGGGCTTGCCGTTGGGCGAGCCGGCCGCTTCGAGGGTGGCCATGACGTCCTGGCCTTCGGTGATCTCGCCGAAGATCGTGTGCTTGCCGTCCAGCCAGGGGGCCGCCTTGAATGTCAGGAAGAACTGGCTGCCGTCCGTGCCCGGCCCGGCGTTCGCCATGCTCAGCAGGTACGGCCGGTCGTGCTTGACCTTGGGATCGATCTCGCCGTCGTAGGAATAGCCCGGCCCGCCGCTGC
Source organism: Sedimentisphaerales bacterium (assembly GCA_016930855.1). Taxonomy (GTDB): domain Bacteria; phylum Planctomycetota; class Phycisphaerae; order Sedimentisphaerales; family SM23-30; genus JAFGFX01. Next base: position 16,871 of record JAFGFX010000225.1, on the reverse strand, counting down.
CCGTGCCCAGCGGACAGCCGCCCTGGGCCATGAATTCCGGGATCACCCGGTGGAACGTCAGGTTGTCGTAATACCCCTTCTTCGTCAGGAAGATCGTGCTGGTCACGTGCATGGGCGCCACGTCCGGCATGAGCTTGATCCGGATCGTTCCCTTGCTCGTCTCCAGGATCCAGTAGTAGTCCGTATCGGCGGCAAATTCCATCAGCGCCGGCTTTTCCAGGTTCAGCTTCCATTGGTCCTCGGGTTTCATGTTCTTCATCGCCTCCGCCTTTTGCATCTCTTCCATTTTTTTCCGCTGCTGCTGTTGAAAGGCCATCATGACCTGCTGCTGCTCCTGCGGCGTCAAGGACGGCTGGATGCCTTGCAGGACCTCCTCGATGCCCCGCAGCAGCAGCTTGAGGTTCACGGCGATCTGCTGGCTCTTGAGGCCGTTGCCGATCTGCATGCCGATCACGTAACTGACCTTGTCCATGTCGTTCTGGAATACCGGTTTGTCCACCTTGACGGCCGGGGCGGCCTGCTCGGCGGCGGCGTCCGGCTTGACGGCCTCATCCGCCGCCATACCGGCCTGGCCGGCCCCCAGCGCCATGCCCGTTGCCGCCAGTACGATCACTATCGTTTTGCCAATCATCAATTTCTCCTCATCTTGATCTACAGGGTTCGATGTAAAATATACACATGGCCCAATCCTACCGGTTTATTTGCTCCAGGGACAGGAGAAAATTATCCCCTCAGCCGCCGCCGTGACCGACCTAATCCGGCCCTTGACATCCGGAGGCCAGAAACTATACTGAATCCGACGCGGGAAGAAGGATAACGCCCGGCGATCCCCGTAGCGTGCGAATGAGCCTGCCTGAAACCTGAGCACCGCCGCCCGACGGCGCGGATCGAGACCAAACGGGAGTGGGGATGATTTCAAGTCGTTATCATAAAAACACTTATAAACTATTTCCCGACGGATCCCCCTTTGGTTGTCAAGATGAACAACGCTCTTTACTGAAGTTATGAAACAGTCGTTCGTGTGGTGTCCGTGCCTCTCGTTTTTCCGCGAGCGCGTTAAGTAGGAGAAAATCAAACATGCCTAGGAAGCAACCGATCAGCCGACGACAATTCCTGAAAAAAACCGCCGCCGCCGGCGCGGCCCTGAGTTTTCCCGTCTATATCCCCCAGGCCGCCCGGGGCGCCAACGGCAGCGTCGCGGCCAGCAACCGCATCGTCATGGGGGCGATCGGGGTGGGCTCGATGGGGACCGGGGACCTGCAGGGGTTTCTCGGCAAGCCGGAGGTCCAGTTCGTCGCCGTCTGCGACGTGGATCGAAATCACCGCGAAAACGCCCGAAAGATCGTGAACGAACGGTACAACAACCAGGACTGCCGGGCCTATCTCGATTTTCGCGAGCTGATCGGCCGCGGCGATCTGGACGCGGTGATGACGGCCGTGCCGGATCATTGGCACGCGATCCCCGCCATCGCCGCGGCGCGGGCCGGTCTGGATATCCACGGCCAGAAGCCCTTCGCCCGCTCCATCCGGGAAGGCCGGGCCATCTGCGACGCCGTGCACCGCTTCGGCCGCGTCTGGCAGACCGGCAGCCAGCAGCGCTCCGAACGCGATTTCCATCTTGCCGCCGAGCTGGTCCGCAACGGCCGCATCGGCAAGGTCCTCAAGATCGAGGTGGGCCTGCCCACCGGCGGCCGGCGGGACCCGCAGCCGGAGATCCCCGTGCCGGATACCCTCGACTGGGAGTTCTGGCTGGGACCGGCGCCCTGGCGGCCCTACTGCAACTTCGGGCAGGGCGGCTGCCACTGGGATTGGCGCTGGATCATGGACTACTCCGGCGGCCAACTGACCGACTGGGCCGGACACCACATCGATATCGCCCACTGGGGCATGGGCTGGGACACCACCGGGCCCGTCGCGATCGAGGGGCGGGGCGAGTATCCCGAATCCGGCCTCTATAACGTCCCCTTCGCCTACAAGTTCGACTGCACCTACCAAAACGGCGTGGTGATGACCGTGGCCAACAACCAGCAGGTCCCCCAGGGCACCAAGTGGTACGGCGAGAAGGGCTGGATCTACGTCCGCCGCGGCCTGTTGCAGGCCGAGCCCGCCGGGGTGCTCCAGGAGCAAATCGGTCCCGGCGAGATCCACCTGCACCGCAGCCGCGATCACAAGCAGGACTTCCTCGATGCCGTCAAGACCCGGCAACTGCCCATCGCCCCGGCCGAGGTGGGCCATCGCTCCATCAGCGTCGGGCTCCTGGGCGAGATCGCCATGCTCACCGGCCGCAGGATCCGCTGGAATCCGGATACCGAGCAGATCCTGAACGATCCCGGCGCCGCGGCGCTGCTGGGCCGGGCGTACCGCGAGCCCTGGACACTTTAGCCCATATTCCTCGCCAAGTTTCGCGGGCGACAGGTGGTGAGCCGGTGGGTGGATGGGGCGTGCCGAAGGAATGGTAGTTGCGGCCGGGGGCCGAAAAAAAACATACGGAAAGGATGGACATATGAAAGGCTTGCTAAGGCACATGAGTCTGTTTTTGCTGGCGGGTATTCTTCTGCCGACCGGATGGGCGGCGGGTGAGGAATCCTGGCAGGATCTCTTCGATGGAAAGACCCTCAACGGCTGGGTCCAGCGCAACGGCCAGGCCAGGTACGAGGTCGTCGACGGCGTCATCGTCGGCACGACCGTCGCGGGCACGCCCAACAGCTTTCTCTGCACCGAGAAGGACTACGGCGATTTCATCCTGGAGCTGGAATTCTGGGTGGATCCCGCGCTCAATTCGGGGATCCAGATCCGCAGCGAAAGCCGGCCGGATTTCAAGAACGGCCGCGTGCACGGCTACCAGGTGGAGATCGACCCGTCGGCGCGGGCCTGGAGCGGCGGCATCTACGACGAGGCCCGCCGCGGCTGGCTGTTCGATCTCAAGGACAGGCCCGCCGCCCAGCAGGCCTTCCGGCAGAACCAGTGGAACCACTATCGGATCGAGGCGATCGGCGACCGGATGCGCACCTGGGTCAATGGCGTGCCGGCCGCGGACCTGAAAGACGATATGACCCGGCGGGGGTTCATCGCCCTGCAGGTCCATTCCGATCCGAAATCCGGCCTGCAGGTCAAGTGGCGCAACATCCGCCTGCAGGATCTGGACCGCGCCGGGGCGGCCCGGCCGCTGGCGGCGCTGATCGTCGACGGCCAGAACAATCACAACTGGAAGGCCACCAGCCCGGTGCTGGAGGCCATCCTCGCCGAGACCGGTCTGTTCCGGGTGGAGGTGGCGACCACGCCGCCGGCGGGCCAGCCGATGGCCGATTTCCAGCCGGACTTTTCCCAGTATGACGTGGTCGTCCTGAATTATACCGGCGACGACTGGCCGGAAGTCACCCGCCAGGCCTTTGTCCGCTACGTCGAGAACGGCGGCGGCGTGGTGGTCTTCCACGCGGCGGACAATGCCTTCGCCGGCTGGAAGGAATTCAATGAGATCATCGGCCTGGGCGGCTGGGGCGGCCGCAACGAGCGCTCCGGGCCCTATGTCTATTGGCGGGACGGCAACCTGGTGCGCGATACCAGTCCCGGCGGCGGCGGCGCCCACGGCCAGGCGAATCCATTCCCCGTGACCATCCGCGACGGTGAGCATCCCATTACCCAGGGATTGCCCGCCCGCTGGCTGCACGCCAAGGATGAACTCTACAGCCGGCTGCGGGGACCGGCCCGCAACCTTATCCTGCTGGCGACCGGCTTTCAGCCGACCGAGCAGGGCGGCACCGGCCGCGAGGAGCCGGTGCTGTTTACCATCTCCTACGGTAGCGGCCGCATCTTCCATACCGTCCTGGGGCACGATCCCTATTCGATGAGCTGCGTCGGATTTGCCGTGACGCTCCAGCGGGGGGCTGAATGGGCCGCCACCGGCAAGGTGACCCGGACGGAGGTACCCAAGGACTTTCCCACGGCCGAGCGGATCTCAGTCCGCCCGGAACTGGCCCGGATCAAACCGGCCATCCGCGTCCCGACGGACCAGATTATCAACTGGCAGTTCGACCGGGACCGCAGTCAGATGATGGCGATGGAAGAGGCCCTGCGCGGGGCGTCCCCGTCGCAGTTGCAACAGGTGGAGAGCCAGTTGCTGGCGGTCTTGGATTCGCCCCAGGCGACCTATGCCGGCAAGCAGTATGTCTGCCGCCTGCTGCGCCAGATCGGCACGAGGCAGTGTGTTGCGGCCCTGGCCCGTTTGCTCGACGACAAGAAACTGTCGCACATGGCCCGATTCGCCCTGCAGTTCAATCCCTCGGATGAGGCAGGGGATGCCCTGCGCGCCGCGTTGGGACGAATCGGCGACATCGAGTTGAAGATCGGCCTGGTCGGCTCCCTGGGCGCCCGGCGGGACCGGCAGGCCGCTGGACAGATCGCCGGCCTGATCGGCTCGGCGAATCCAGCCCTGGCCCAGGCGGCCCTGCGGGCCCTGGGCGATATCGGCGGCGACGAGGCGGCCGCCGCCCTGGCGAGGGCGCAGGTTCGACCGGATCTGCAACTGCTCAAAGACGACGCCTATCTCCGCTGCGCCGACGGCCTGGCCGCCGAAGGCAAAAAGGCGGCGGCCCTCGAGATCTATCGACAGATGTCCGATGCCGGCCGGCCGACCATGATCCGCGTTGCCGCCAGCCGGGGATTGATCCTGGCGGATCCCCGGCAGGCCTCGCCGGTGATCGTCGCCATGCTCAAGGATGCCGATGCCCAACTGCGACAGGCGGCGGCGAAATTTATCGCCGAGCTGCCCGAGGATCCGCAGACCACCGCCTCGCTGGTCAAACTGCTGGGCTCGCTGGAGACGCCGGGACAGGTCATGCTGCTGGAGGCCCTGGAAAAGCGGGCCGACAAGACGGCGGCGGCCGAGGTGGCTCGCTTCGCTGCCGCCGGCGACGAGGCGGTTCGGGTCCAGGCCATCCAGGCGTTGGCGGTCCTGGGTGGGGCCGAGGTGGTCGATATGCTGGCCCAGATGGCGGCCCGGTCGGACGCCGCCGGACGGGCGGCCTTCGAGAGCCTGACCCGCCTGGATGGACCGCGGGTTGATGCCGCCCTGCAGAACGTAATCGCCGGCAAGCAGAATCCCGCCGTCCGCGCCCGGGTGATCGAGGCGGCGGCGGTCCGCGGGGATCTTACGAGCCTGGCGGCCCTGACGGCCGCCGCCCGGGATCAGGATGCAAACGTGCGGCGGGCCGCCTATAAGGCGCTGGGCGAGCTGGGCCAGGCCGAGCAGATCGCCGCCCTGACTGAACTGCTCGCGGCCGTTTCGGACGGCTCGGAGCGGGGGGAATTGGAACGGGCCCTGACCGCCGTGGCCCGCCGCGCGGTCCAGCAAGGCGGCAATCCCGATGCCCTCTCGGTGCCGCTGGTGGCCCGGTTGGAGCGGGCCGATGCCGATGCCAGGGGCCGTCTGATCAACGCGCTGCCGCAGATCGGCGGCGCCCGGGCGCTCGAGGCCCTGCGGACCCAACTGCGCGGCGGCACCGACAAGACCACGGTGATTCGGGCCCTGGCGAACTGGCCGGACGCGGCGCCGCTGGCGGATCTGCTGGGGATGGCCAAGGGCGAAGCGGACCTGACCGGTCACGTGCTGGCGCTGCGCGGGTACGTCCGGCTGGCCTCCCAGGCCAGCGGCGCCGACGTGGCGACCCAGCAGCAGCGGTTCGAGGCGGCGATGGACGCCGCCCGCCGGCCGGACGAAAAGAAGCTGATTCTGGGGGCCGTAGCCAAGAGCCCGGCGCCCTGGTCGCTGGAGTTCGCCGGCCGGTTCCGCGACGATCCGGCCCTGAAGGCGGAGGCGACGGCGGCGTATCAGGAGATCTTCGCGGCGATCAACAAGATGACGGTGGTGGATCCCCAGGGCGAATTGAAGGCCAAGGAGGCCGCCATTCACGGTTCCGGGGCGGCCTACGAGCCGGGGGCGAACCGGGACTGCATCGGCATGTGGAACAACAAGGACGCCTGGGTCAGTTGGGACCTGGTGATCATGCAGGCCGGCGAATACGAGGTGATCGCCTCCCAGTCGATGGCCGACACGCCCGGCAATCCCTACCGCCTGGAGATCGCCGGCCAGACGCTCTCGGGTACGGTGCGCTCCACCGGCGACTGGGGTCGCTTCGTTCCGGTGCCGCTGGGCAAGGTCAAGATCGCCGAGCCGGGGACGTATTGCCTCTCGGTCAAGCCCGAAAAGGTCGCCGGCACGTACGTCATGAACCTGCGCAGCGTGACGCTGAAGAAGACGGATTGAGCGCCGCGCCGCCCCAGCGGAGGTAGTCACGATGAAGAGACGTTGGGTAGTCTCGTTGCTGGCCGGGTTGTCGTTTCCGGCGGGGATCGTGTCGATCGCGGCCGGCGCCGAACGGCTCGATCGGGGGATGGTGGCGCTGGCGCGGCCGGACGGCTCGGTGTTCTTGAGCTGGCGCCTGCTGCAGTCGGATCCGCCGGATATCCGTTTTGTCCTGGTCCGCAGCGCGAGCGGAAAAGCCGCCACCCTTACGAATCCGCCGATATCCCAGACGAATTTTTTGGATCGAATCCTGGAGAGCCAAGATGTCCGGGAGGTCCATTATACCTTGCAGCGGCCGGATAAGGCCGCCGCCGACAATGCGCCCTTGGCACAGTGCCGCGTTGACCTGACCAAGACGCCGAAACCCTATCTGTCGATCCCGCTGGCGGGCGATTATGACGTCAAGCAGGTCGGCGTCGGCGACCTGGACGGCGACGGGGCGTATGAGATCGTCATCCAGCAGCCGAACTTCAACACGGACCCCTATCAGCAGCCCGGCTACTGGAAGAAGAGCACCACGACCTACAAGATCGAGGCCTACGAGCTCGACGGCACGCTGCTCTGGCGCTACGACATGGGCTGGTCGATCGAGGCGGGCACCTGGTACGCACCCTGGGTGGTGTACGACATCGATGGCGACGGGCGGGCGGAGGTGTATGCCAAGGCCGGTCAGGGCGATCCGCGGGACGAGAAGGGACTGGTCCAGTCGGGTCCGGAATATCTGGTTAAACTCGACGGCCAGACCGGCCAGGTCCGCGGACGGACCGACTGGATCGGCCGCGAGGGCTACCAGGATTACAATCGCTATTGCCGGAACTTCCTGGCCGTGGCCTGCCTGGACGGCGCGCATCCGGCGCTGATCATGCAGCGGGGGACCTACAATTTGATCCAAAGCCGGGCGCTGGATAGGGACTTCCAGCCGCTGTGGCACTGGAAGTCGACCGATGAGAAGAAGCGATACAACGGCCAGGGCTCCCACGGCCTGATCAGCGCCGATGTCGACGCGGACGGGCGCGACGAGCTGGTGATCGGCGCCGCGGTGATCGACGACGACGGCCGGGGGCTCTGGACGCTGGAGCGGGGCCACCCGGATGTCTGCTACGTTGCCGATATCGATCCGGATAACGATGGTCTGGAGATCTTTTACGGGTTCGAGACCCGCCAGAACAGCGGCGGCCTCAGCGTGGTGGACGCCCGGACGGGCCGCACGCTCTGGACGCACCCGGAGCCGACCAAACATGTGCACGGCCAGGGGATGGGCGCGGACGTGCTGGCGGGGCATCCGGGGATGGAGGTGTTCGCCGGCGAACGCGACCTGGCCCAGCGCTGGCTCTACAGCGCCCGGGGCAGGCTGATCGAGTTCCGCGACAAGGGGACCATCACGCCGCGGGCCCTCTGGTGGGACGCCGACGAACAGAAAGAGGTGATCGCCGACCGTGCCATCGGCGACTGGGGCGGCCCCACGATTCAGCCGCTGGAGGGCCGACTGCTCGCCGTGATGGATTGCCTGGGCGATTACCGCGAGGAGGCGGTCACCGGCCTCAAGGGCGAGCTGCGGATTTATTCCACCACGATCGGCACGGCCGATCGGCGGGTCTGCCTGATGCAGGACCGTCAATACCGGCTGGGTGTGGCGGCCCAGACAATGGGGTATTACTATCCCGCCCAACTCGGCCTGGCGCCGGCGGATGGCGGGGCGTCGGCAAAGTAGAAGGATCCGACAGATCCCGCAAGCGGATTTGCTGCCGGCCACATCGGCGCTATCACTATCGACAAACACCAGATGCCGAGGGTAAAAACGGCCTTCAAAGGATCGAGTCTGATTTTGTGGGCGTAACGAAACGTTGAACCGGACGAGAACGTCAGGCGGGAGCGAATGAACAAGATAACACGATTCACGTTTGGGATGGTGTTGGTGTCGGCCGTCTGGGGACGGACGGCATCGGCGGCCGCCGAGGATTTGTCATCGCCCAACGGATCGATCCGCGTCGCGGTGGAGGTCCGTGACGCGCCTGACGGCCGGCGGAATTGCCTGTTCTGGTCGGTTGCCTATCGGGGCAAGACCATTATCGATGATTCGGCGCTTGGTCTGAAGCTCAAGGACGCCGCGGCCCTGGACCGCGGCTTTTCGATTCTTGCTGCGTCGCGCAGCAGTCATGACAGCACCTGGAAACCGGTCTACGGCGAACGCAGCGAGATCCGCGATGCGTATAATTCGCTGCAAATCGATTTACGGGATGATAACGATCCGCCGCGCAGGATGCAGTTGCGGCTTCGGGCGTATGACGAAGGGGTGGCGCTCTGTCATGCCGTACCCGAGCAGGACGCCCTGCGGGAGTTCGTGATCGAATCAGAGGACACCCGATTCGGTTTTCGCGGCGATCATCCGGCCTGGGCGGTCTATTCAGCCCAGGGACGCTATGAGGCGACCACGCTGGACAGGATCCGTCCGAACTGCGAGCGGCCGCTGACGGTGCGGGTATCCGATGACCTGTACGTCGCCGTCGCCGAGGCGCGGCTGGTCGATTACGCCCGCATGCGGCTGGGGCCCGTCCCCGGTAAACGCCATGCCCTGGTCAGTATGCTTGCCGGTACCGTCAAGGCGGCCGCCCCGTTCGCTGCGCCCTGGCGGGTGATCCTGATCGGCGAGTCGCCGGGCCAATTGCTGGAGCGAAACAGTTTGTTCCTGAACCTCAACGAGCCCTGCGCGATTAAGGATACCTCCTGGATCCGGCCGGGCAAGGTGATCCGCGAGGTGACCCTGACGACGGCCGGCGGCAAGGCCTGCGTGGATTTTGCCGTCCGGCAGGGACTGCAATACATCGAGTACGACGCCGGCTGGTACGGACCGGAGAACGACGACCGGTCGGATGCGACCACGGTGGATGTCGATCCCCAGCGCTCGCGGGGCCCGCTGGACCTGGCCGAGGTGATCCGCTACGCCAACCAAAAGGGGATCGGCGTCTGGCTCTATGTCAATCGCCGGGCACTGGAGCGGCAGTTGGACGAGATCCTGCCGCTGTACCAACGCTGGGGCGTCCGGGGCGTCAAGTTCGGCTTTGTGCAGGTGGGCTCGCAACCCTGGACCCGTTGGCTGCACGAGGCGATCCGCAAGGCTGCTGATCACCAACTGCTCGTCGATGTCCACGACGAGTACCGCCCGACCGGTTTCGAAAGGACCTACCCCAATTTTCTGACGATGGAGGGCATCGGCGGCAACGAAACCATGCCGCCCGCCGAGCAGGACCTGATCTATCCGTTCACCCGCTACCTCTGCGGGCCGGCCGATTACACGATCTGCTGGTACAACGACCGGGTCAAGAACACGCGGGCCCATCAGCTGGCCGCGGCGGTCGTGTATTACAGCCCGCTGCAGTTTGTGTACTGGTACGACCGGCCGGACCAGTTCGGCGGCGAGCCGGAGGCGGAATTCCTTCGCTTCGTCCCGACCGTCTGGGACGACACCCGCGTCCTGCACGGCCGGATCGGCGAGACCATCACCGTGGCCCGGCGCCGCCGAGCCGATTGGTTTGTCGGCAGCATGAACGCCGTCGAGCGGCGGCAGGTGGACATCCCCCTTTCCTTCCTGCCGGCCGGTCAAACGTATCAGGCGGAGATTTACCAGGACCGCAATCCGCGGGGGACCGATCGCCATCGTGTGGACATCCGGTTAATCGAGGTGGATTGTCAAGACACCCTCATCGCGGACATGGCCGCCAACGGCGGCCAGGCGATCCGACTGACGCCGAAACCGGAACCGGAGGCCAAGACGGAACCGGAACCGGCTTTACATGCTCCGGTGCGCTCGGAACCCGAAACGAAACCCGTATATTTATTCAGCTATTTCAAGGGCAACGGCGAGGACGGCCTGCACCTGGCCTACAGCCGCGATGGTTACCGATGGGAGCCGTTGAACCAGGACCGGCCGTACCTGGCGCCGGCCGTCGGCGGCAAGCTGATGCGCGATCCCTGTATCCGGCAGGGACCCGACGGGACCTTTCATCTGGTCTTTACTTCCTCCTGGTCCGATCGGGGGATCGGCTACGCCTATAGCCGGGACCTGATCCACTGGTCGCCGCAGAGGTTCATCCCCGTCATGGAGCACGAGCCGGGGGCCCTGAACTGCTGGGCGCCGGAATGGTTCTACGACGAGGCCGAAAAACAGTATCTGATCTTCTGGGCCACGACCATCCCCGGCCGCTTTGGCGAAACCGACAACCAGGACGGCGGCAAGTACAACCACCGCATGTACTGCGTCACCACGAAGGATTTTGTCACCTTCAGCGAGACGCGGCTGTTTTACGATCAGGGCTTCAACGTCATCGACGCCACCATCGTCCGGGACGACGGCCGCTGCGTGATGATATGCAAGGACGAGACGAACCTGCCCTTCACGCCCCAGAAGAATCTCCGCCTGGCGTTCGCGGATCGCGCCGCGGGGCCCTACGGCCAGGCCGGCGGGCCGATCACCGGCGACTACTGGTGCGAGGGGCCGTCGGCGATCCGGATCGCCGATGAATGGATCGTCTATTTCGACAAGTACCGCAAGCACGCCTACGGCGCGGTGGCGTCCGGCGACCTGGAGCACTGGCGGGATATCTCGCAGAAGGTCGCGTTTCCCCGGGGGGCCCGCCACGGGACCGTCTTTACGGTCTTGGAGGCCGTCCTGGAGAATCTCCAGAATCCGCCGGACTTCCTGGTCGATGCCGACTATCCCGGCGGCAATATCCTCATTGAGCGGATCGAGGGCGACACGGTCTACTGCGCCCCCGACAACCGCGACACCCGCGGCGGGTGGTTCTACTGGAATTTCCGAGTGCGGCAGGCGGCGGCAAAAACGCTGACCTTTCAATTCGTCGGGACCGACCCCCTGGGCGTCCGCGGCCCGGCGTTCAGCGGCGACCAGGGCAAGACCTGGTCCTGGCTGGGCGAGGACGCGGTCAAGGGCCGCTCGTTTTCTTACACATTCGCCGATGCCGATGAGGTCCGCTTCGCCTTCGCCGTGCCCTATACCCAGTCGGACCTGCAGCGATTTCTCGCCGATAAGGATTCCAATCCCCACCTGCGGATCGAGACGTTGTGCCGCACCCGCGGGGGGCGAAACTGCCTGCGGCTGCACGTGGGCACCGCCGGCGGCGCGCCGAAACACCGGTTGCTGCTGACCTGCCGGCATCACGCCTGCGAGACCATGGCCAGTTTCGTCCTGGAAGGCGCCCTGGACTGCATGTTGTCCGATACCGAGACCGGCCGCTGGTTCCGGCAAAACGCCGAGGTCCTGGCGATTCCCTTCATGGACACCGACGGCGTCGAGGACGGCGACCAGGGCAAGAACCGCATCCCCCACGATCACAACCGCGACTACGACGGGGCCAGCATCTATCCGGCCGTCGCCGCCCTGCGGGAGTTCGTGCCCGACTGGTCGCTGGGCAGGCTGCACGCCGCCGTCGATCTGCACTGCCCGCATATCCGCGGGCCCAACAACGAGGTGATCTACCAGGTGGGCAACGCGAATCCTTCCCTCTGGGCCGAGCAGGTCAAGTTGGCGACCTTGCTGGAAACAGAACAGACTGGACCACTAACGTATGCCGCCTCGGACGACATGACCTTCGGCAAGTCCTGGAACACGGCCGCTGCCGCCGGCCGTCCCAGCCGATTTCGCCTCTGGGCCGGTCGGATGGAGGGGATCAAGCTGGCCACCACCTTCGAGATCCCCTACGCCAACGCCGCCGGCCGGGAGGTCAACGCCGACAGTGGCCGCGCCTTCGGACGGGATCTGGCCGAGGCGCTGCGAAGGTACCTGGAGACGCTGCCCTGAGGCCGTCGATGGGAAAGGAGTAAACGTGTTTAGAGATAGAGGCATTCGCAGATTCCTCGCGGTGTGTATCGTTGGGGGCGGTGTTTTTTGGACAGCGGCCGCCGGCGGATGGCAGGAACCGGGCTTGACCCTCTTTGATTTCGAGGGCGATTTTCCGATCCCGTCCGTGCCAACCAGCGACGCCCAGGTGGAGTTCGCGGCGGGCGACTCCGGCCGCTGCCTGCGGATTCGCACCGGCCACGAAAAGAGCTGGCCGGGCGTCACCCTAGCCGCGCCCCAGGGCAAGTGGGACCTGACCGGCTACGCCACGGTGACGCTGGATGTCAAAAACGTATCCGATGCGCCCGTGAGCGTGTATTGCCGCGTGGACAATCCCGGCGCCGACGGCGTGCACAATTGCGTCACGGGCAGCGTGACGGTAGCGCCCGGCCAGATCGCCAGCCTGTCGGTCGATCTGCATCCGTCGGGCCTGGCCCTGACCGAGCCGCTGGAGTTGATCGGCATGCGCGGCTATCCGAGGGGATACGACACGCTCAAGCCGGACAACATCACGCAACTGGTCATATTCGTCAACAAGCCGCAGGCCGATGGCCACTTCGAGATCGACAACCTGCGGGCCGCCGGCCGGCTGGAGCTCTACGAGGCGAGGCAATTCATCCCCTTCATCGACGAATTCGGCCAGTTTCGCCACAAGGACTGGCCCGGCAAGGTCCATTCGCTCGACGAGCTGAAGGGCCGGGTCGCCTCGGAGGAAGAGGACCTGGCTGCCCATCCCGGCCCGGCGGACCGCGACCGCTACGGCGGCTGGAGCAGCGGACCGCAACTCAACGCCAGCGGTTTCTTCCGCGTGGCCAAACATCAGGGCAAGTGGTGGCTGGTCGATCCGGAAGGGCGCTTGTTCTGGTCGCACGGCATCGATTGCGTAAACAACTCGGCGGCGACGCCCATTTCGGACCGGGAAGATTACTTCGCCTTCCTGCCGGCCGAGGGTGCCCTGCTGGGGCGGTTTTACGGCGGCGGCTCCTGGGCGCCGCACGGCTACTACCAGGATCACTCGCCCTACAAGACCTATGATTTCTGCCGGGCGAACCTGCTGCGCAAGTACGGACCGGATTGGCAAAAATTGTTCGCCGAGATCACCCATCGCCGCCTGCGCAGCTGGGGGCTCAACACCATCGCCAACTGGTCCGACGGCGGGATCTACCGGATGCGCCGGACGCCCTATGTCGCGAGCATCCATTCCGGCGGCAGGTTGATCGAGGGATCCGAGGGCTACTGGGGCAAGTTTTATGATGTCTTCGATCCCAGCTTTCGCCAGGACCTGCGCCGGCGCCTGGCGGCCGAAGGCGACCAGTCCGCCGGCGATCCCTGGTGCATCGGCTATTTCGTGCACAACGAGATCGCCTGGGGCGATGATCTGTCCCTGGCCGTCGCCGCCCTGCAATCGGGCGCCGACCAGCCGGCCAAGATCGCCTTTTTGCGGGACCTGCGGGCCAAGTATGAAACGATCGAGGCGCTGAACAGTAGTTGGGATACCCAGCATGCCTCCTGGGACGCCTTGCTCTCGGCCCAGGAGGCGCCCGATCGGCAAAAGGCCCGGGACGATCTGGCCGCGTTTTACACCCGGCTGGCGGAAACCTATTTCCGGATCGTCCGCGAGGAGGTCAAGCGCGTCGCCCCGGATCAGCTCTACCTGGGCTGCCGCTTCGCCTGGGTGAACGACCGGGCCGCCCGCGCCGCGACCCGGTTCTGCGACGTGGTCAGCTACAACCGCTACGAATACAGCGTGGAAGACCACCGCCTGCCGGACGGGATCGACCTGCCGACCATCATCGGCGAGTTCCATTTCGGCGCCCTGGACCGGGGCATGTTCCACACGGGCCTGAAGAAAACCGCCGACCAGCAGGACCGCTCCGACACCTATGCTCGCTACGTCCAGGGCGCCCTGCGGAATCCGTATATCGTCGGGACGCACTGGTTCCAGTACAAGGACCAGGCCACCACGGGCCGCGGCGACGGGGAGAACTACCAGATCGGCTTTGTCGATATCGCCGACAGTCCCTATCCCGAGATCGTCCGCGCCGCCCGCCAGGTCGGCTACGGCCTCTACGAATATCGCCTGAACAACTGAGACGCGCCGGCCAGCAGGAAAAAAGTATACAGCCGACATGAGTGAAGGATTGCAACAGAATGAATAAAGAGTCCCGAAGGAAAAATCCAGGGCCGCCAGCCTGCGTGGGAGTATGCGTATGGGCCGTCTTGTCACTGCTCGGGCCGATCCCGGCGGCGCCGGCGGTGTCGGCCGGCCGGAATGACCTGGTCCTCTGGTACGACAAACCGGCGGTGAAATGGACCGAGGCCCTGCCGGTGGGGAACGGCCGGCTGGGCGCCATGGTCTTCGGCGGTGTGGAAAAAGAGCGCCTGCAATTTAACGAGGATACCCTCTGGACCGGCATTCCGCGTTATTATCATCATCCGGAGGCCTATAAGTCCCTGCCGACGATTCGCCAACTGTTATTCGAGGGTAAACAGCGAGAGGCCGAACGGCTCGCTTCGGATGAATTCATGAGCATCCCCCTGCGGCAGGAACGGTATCCGGTCATGAAGGAGGCCGCCGAGTTTTTTGTCGATTTTCTTGTTGAGGATCCGGCAACCGGCTGGCTGATCTCCAGCCCCTCCAACTCGCCGGAAAACGGTGGGCTGGTCGCCGGCCCCGCCATGGACCACCAGATCATCCGCGACCTATTCGATCACTGCATCGCCGCCGGCGAGATCCTGGACGTCGATCAGGATTTCCGCGACCTCCTGCGAGACCGACGGAAAAAACTCGCCCCGAACCAGATCGGCCGGCTCGGCCAACTGCAGGAGTGGCTCGAGGACAAGGACGATCCCAAGAACACCCATCGCCACGTCTCGCACCTGTTTGGCCTGTACCCGGCCGGCCAGATCAGCCGCCACGGCACGCCCGAGTTGTGGCAGGCCGCCCGCCGATCGCTCGAATTCCGCGGCGACGGCGGCACCGGCTGGTCCCTGGCCTGGAAGGTCAACTTCTGGGCCCGCCTGGAGGACGGCGACCACGCCTACAAAATGCTGGCGAGCCTGCTGGCACCGCAGCGCTGCTATCCCAACCTCTTCGACGCCCACCCGCCGTTCCAGATCGACGGCAACTTCGGCGGCGCCGCCGGCCTGGCCGAGATGCTCCTGCAATCCCACGGGGGCGAGTTGAACCTGCTGGCGGCCCTGCCCGCGGCCTGGCCGAGCGGCAGTATCAGTGGTCTGCGGGCCCGGGGGGGCTTCGAGCTCGAGATCGCCTGGCGGGACGGAAAACTCCGATCCGCCGCCATCAAGTCGCTGCGGGGCAATCCCTGCAAGGTCCGCTACGGCGCGCTCACGGCGGAATTTGCCGTTCCCGCCGGCGAGACCTTGCTGCTCGACGGAGATTTACAGCGGCAGGAACGCGGCCCGAAGGAAAATTCATCGAGATCTGACGATCGCGATTGAGTCGCTATCTGCAAAGAGGCAAGGGCAGCGGAGTAACAAGCTGATACCGGCCGGCGTTTCGAGCGGCGCTTACGGCTGCGCGGAGCGGCGGGCGTACAGTTTTTCGATCAGGTGGCGATAGGTCGGGCCGGCGTTGTAGGCACAGAACGGGATTAGGCCGGCCGGCGTGGAGTAGGGGATTACGCAGCGCTTGACCCGCTCCACGTCGAAATTGTAGCGGTCCTGGAAGTGCATGCCCGCCGCCATGAGGGTGCGGTAATTCTTGGTGCCGACCGAGCCGCGGCCCTGGTGTTTGTCCACCATGCCTTGCAGCGTCTGCAGGAACCGGTCGATCGAGAGGTCCGGCGGGGCGGCCTCCTTCCTGAATACCGTCTTAAAGAGGCGAAACAGCCGCAGTTTGTCGAAATACCCCAGCCGGCCCTGTTTGCCCCGGAGCCTTTGGGCGAACCGGTTCATGCCGCCAAACATCGCCTCCACGTCCAGCACCCGTGGGAAGGGATGGACCGTTTTATCCTCCGAGACGAAGAAATAGGTGCCGAAGGCGCAGTCGGTATGGCAGCTGGGCCGGACCTTCGGATCGCCGGTGACCGCCTCGAGGAACTGGCTCAGCGGCAGGACGATCGAGAGGGGATAGAAGTCCCGCTCGACCACGGCCCCGGAGGCGGCGGCGATGTCGTGGGCCAGATCGCCCAGCGTGTAGCGCTGCTGGAGGCGCTGGCGGGTGTCCATGCGGCCGGAAAAGCAGATCGGCTGGTAGCTGATGGCGTTGATCACGTCGACGTTCTCGACGGCGAAGCGGAAGATCGGGCCGACTTGATCGTCGTTGACCGTGCGGATGATCGTGGGCACCAGGCAGATCTTCAGGTCCAGCCGGCGGCAATTCTCCACCACTTGGAGCTTCTGGTCCCAGATGTCCCGGCCGCGGGTCGTTCGATGGATTTCCGGGCCGATCCCGTCGAACTGCAGATACAGGGTGTGCAGGCCGGCGTCCTGGGCCCGGCGGGCGAAATCAAAATCGGCGATCTTCAGGCCGTTGGTGGCGATCTGGATGTTGGAAAAGCCTAGATCCCGCGCCCGGGACAGGATGTCCAGGAAGCGCGGATGGATCGTCGGCTCGCCGCCGGAAAACTGCACCGCCGTCGCCGGGACGGGGCGCAGGTCCCGCAGGGCCTGGAGCATCTTCTCGATCTGCTCAAACGACGGCTCGTAGACGTACCCCGCCGCGTTGGCGTTGGCGAAGCAGATCGGACAATT
>JAFGFX010000224.1 GCA_016930855.1 Sedimentisphaerales bacterium | reverse complement strand
CCGGCCCGGGTCCTGCCGATCACCCAGCCCAGTCCCCGATGCACCGATTCGATCCTCGCTGGACCGGACCGCGGTATGGGATTTCCCTGCGACGCGGTGATCTCGATAAAGGGCGTCAGCATGTTCTCGATGGATTCGCCGGTCAGGGAATGCCCCCCGGAGCGGTCCTCCTTCATTACCTCGATGATGAACCTGGCGTAATCGTCCGGCGTGCAATACAGCGAGTATGCCGCGTTGGCCTCGCGGTAGAGCGGCCGATTCGCCTTGACCATGCCCGCCTGATCGTGCCCGGCGGAGGCCGTCTGCTCATACCGGTCCTGCCACACGTAGCTGCTCGAAACCATCCCCAGCGGCCCAAACAGCATCGCGTCCATCAGGTCGTTCAACGGGGAACCACTGATCTGCTCGACCACCCGCTGGAGATAGAGATACCCCTCGCCCGAATAGCCGTATTTCGTTCCCGGCGTCCATTGCACCGGCAGCGGCCCGCCCTTCCGCCAGCCGCCCTCGCGCCAGTTGGGAAATCCCGTGGTGTGGATCAGCACCATGCGGGCGGTGATCAACTTGTGCAGCGGCTCATCCGGAAGATAGGGCTGCGGCAGGTATTCCACCAGCGGCGTGTCCAGGTCGAGTTTTCCCTGCTCCACCAATTTCAGCGCCACGTAGGTGAAGGCCACCTTGGACATGGAGCAGGCCTCAAAGACGGTATCCGGCGTGACCGGATCCAGTTCGCCCGCCCGCACGACGCCAAAGCCCCCGTGCCAGGCGATGCGCCCGTCCCAGATCACCGAAACGGACGCCCCCGGGACGTTGTGATCCGCCAGCAGCGCGGGCGTTATGTCGGCAATCCTGCCCGCCAGGGACGCCAGGTCGTTTGGCTCGCCGCCGCCGGCCGCGACCGGCCGGCCGAGGCACCTCTCGCCCGGCGTAAACTCGATGGCCATGTACAGGGGTTTTCCGTCACCATCCAATCGAAACGTCACCGGGGCGTTTAGATCCTCCAGCAGGTATTCAGTTTCGCTGCGCGGCAGCAGGGCAAACGTCCCCGCGGCGGGCCCCTGGATCAGCAAGGAGCCCTCGGCATCCCTGGCGACCCGGGCCCGATAGGTGTCCGGAAAATCATAAGCCCCCGCGTATCGGTCGAGCACATTCCCGTCGATGGGGATGATCCGGGCCGGGGGATCGGTCTCGGCCAGCGGAACCAGCACCGCGTTTGCCCTGGGATCGGAGACTTTCGCCTCCAGAATCATCCCCAGCAGCTTGAGGCGTTGTTCATTGGCCACCCTGCGCTCGGGGCCCTTGGCGCACCGGGTAAAGGCCAAATCCCACCAGGTTCGGACGCGATGAACGAACACCAGATCCGCCCCGGGCACCACCGTGATGCAGTGCCCGCCGACGCCCCGGGCGGCGTAGGCCCCCAGCGACCGGAAGGGCTCGCTGTTAATCGTCCACCATAAGTAGCCGTACCCCCGCGCGGCATCCACGGTGGAATGGCAGGCGGAGCTCTCACGGACCCACGCCTTCGAAAGGATTTGCCGGTCCTTCCATCGGCCTTCGCGCAGATACAACAGGCCGAACCGCGCCATGTCGCGGGCGGACATGCGAAACGGGTAGGCCGGATGGATCGAGTGCTGCCTTTCCAGATGGTAGTAGCCGTCCCGCGCGCGATAATCCTGCATCTCCAGCGGCACCGCAATCCGCGCCTGGAATTCCCGAAATATCGTCGAGCCGGTCTTCCGGTCCAGCAGCGTGCCCAACACGTTGAAATCCCAGTTGTTGTAGTAATAGAACGTGCCGGGGGTGTGGCTACCGCGCGCGGGGCGGGCGGCCTTCATCGCCGCCGCTTCGTAGGCGGCCGGATGATAGACCCCCGACCGCGATTTGAGCAGATCGCGAACCCGCGCCTGCTTTTCCTGGTCGCTTAGCGGCGGCTCGTCGTCGATGCCCAATTCCGCCAGCGTCTCGTCCAGATTGATGGTACCCTGGTCCACCTGAATGCCGTACAGGGCGCTGAGAAAGCTCTTTCGCACCGAGTGGCACATGAATCGCGTTTCGACGGGCCCCCAATGGGCCAGGACGGCGCCCCGGTAAATGACCATGACCGCCTCGGAACCGATCTCGTCGGCATAGCGCCGGGCCTGCTCCAGTTTCTCGGCGGAAAAACCCGCCTCCTCCGGCGTCGCATATTGAAGCCAGGTCGAACCGGGAAATCGATCGTCTCCAGCCAGGATCCCGGCATCCGGCCCGATCGCGGACGAGCCCCCCACCGCCAAGACGCCGCAGCCGCTTAACAAGGCACAAATGGTCAGTGTGATCTTTTTCATCTTCATTGTTTCCCGCATTTGCCCAGGTATGCCCAACATGATACGGCCAAGGGATACCCGACGCAAGACGTAACATAAAGTCAACAATGGAAACAAGTTGCAAAACGCGCCGCTCGGTGCGTTTGTCCCGGATTTCCCATGTACTTTTTGAGGCGGCCGCGGTAATCTTTATTATGTACCGGCCCCGGCAAACCACCCGGGCCATCCGATAGGGACCGCCAATTTCAGGAAGACGATCATGAGTCAAAACAATCCAAACCGCCGGGATTTTCTCCGAAGCGTAGGGCTGGGCTCCGCGGCCGCGGCCTTCAGCGGACAACTGACTGCCGCACCGCCGGCCGACCCGAACGCCGGCGCCGTTCTGTCCATCGATCCGAGGCCCAAATTCCCGCTGTCTCCCTATCTCTACATGCAGTTCATGGAGCCCCTGGGCACCACGGACGGCTCGGTGGACGCCGCCTGGGACTTCTGGTCCGACCGCTGGCGGGAGGATGTCGTGGAGATCACCCAGCAACTGGCACCGGCGCTGATGCGCTGGGGAGGCTGCTTTTGCTCCTACTACCGCTGGAAGGAAGGGGTGGGCCCCCGCGACCAGCGTAAACCTATGATCAACCAGCTCTGGGGCGGGATCTACAACAACCAGGTGGGGACGCCCGAGTTCGTGGACTTCTGCCGGCGGGTGGGGGCGGATCCCCTGCTCGTGGTGAACTTCGAATCCGACGGGCGCAAGCACTGGGCCGTGACGCCCAAGGGCGATATCCGTTTGGGCAACGCCCAGGAGGCCGGCGAATGGGTGGACTACTGCAACAACCCCGCCAACGCCTGGCGGCGCCAGCACGGCGTGGCCGAACCGTACGGCGTGAAACTCTGGCAGATCGGAAACGAGACCTCCTACGGAGGCCAGATGGACGTGGACACCGCGGCGAAGAAAACCCTGGAATTCGCCCGGGCCATGCGCAAGGCGGACCCCACCATTGACATCATCGGCTGGGCCGACAGCGGCTGGGCCGAGCGGATGGCGCAGATCGCCGGCGAAGAGCTCCAGTATCTGGCCTTCCACAACGGCCTCGGTCCGGGCGGGGATGATTCGCCCCTCCGCGGGATCGAATACCGCAGAGACCCGGACCAGACCTGGAACTACTTCATGAAGGCCGCCGGGGCCCAGCAGGAGAAACTGGCGGACATGCGCCGGCAGGTCGCCAAGTACTCCATCCCCCTGGCCCTGACCGAGTGCCACTTCTTCCTGCCCGGCCGAAACCGGTGCGAGGCGCTGTCCACCTGGGCGGCGGGCGTGGCCAACGCCCGCGTCCTGAACGTGCACGAGCGAAACGGCGACCTGCTCAAGATCGCCACGCTGGCCGACTTCTGCGGCACCCGGTGGCAGAACAACGCCGTCATGATCCCCGTCCCCTCGGGCAAATCCTTCCTGATGCCCGTCGGAATGGTCATGAGCCTGTATCGGAGGCATTCGGGAAGCCAATCCGTCGAGGTGACCGGGACCCCCGACGGTCTCGACGCGGTGGCCAGCCGCACCGACGACCGCGTTTTCCTGCACGTGGTCAACACCCGCCGAACGCAGTCCGTATCGTCGGCGTTCCAAATCCAGGGAGGGCGGATCACCGCCGGCCGCGTCTACTGGTTCGATCCGGACCCGCAGGCGGAGGTGTTCGAATACCATCCGGAATATACCTTCGCCCGGGAGGCCAGGCTGGATCCGGCCGCGACCTGGACGTTCCCGGCCGCCTCGGTTTCCGCGGTGGAACTGACGATGGAACCCGCATAAGGACCAACGGAAAGGCAAGCAATGAGGAACACCAACGTCAACATTCACCGGGCCTGCCTGCTCGCCGCCGCGCTGCTGGTGGCGGCGTTTCTGCCGGTGCGGCAGGCCGAAACGGCCGGACCGGCGGCGACCGACGATAACGACTCAACCGCCATCGACAGAGCGATGCTGGTCAACAAGCGTTTTGAGTTCTCCTGGAGTTCGGGCCAACAAGGCGGCGTCAACGGCATCGCCACCCTGCGGCAGGACGGCTCCATTGCGGGCATCAGAAGCCCCAACGAGACGTCGTGGCGGCTGGACGAGGCGGGGCGGCTTCTTTTCCTCCATGCGGACGGCCGGGTCTCCACGCGATACGACAAGGTCTGGCGGGAGGCCGGACGGCTCCGCTTCGAGGGGCACTTCCTCTTTCGAGGGGGCATCCAACACCATCTCGTCGAGATCGAGGACGCCGCCGAGGGATCCCTCAACGAGATCACGCCCGCCCAGGCGGCCGCCATCAAGTACTCGACGCAGCAATTCGTCTATCTGGATCCCGGCCAGACGTACGCCTTTCGACTCAAGGACGGCAGCGAGCGGCAGATTCGTCTGGTGTCGGTCCAGGACTACCAGGATCCCGTCATCCACCTGGCCCGCCGGGCGGAGGTGACAATCGAGATCGACGGCGCGCCGGTTGAGCTTACCTGCAGCCCGTACGCCATGCCCACGGAGATCCGGGGACTGCGGATCCAGGCCGACACCACCTCGGCGTGGCTCGATACCCCCAAACGGGTGCAGTTTTCCCTGTGGGACGCCTCGAACCCCATCGTCGATACGGAGCTTTTCGGCTTTCCCCTGCCCGGTTACCGCCTCTTTTCGCACGGCATGCAGGCCTACAACGAGCCCGTTCACCTGGGCCATCGGGACGGAGACCCGGCCGGACAGCGCTTCTATCACAACTACGGCGTCGACCTGGCCGGCTACGAGGGCCGCCAGAAGGTCCTCAGTTGCATCAGCGGCGTGGTCTTCCGGGTGAACCGGGAAGAGGGCGACCTGATCATCCGGGACGATACGGGATTCCTGCTGCACTTCGGCCACTTGGACTCGATCCTGGCCGGCATCCGGCCGGGGATCGGCGTCCGGCGGGGCCAGTGGATCGGCATGCTCGGCAGGCGCGGCGGATCGGGCAACTTCTCCCACCTGCACATCGGGGCGTATCTATCCGAGTCCGCCCTGGCGACGGGCCGGGCCCACCGCAATCTCAATCTGTATCCCTGGCTGGTCGCCGCCTACCAGCAGGCAAACGGCACCGATCTGTATGCCGTGGCCCGCCCGCACCAGATGGCGTTGACCGGCGATACGGTGCGGTTCGACGGCCGCTCCAGCCTGGCCTTCCGATCGAAGATCACCGGCTTCCGCTGGGAGTTCGACGACGGGACATCCGTAGAGGCGCCCACCGCCCAAAAGGCGTATGAACAGCCCGGATGTCACATGGCCGCCCTGTGGATCCGGGACGACCAGGGTCGTATTGATGTTGACTTCTGCAAGGTGAAGGTCTTTTCCCGGCCCGACCCGGAAGACGTCATCGCGACCCTCTTTGTGACCTATACCCCCTCGGCCCCGATCCGGGTGGATCAGGCGATCACCTTCCGGATCTGGCCCCAGTCGAGCCCGGTCGAGGATATCCAGATCGACTTCGGCGACGGGACGATCATCCGGGACTACCGGCCCTATTCGGCGATCGTGCACGCCTTCCGCCGGCCGGGGATCCACATCGTCACCGTCAGCGGCACGGCGGGCGGATTGCCCGTGACCCAAAAGGTCAAGGTCGTTGTAGCGGCTGGATAGTTGCCTTCCGATGCGGCTTCGATTATGCTGTGTTGTCAAACGTTACACATTTTTACCCTGTATGGCGGGCACACGATGAACACGAACAAACAAACACTCGGGCGCAAAATTCTGGTGCTGTTGGCGTGCTTTTTCGGCGTCCTCGCCGGTCACCCGGCGGCGCTGCCGGGGGCGGTGACCACGGGCTCATTGTTCCAGGAGATGGCGGACTTGCCGAATCTGGCGGTGCTGCCCGCACCGGCCTACCGCATGGTCCAGTTCTCCTCCTACGATCATCGCAGCCGCCTGCCGGGCGGGCCGGACTGGTTCGCCAATTCCGACGGATTCGGAGGCGAGCCGATTCCGAATTTCGAGAAGGTCTTAAGGCCGCCGGACGCCGAGGGCGTCGGCGAGTACCTCCTCGCGGACGTCAAGGGACCGGGGGCCGTCGTGCGGCTCTGGACGGCGGCCATCTCCGGCGAGGTCCGGGTTTATCTCGACGATTCACCGACGCCGATCTACCAGGGCAGCGCCGACGACTTTTTCCGCCATCCCTATGACGGCTTCGACCAGATCGAGGCGATCGACCGGGACCGGTTCAACCGGACCGTATACCAGCGCGACGCCTCCTACGCCCCGATTCCGTTCGCCCGGGCCCTGCGGGTGGTCTGGACGGGCAACATCAGGAAGATCCATTTCTATCACCTGCAAGTGCGGCTCTACGATGAGGGTACGCCGGTGACGACGTTTCGCCCGGACGACATCCGCACCTACCGTCAAACGATCGACGAGGTGACCCGGGCCCTCGCGGACCCGGACGCGAACCTGGCCGTCCGGTCGCCGCAGCCGGCCGAGCCGTTCGAGTTGTCCCTGGAGCCAGCCGGCAGGCAGACCGCGCTGCGCCTGGAGGGTCCGTCGGCCATCGAGCAGTTGAGCCTGAAGCTGGAGGCGAAGGACCCGGACGCCGCCCTGCGGCAGACGGTCCTGCAGATCGCCTTTGACGACTGGCCCTGGGGCCAGGTGCAGTCGCCCGTCGGCGATTTCTTCGGGGCGGCCCCCGGCGTCAATCTCTACCAATCGCTGCCGTTCACGGTCCGGCCGGACGGCACGATGATCTGCCGGTTCGTGATGCCCTTTGAACGGGCCTGCACGATCGAGCTGGTCAACGGCGGCTCCCAGGTCGTCCAGGTCAAGGGCTCCGTGCTGCGCCTGCCCTTCGCCTGGAACGAGCGGGCGATGCACTTTCGAGCCCGCTGGCGGGTGGACCATAACCTGACCGCCTCGAATCGGGCGGTGCAGGATCTGCCCTTCCTGCTGGCCCAGGGCCGGGGCGTCTACGTGGGAACGGGCGTCTACCTGATGAATCCCTGCCCGGTGCCCACGCCCTACGGCAACTGGTGGGGCGAGGGGGACGAAAAGGTGTTTGTGGACGACAACCCCGAGCCCAGCCTCTTCGGCACCGGCTCGGAGGACTACTTCAACTACTCCTGGTCGTCGCCGGACATCTTTGTCTATCCCTACTGCGGCCAACCCCGCAACGACGGCCCGGGCAACCGGGGCTTTGTCACGAACTACCGCTGGCACGTGCTCGATGCGATTCCCTTCCAGAACAACATCCGCTTCTACATGGAGCTGTTCAGCCACGAGCCGACCGCCGGCATGTCCTATGCCCGCATCGGCTATCACTATGCCAGGGGGGGCCTGACCGACGACCACCAGGCCATCATGCCGGACGACCTGCGGCTGGTCCCGCTGCCGGCCGATTGGCAGCCGGCCGCCCGCAAGGGGGCCGCCAACGCCGTATTCTTCGCCGCCGAGGACGTCACCACGGACGACCAAGCGAGCCATCTGTCGGAGGGCCGCCTGTGGGCCGGCGGCAAGCTGCTGGTCTGGAGCCCCACGAAGGTCGGGGAGAAAAAGAGTTTCCGGATCCCCATCGCCTCGGCCGGCAAGCGGCAAATCCACGTCGCGTTGGCCCTGACCGACCAATCGGGCAGGATATCCTTCCGCCTGGACGATCAGCAACTGCCGTTGGATAACCGGGCCGACGACGTCGATCTGCATTGCCCGTATCGGGTTCTGCTCCGCAGTATCGCCTTGATGCCCGGGGAACTGGACGCCGGCAATCACACCCTGACGCTCGAATGGAAGGGCGCCCCCGAGGGAGCAACCGATCCGCAGGTCGGGATCGACTTCATCTGGGTGCAGCCAAAGTAGAGCGCCGCCTTCGCGGCACGGCTTCATGCCCGCATCGGTACAGCCCAGACGGCGCCACGGCGTAATACCTGCTTTCGCAGTCGTGGGCATGCCGCCGGATTAAAGTAGAATGGCTGCTTCTCGGCAAAGGGGCCGGTCCACATCGACCGGCCGACCGTGCCTGTCGCCCTTTGCCGAATGTGATACCTGGGCCGGGATAACTATTCTCCCAAATGAAAACGCATAATGATTCGTTATGTCATTCCCGCGAAAGCGGGAATCCAGGATTCTCTTGGCGTTGGGGATGCCGGCCTACACGCCGGTTTCATCAATAGCGTTTTATTATTCGCGGATTCAACCTTCAAGTGCACCACATAGTAACTGGATATATGACAAGGGGTTGGCGACCAGAACAGTCTGTTATACGCGCGAAGGGCTGGTCGCCGGCAAGGGGTGCGATTCGCACCGATAGATCGCCGCGGGCTTGGCGGGCATGTTGACGGCTCATTCTGAGCCTGCATAATTGGCGAGAACGTCGAAAGCGGACTACGGCGAAAACAATGCCACCGGGATGATCACGCCGCTGATCCAATCGCCCCCTCCGTCAGGCAAGGCCCCTCTCGCCCAAAGGTTGGAGGCTAAATGGCGGGGTTTGGGGCAGAGCCCCAAGATAAAACAACCCACATATTCTTCAGAAGAGCCATTTGTTTAGAATCATTGAGCAACGTTGACACACATCATCCGGCTTTGATCCCGGATCAGCAGTTTGCCATCGGAAAGTGCCAACGGTCCCCAGTTCTGGGTTGAACCTCCAACTCTTGAAGCCAATGGATCATTTTCTGATCCTGTTCCTCCCTCTGCAAGCACCTCTGCTGATGCAAGGGGCTTGAACCCAGATGGATCAGGTTCTATAAGATACAGAGTCTTCCTGCCGTCAGTAGCCAAGATCAGGCCGTCGGCCAGAATCATACTTCCCTTGTTGAAATCCGGATCACGCTTTGTCTTCCACATTATCTTGCCGTCCATGCTCATGCACACCAGGCCGTCACGCCGACTATTGGTTCCGTATTGAGCATAGAAATAACCCTTATATAGGATCGGCGGTTTTGTTTGGTCGCCATATTCTTCGGTCGTAAACAGTTCTGTTGCGCCGTAGCTGCCATCCGCCTTCTTTTCGACCTTTAGCATGGTGGCACCGAGTTCATATCCGCCTACAACAAGCACTTTGTCGTCCCCGGCATCCACGGCACTCGGCACCGAAATGTGACACCGCCACTTATCATATTTCCAGAGAATTTGACCCGTAAGGGGTTCTATCCCAACGACATTACCCAGAGTTTGTGGCAATTCGCGATGTCCAAAGGGATTAGTCGATGAAATGACCATTACAATATGGTCTTCTCCGTCTATGGTTACCACGGAAGGACTGGCATATGATTCATTGCCAAGATTGGGTGTTTTCCATTTCACATCACCTGTGAGTTTGTCATAAGCCACCACACCGGCATCGGGGGCTTGGGATGCAAGAATAAGCAAATCGCCGTAAATCAAAGGACACTGAGTAATGGCCCATATCGGAATTCTATCGCCGCCGAAATCCTTCCAGACGTTCTTGTTCCAGACTGGCTGATGCGTGTTTACGTCTATGCAATAGAGATCGCCGTACGGCCCGCACGAATAAACACGATGGCCGTCCACGATCGGCACGCTTCGCGAGCCGGGAAACATTACCCGTCCGGGAGCGTCATAGGCAAAATTCCAGAGTTCCTTGCCATTGGAGAGATCCAGGCACCGCAGATTGTCGCCAACCTTGTCGTCCCTGTCGAGCAAATAAACCTTGCCGTCTTTGACAACAGGTCCGCCATATCCAATACCCACCTTCACTGTCCATAGAACTTCCGGTCCGTTCTCAGGCCAGGAGCGTAACATCCCCTTCTCCGGCGAGATGGAGTTTCGATCCGGGCCAAGATATTGAGGCCAATCAGCCAGAGTGCTG
>JAFGFX010000223.1 GCA_016930855.1 Sedimentisphaerales bacterium | reverse complement strand
TTTACAACTGGGCGGTACAGGACTTGAACCTGTGGCCTCCTGCTTGTAAGGCAGGCGCTCTAGCCGACTGAGCTAACCGCCCGGCGATGGGGCCAACCCTATCTTTAACCGCGTTTGATGTCAAACAAATCCCGCGGGCCAGAAGGACACCATGACGAACCTGGGCGGTTCATGAACGCAACTTTCAATGAAGAAAGGGATTACGTTTTTCTGCCCCCCCGGAGCACCCGCGGCATGGCCGCAGGGGAAACCGCCCAACCAGCCCGCCCTGGCGGAGCCGGGACCGGATCGTCGCCTTCGGCGGCGCAAATTGGCCCCAGATTCACCAAAGACACGGCTAAAATCGGCCGATGTAAGCCATAAGCGGGAATCTCGGCCGGGACCAAACCTTTATAACCTGATTGCTGATGGGAAACCTTGAAACAGCGACCCAAGACAGACAAGGGCGCCACTAACCATCGGGGGCAATTATGCACCCAGGCGGGCTATCTGCCGGTTCCCTTGCGAACGGTCCCGCTGGAGATCCTCGCGGATCTGTCCATCTTCCTGCTTCAGAACGACGAATATTCCCTGTATCGATCCATCGGCCTGCACATCGAATCGAAGGATGTCCAGCGGCTGCTGGACAGCGGCGTCGAGTACGTCTACATCTCCGTCAAGGATCATCAGGCCTATTATCGGACGATCGAGGCGACCATCCAGCAGATCGTCAAGGATCCGCACCTGCAAACCGAAAAAAAGACGCAGATCCTCTACGCCACCAGCATCGAACTGGCCAATCAGCTTCTCAGCGCCCCGCCCAAGCAGGAGGACATCCGCCGGGCCAGGGGCATTACCCGGGCGACCGTGCAACTGATATTGGAGGACCCGAAGGCCTTCGGCTATCTGTTCGAGACGTTCAATCACGATTTTTACACCGCCACCCACATGGTCAATGTCTGCGGGCTGGCGGTGGCCCTCGCCCTGCAATTGGGTTGGCAGGACGAAGATGCCCTGCACAACCTCGGCATAGGCTGCCTCCTGCACGATATCGGAAAGATCTTCATTCCGAACGATATCCTGAACGCCGAAACCCCCCTGACCGCCGACCAGCTCGCCCTGGTGCGCGATCACGTCAAGCGGGGAGAGGACCATCTGCGCAGCCTGGCCGATCTGCCGGAGGACGTCCTGTCCGTGGTGGCCGAACATCACGAGCGGCTGGACGGCAGCGGATATCCCCGCCGACTGCGAACCGGGAAGATCACGACCTCGGGCCGCCTGGCGGGTATCGTCGACACCTTCGACGCCATGACGTCCGTGCGGCCGTACCGCCCCATGACCTATTCGGTCGAGCAGACGCTAGAGTATCTCCAGCAATACGCCGGTCAGGAATTCGATCCGGAAATCGTGCAGGCGTTCACCGATCTGATCGAAAAGAACTTCGACCAACCGGAGACGGCCCTGACGGACCCGGACCGCGCCATCAAGATGGCCGCCGGCGGATCGGATCGGTGGAACCGGCGGCGCAAACAATTTTATTTCCGCATTCCCATCACCGTCCAGCGGATAGTGCCGGTTCGGGGCAAACCGACGCTGGGACCGCCCGAATCGATGATCGGACACAAAATTTCGTCCAGCGGAATGGGTTTTTTGAGCGCCAAGCCCTTTGCCCTGGATCAGAATATCTACATCACGGCGGCGAAACTGATCGAGGCGCAGATGAACCCCCTCCTGGCGGTGGTGACGGCCTGCCGGGACCACGGGGATGGATGGTACTCGATCGACAGCCAGTTTCACAGCGTCCAAACTCCCGAAGCGATGTGCCGGTTGCAGGAAACTATTCATTTGCGTGAGGTCTGCGAGATCGATTAATAGCCGCGGCGCAGCGCCGCCTCAGGTGTCGCACAAGACCGGTCCGCCGGATTGCCCCGATACCTCCTTCCCGGCAGAATCCCCTTGCACCATCCTGGATCGCCTCTGCCTAGCCCGGAAATTTCATCTGCTTTCGGTTTTACGCGGCCTGGTTTGCCGCTTTGACGTCATCCGCCGTTCGGGCGTAATCATGCCCCCGTTTGGCTGGTCAAACCGGCTCAAGCAAACGCCTTCGGTTCACCTGCGGCATTGACGTCATCCGCCGTTCGGGCGTTATCATGCCCCCGTTTGGCTGGTCAAACCGGCTCAAGCAAACGCCTTTGGCGCGCCGGCGGCATTCTCGTCGCTATCTGTCCTCTTCATATATACTTATTCCATATAACCGTGTGTCCTGCATCTGGAACTCGATGCGCACGGGTTTGTCCTTGATGGTGCTCAGCGTTTGCCTCCACTCGACTGGCAGGGCGACGGCGTCGCCGCGGATCCTCGCATCGAAGCCGGGGATCGGTTTTCCGTCGACATCCACCAACCGGACACGCATCTCGTCGTCAACACAAGCGTTGACCGTTATTCGATCCCCCGGCAAAATCACCGGCTGCGTGATCAGCGTGCCGCCTTCGGCGCCGGCGTCGCGCGAGACGTATCGGTCGCGCGGCATCCGCACCAGCCCGATCTGCCGCTCCTCGAACCGATTCACCTTGTGGCCATTCTGGTAGCCGCAGTAATAGAGGTACACCTCGTCGCCGACCAGCACCTGGCTGCCGATCCAGGCGTGGGCGTGATCCCAGGCGCCGGGCGTCGGGTCGGGCTCGAAAAACGGCGTCTGGTCGCGGACCCACGTCTCGCCGTCCCGGCTCCAGGCCAACTGCGTATGGCTGACGCCGAACGATCCTTGGGGCGTCCCCTCGGCCTGCAGGTTGTCGTGCAGAATGCGCACCGTCGCGAGATACAAATCGCCCCGGATCAGGTGTCCGCCCATAACGTAGAATTGCGTCTCCGGCGGATCGGTGGCGTCGTCGGGCGTGAGCACGTACCAGGGCTTCTCCCAGTGGATCAGATCGCGGCTGACGCTCTGCATCCCCAGCCGGCGCATACCCTTCCAGGTAGGCCCCGCGTCTCGGGCACTGCAAACGATCACCACGTAACGATCGCGCAGGCTGTCGTAAAACAGGCTCAAGATGTCGCGATGGATCAGGACGGCCTCGGGCGTAAGCAGGTTCCAGGCGAGCCCGTCGGGCGAAACGGCAATGCGCAGTCCGCCGGGATCCTCGCCCCCTTCGCGCAACCACCAGCCGAACTGGTATCGCCCGGCCGGGTCCGAACAATCCGGTCCGCCGTCGATCACGCTCGCCCCGTATGCGATCGGCGCGGGATCGTCGAGAAGGCGGGCCGGACGTCGCCAATGGACGCCGTCGTCCGACTCCATCACGGCCAGGTGCGACCGGCCGTGGTTGAGGTCCTCCCGGCGGGCGTTGTACCAGATGCGAAATCGGCCCGATGCCGGATCGCGCAACACCGTCATATACGGCTGAAAATTGAGGTCTTCCTTGCCGGTGATGATCGGATTGGCGATTTCGGCGTCCCGCGCCGGCCGGTTCACCCGGCGCGTGACGTTCGCGGTCTTGTCGATCAGGGTGTCGTCGATGAACAGGTGCGGCCCGGGCCGGAGCCGAAGCGGTTCCTTCGGGCTCATGGTCGCATGGGCGGCCGGCCGATACAACAAGGCCTTGTAGGCCGGATTGCCCTCGCCGGCCGTGAAGACCTCGTTGGCCGCCAAGCGATGTACGAACGGCAGAACGCAAAACATCGTCAACGACAATAGTATTCGTCCATGTTTCATGATCGCTCACCCCGCCGGATCGAATCCATACCGTTGCGCATCGTTC
>JAFGFX010000002.1 GCA_016930855.1 Sedimentisphaerales bacterium | reverse complement strand
GATATGAAGCAGTCATTAGCCAGGATGAAACACTTCGGTGCCGGCCCCAAACCCGCGGATTTACCGCGCAGCGCCCGGCGGGGGGCGGGACTCGTCTTAAAAATCATATTGTCCGCCGCGTTTTTGGCTGCGGCCGTGATGACCCCGGCGGCCAGTGCCGCCGACGCGGACGAGTATGACACCAATCGCATCAAGCCCTGGACGGCCAATCCCCGCTACTGGCAGTATCGCGGCCGGCCAATCCTGCTGGCCGGCGGCAGCAAGGACGACAACCTCTTCCAGATCCCCGACCTGCGCGCGCATCTGGATCTGCTGGCGGGCGTCGGCGGCAACTACATCCGCAATACCATGAGCGGCCGCAACGACAAGGGCTTCGAGGTCCAGGCGTTCTCCAAACGGCCGGACGGCCTCTACGATCTGAACCGGTTCAATCCGGAATACTGGCAGCGCTTCGAGACGCTGCTCAAGCTGACGGGCGAGCGGGGCATTGTCGTGCAGATCGAGGTGTGGGACCGCTTCGATCACGCCCGCGAGAACTGGGCCCAAACCAGCCCCTTCAATCCGAAGAACAATGTCAACTACACGGCGGCCGAATCCGGCCTCAAGGAGGTCATCTCGACCCATGCCGGCCAGAACGAAAATCGCCTGTTCCATACGGTCCCGGCGCTGGACAACAACCAACTCGTCCTGAAATACCAGCAGGCCCAGGTGGACAAGATGCTGAGCATCTCCCTGCAGTATGACCACGTGCTCTACTGCATGGACAACGAGACCAGCGGCTCGGCCGAGTGGGGCAAATACTGGTCCGAGTACATCCGGGCCCAGGCAAAGAAGCGGGGCCGGACCGTCGAGACCACCGAGATGTGGGACCCCTGGGACCTCGCCGACGCCATGCACCGCCATACCTTCGACCATCCGGAGACCTATTCCTTCGTGGATATCTCCCAGAACAACCATCAGAAGGGCCAGGCCCACTGGGACAACGCCCAGAAGCAGCGGCTCCGGATCGCCGCCAAGCCCCGGCCCTTGAACTGCGTGAAGATCTACGGCGCCGACGGCGGCCGCTTCGGTGACACCCGCGACGGGCTGGAGCGGTTCTGGCGGAACGTCTTCGGCGGCATGGCCTCGGCGCGGTTTCACCGGCCCGATTCCGGCCAGGGCCTAAATCCGGCCGCCCAGGCCCACCTGAAGAGCCTGCGGCTGCTGACGGGGCGGCTGGATATCTTCCACTCGACTCCGGATGCAGACAACTCCCTGCTGGCCGAGCGAGGGCCCAACGAGGCCTATTGCACCGGCATCCCCGGCCGGCAATACGCGGTGTATTTCCCCGACGGCGGCTCGGTGCGGCTCGATATGACCAAGGCCGCCGGCCCGTGGCGGCTGGAGTGGCTCGATATCGCCAACAGCCGCTGGCAGGGGGCCCGTTCCGTCGACGGCGGTTCTCCCGTCGAGCTGGTCGCGCCTGCCGGGGGCCATTGGGCGGCACTGCTCACGCCGGCCGCCGCCTCGGCCGGCAACTGACACCGCAATCAATAGGTCTAGTCCGGGGGGTAACGCATAACGATTCGTTAAGTCATTCCCGCGCGAAATTGTCGTCTCTGCACGGGCGGGGACAGGGACGGGCGATCCCTAACCCTCTGGGCACGGCGGCTTGTCGCCTGGGCGCGGCGGCGATTAGAGGCGTTTTCTACGATTCGTTTTCCGTTTCCTCTTGTCCGTTGGGCCCATCCAGTTGCTCCAGCAGGTAGTCGGAGCTCCGCGGCGGGTAGCGCACAAAGGCCTCCAGGGCGTGATATTCCGGCAGGCCCAGGGCGTCGTAGATCGCCGCCGTGGTCATGTTGCGCTCCTCGGCCCGCTGCCAGAACTCCCGGCTGTCGTAGGGCCCCGGGAACATCGCCCGGTCCTTCTGGCTTTCGTGCCGGAAGATCGCGAACCGCTTGCGCTTGAGTTCGTCCGGCGCCAGCGGCACGGCCATGTCGATCTGCTCCGGCGGCCACTCCTGCCAGGCGCCACGGTACAGCCAGATCTCCGGCGGTGTTTGACAGGTTGGCGCATGGGCCTCCAGGGCGACCAGCAGCGCTTCCAGGCAGAGCCGGTGGGTTCCGTGCGGATCGGACAGGTCCCCGGCGGCGAAGATCATGTCCGGCCGGATCCGGTCGAGCGTCTGCTGCACCGCGGCGATATCCTCGGGCCCGATGCGGAGCTTCTGCACCTTGCCCGTGTTATAGAACGGCAGGTTCAAAAAATGCGTCCGCTCCTCGGCCACGCCGCAGTACTTGGCCGCGTCGATCGCCTCGGTGCGGCGGATCAGACCCTTGATCGCCTGGACCTCCGGCGTGTCGACGTCGCCCGGCTTCTTCTGCCGCAGGAACTGGTCGATGTGCTCCTCGATCGTCTTGGTCTGCTCGGGCGTCAGGCCGAAGATGTGATTGAACTCCCGCACGAAATCCCCGTAGCGGGAGACCGCGTGGTCGAAGACGCTCAGACAGCCGCTGACCATGTAGGCCACGTGCAGCTCGTGGCCCTGTTCGGCGAACCGCGCCATCGTGCCGCCCATGCAGATCACGTCGTCGTCCGGGTGCGGGCTGAAGACCAGCACCCGGCGGTGCTGGCCCTTGCCGCCCGGCCAGCCGGTGATCGTATTCATCTGGTGGCGGAAGATATCGATATTCAGCCGGTAGGAGCCGCCGCAGGCCCGCAGCAGCTCCACCAGGCCGTTTTCGGCGTAGTCCTCGTCCGTCAGTTTCAGGATAGGCTTGTCGAGCTTCTGGGCCAGCCAGATGACCGCGTGCCGTTTGAGATACTCGTCCCAGCCGCATGAGTCCACCAGCCAGGGCGTGGAGATCCGCGTCAACTCCGCCGCCGCCGCCGCGTCGAGGTACATCGTCGCGCGGGGATGGTTCTGCAGGTAGCTGCACGCCGCCTCGGCGGAGACCGGGCCTTCCACCGCCCGCTTGACGATGGGCGCCTTGTGCTCGCCGAACGCCAGCAGGCAGATCTCCCGGGCCGCCAGGATCGTCTTGACCCCCATGGTCAGGGCGTTTTGCGGGACGGTCTCCTCCCCGAAGAAATCGTTGGCCGCGTCCTTGCGGGTGATGGTGTCCAGCTCGATCCGCCGGGTGAGGCTTTCCGGGCTGGAGCCCGGCTCGTTGAATCCGATATGGCCGCTGCGCCCGACCCCCAGGATCTGCAGGTCGATGCCCCCGGCCGCGCGGATGTGCTCTTCGTACTGGCGGCAATGGTCGCCGATATCCTTCTGCCGGACGGTCCCGGAAAGCAGGTGGATGTTTTCCGGCTTGATATTGACGGCATCAAAGAGGTTCGCGTGCATCCAGTGATGATACGATTGCAGGGTCGTCGGCTCGATCGGCCAGTACTCGTCCAGGTTGAAGGTCACCACGCCGGCCAAATCCAGCCCCTCCGCCCGGTGCATCCGAATCAGTTCGCGGTACACGTTGACCGGCGTATGGCCCGTCGCCAGTCCCAGCACGGTCGATTCGCCCCGGGCCGCCTTGGAGCGGATCAACCGGGCGATCCGCCGGGCAACCGCCTGGGAGGCCCGCTTGTCATCGGCGTAGATCTGAACCGGAATGCGTTCGCGTTGTTTGCAGGTCGCTGTCATGTCGTTTTGTCTCTCTAAATACATGGTACGTTGTGCCGGTGGGATTGTGACCCAACCGAAAACGGCTGTCAAGCATCGACTCGCCGGTGCCGGCCGTCCCGATCGGCCGGTACCCAGCACCGCCGCCAAAGCGGTTCCCTCTCGGTGGGGCCGCCGCCGGGCCGTTTGGCGTCGGTCTGGGTCCGATAAAAATCCCGCCGCCGCCAGTGGCACAATTTTTTCGGGCCTGCCGGATGACTTGCGGCGCACTTGCTTTGTAAGTAATTGCAGAAAAATCAATTATGGGTAAATACGATTTTCCCCTTGCCGGTCTACTTATCGCCGGCGTTCCGCTGAATAGGGCGTTCGTGACCGTCGATAACAAACAACGTGACGGGTAACCTTGCTGGGACGCCAATTTCAAGTCGTAATAGGAAGGGAACATACAGCCATGGTACGCAGAAGTACCCAATGGATGTTCTCGGTATGCATCCTTGCGGTGTTGCTGATCGGATCGACCGGCTGCGACAAGGAGCCATCCGGCGCCGAGGCCCGGCCGATCGAATCGCCCTATGCCCCGCCGCCGATGATCGAGGGGGACTTCGAGACGGTCCAGCCGATCCGCCAGGAGCAGGAGTTCACCGAGCCGGTCAGCCCCCAGCGGGCCCCGCGCGAGATCACCCTGACCTGTCGCCAGACCTCCCGGGCCCCGCGGATCGACGGCGTGATGGAGCCGGACGTCTGGTCGTTCGCCGAGGAGATCACCACGCTGGACGGCTCCTCCCAGCGGCCGATCACCCTGCGGGCGCTGCACGACGGGGAGACTATCTATATCCTGGCTAGCTATCCCGACGCGGCCGCTTCGACCACCCACAAATCCTGGACCTGGGACGAAGCGGAACACATCTATAAACCCGGGCCGGACCGGGAGGATGCCTTTGTCATCAAATGGCTGATGCAGGGCGAATCGATGAGTTTGCAGCCGGACCGATGCGAGCCCCACACGGCCGATATCTGGTTCTGGAAGGCCTGCCGCACCAATCCGGCCGGCTACCTGGACGACAAGCGCCATGAAGTATCCCTTACCGAACTGCCGGATTCCCTGGCCATTCCGTCGGCGCGATACGGCCGTTTGTATCTGGGCCGGCCCGCGGATGCCGGCCGCTCGGCCTACGAGGAACGAATGCCCTATGCCTACGCCGGCGACTGCGTCCGGAAATTTTATCCGCGCCCGCCAGAGGGCAGCCGGGCGGATGTCCGCGCCCAGGGGATCTGGAGCCAGGGAACCTGGACGCTGGAGGCCGCGCGGAAACTCGATACCGCCCAGGACGACGATATTCGCCTGACGGTCCCGGGCCGCTTTATCCTGGGGGTCAGCCTCTACGAGATGGCCGCCACCGGCGTCGAGCCCCAGTGGACCCAGCCGTTGTATCGCACGGGGGACGTGTTTGATCGGATTATTCTGCAGATTCCCTGAGGTTGCCCCTGCGGCCGCCGGGAACATACGATTGCCATAGATCATGAAATTATCCTATACCCAGATACGCAGGCTTGCCGTCTTGTCCGTGGCCGGGGTGCTCATGTGTCTTTCGGCCATATCCTTTTACGGCAATCGCGTTCTCGAACAACGGATCGGCCACGATTTGCATCGGAACCTGGCGGCGTCGCGCAACCTCTCCAACCTGCTCTTTGAGTTCTCCCGGGTGGGCATCAGTTTTTATCAATCCTATACCGCCCATTCCTCGAATATCCAGCCGGCGTTGGAGCATCTGGACGAAATCCGGCGACTCGTCCGGGAATTCCAGCAGATGCATGGCGATCTGAACCTGCCCATGGAGCAGGTCCAGCGGCAGGAACGGATCTGCCGGACGGTGCTCTATGCCTATCAGGCCGAGGCCCTGGATGACCCGGCCCGGGACAACGCCAAAAGGGCGCTGCGGAAAATCCAGAATTCCATCGAGGAGTCCCAGGAGCAGGTCATGTCCTTCGGTCGCTACGCCGTGGAGCACATCAATGCGGACATCCTCGAGATCTTGTCGACGGCGCAGCGGGTGCGGAGATTTTTGTCGCTGGCGATCCTGGCGGGCATCGGAATCCTGCTGGGCACCATGTTCTGGTTCAATGCGGCCGTGCATGGGCGCCTGCGGCTGATCGGCCGGGCGGCCGAGCAGATCCAGCAGGGCAATCGCTCCTATCGCATCCGCATGCCGTTTCACGATCCCATCGGGAAACTGGCCCAACAGATCGACGACATGGCCGGCCAGATCGAGGCCAAGGAAAACGCCCTGTTGCGGATGAACCAATCCCTCGCGCTGGCCTCGGAGCAGGCCAGGCAGGCCAGCCGGGCCAAGAGCGAGTTTCTCGCGAACATGAGCCACGAGATTCGCACGCCGCTGAACGCCATTATCGGCTTCGGCGATCTGCTGACCGACGACGATCTGACCAGCCAGCAGGCCGAGAAGGTCAATTGCATCCTCAAGGCGGGCCAGCATCTGCTGGGCCTGGTCAACGACATCCTGGATTTCTCCAAGATCGAGGCGGGGCGGCTGGAGATCGAGTCAGTCGAATGCTCCCTGGAAGAGATCCTCCTGCCGGTCGATTCCATGCTGAGGCCGGCGGCCGAACAGAAGGGGCTGCACCTGGAGTTCATCGCCCGCACGGTGCTGCCCGACCGGATCCGCACCGACCCGGTCCGTCTGCGGCAATGCCTGACCAACCTGGTCAACAACGCCGTTAAATTCACCGAAGCGGGCCACGTCAAGGTCTTCGTATCGCTGGAGCCGGATCCGTCCGGCGACAAGATCCGCTTCGACGTCGAGGACACCGGCGTGGGCGTCCCCGCCGAGATGCAGGAGTCCATTTTCGAGGCCTTCACCCAGGCGGAGGCCGGCACCACCCGCCGATTCGGGGGCACCGGGCTGGGACTGACGATCACCCGGCGACTGGTGGAAAAGATGGGGGGGATCCTTACGGTAATCAGCGAGCCGGATCGGGGCTCCACCTTCACCTTGAAAGTGCCCGCGATGGTGCCCGCGGGGATGGAAGGGGCCGCCCCGTCGGAGGCCAGGCAGTTTGATTTTGCCGATCCTGCCCGCCAACCGCAAGCCCCGCCCCACCAGAAGTATGTCGGACAGGTGCTGGTGGCCGAGGACAATCTGGCGAACCAGAAATTGATGGAGATCCTGCTCAAGAAGATGAATCTGGACGTCCGGCTGGTGGCCGACGGCCTCCAGGCCGTCGAGGCGGCGCTGGCCGAATGCTTTGATTTGATCTTTATGGACATGCAGATGCCCCAGATGAACGGCTACGAGGCGACCGAATCCCTGCGCCAGCAGGGCGTGACGGCGCCCATCGTGGCCTTGACCGCCCAGGCACTCGTCGAGGACAGGGAAAAATGCCTGGCCGCCGGCTGCGACGACTATCTGGCTAAGCCGATCAGCCGGGATAAATTGGGAGGAATCCTGGACAAATATCTGTCACCCACCGGCGAATCCCCAGACGCCGACGCGGATCGTCCGTCAGGCCAAGACGGCTAGGATGCAGGATGGCCCGGCCGAACGCCCTGTTGGCAGGCCCAACCAATAGCCACTCATTATAAATAAATCCCCCAAAGGCCGAATGGTGCGGCCCGATTCCTGCCCGACACCGTTTGGGCCGCTTTGGCGGGGCCGCCGGCTCCTCCAGGCGCGGCCGCGCCCGGCGTTCAAAATCATTTGTCATCATGGCCGAAATCGGGTAAGATCATCTGGACCCCCGGTACGGCACCGGGACGAGCAAAAGTGGATCGATCAAAAGCGGCAGAGCCCAGGGAGTCAAAGTCATGAAGATGCAGCGTCGGGAATTCTTGCACAGTGCGCTGGCGGGGGCCGGGGGATTGGTATTCGGCCCACGGTTCCTGTTCGCCCAGGATCAGCCCGCCCAATCCTTCGCGCCCTCCGATATCGTGGAGCTGGCCAAGACCAAGATCAAGGTCTCGCGGGTCGGCTTCGGCACCGGCATGCGCGGCGGCAACCGGCAGTCGAACCAGACCCGGCTGGGCAAGGAGACCTTCGAGGAGCTGCTGCGGTTTTCCTTCGAGCGGGGCGTGCGGCTGTTCGACCTGGCGGACCTGTACGGCTCGCACCCCTTCGTGATCCCCGCCCTGAAGGAGATCCCCCGCAAGCAGTTCGCCCTGGTCTCCAAGATCTGGTTCCGCCGGGGGGGCATCCCCGAGGCCGAGCGGCCCGCCGCCGAGACGGTGGTGCAGCGGTTCTGCAAGGAGATCAAGACCGATTACATCGATATCGTGCAGCTGCACTGCGTGACGTCGGCGACATGGCCGGACGAACTGGCCGACTACATGAACGACCTGGAGAAGCTGAAAAAGAAGGGCATGATCCGGGCGCACGGCCTGTCGTGCCATTCCCTGGAGGCCCTCGCCCAGATCCCCCAGGAGCCCTGGGTGGACGTGGTGCATGCCCGCATCAACCACACCGGCGCGAAAATGGACGCCAAGCCGGAGCAGGTCGTTCCGGTCCTCCAGAAGATCCACGACGCCGGCAAGGCGATCATCGGCATGAAGCTCGTCGGGGAAGGCGACTTCCGCCAGAGCGACGAGATGCGCAACCAGGCCCTGGACTTCGTGCTGAACCTGGGCTGCGTGGACGCCATGATCGTCGGCTTCGAGAAGAAATGGGAGATCGACGATTTCGCCGCCCGGGTCAAGAACGTCAAGCCCCGCCCGGCGGCGGCCGTGGCCTGACCGTCCCGTCGATCGCCGCCGGCGCCGAAGAAGAGACCCCTCCAGGGCCGATTCCGCCAAGGGATCCCGGCAGGCTGCGAAAGCAGGGGCTCGTAATACAAAAACGGGTAATTCAGGAGGACACGTCAATGGCTCGCATGCAACATACCATAGTCCTAGCGCTGGCGCCCCGTCTTCGCACCCGACTGGGCGTATCGGCCGCGCTGGTGGTCCTGGCACTCGCCGGCGGCCGGCCGCTGCGGGCCCAGTCCGAGGAATCGGCGCCCTCCATCATCGCGCCGCAGTCCCGGGTGGAATTGCTGGCCGAGGGATGCAAGTTCACCGAGGGGCCCGCCGTGGACGCCGAGGGCAACGTCTTCTTCACCGATCAGCCCAACGACCGCATCCTGAAATGGTCCGTGGCCGGCAAGCTCAGCGAGTTCAAGAAGCCGGCGGGCCGGTCCAACGGCCTCTTCTTCGACCAGAAAGGCAATCTGCTGGCCTGTGCCGACGAGAAGAACCAACTCTGGTC
>JAFGFX010000222.1 GCA_016930855.1 Sedimentisphaerales bacterium | reverse complement strand
GTTGGTTTGGGGGCAGAATCCAGAGAAAAATCGTTTGGGCAGACGGGCAAATTGGGGCAACCAGGGGGGCAATTTGGCCGGCTGGGGTCCCGAATGATTTTTCTTGTCACCAACCCATTGTCATATATCCAGTTGCTTTGTGTTGCACTTGAAAGTTGAATCCGCGACGTGTTGAATCTTCGGGCTTTACGGCCCGGTCCGGCGGGGCGTTTTTTCGCGGGGCGGGGGGATTGGACAGGACGCCAAAAAAGTTTCAGCCCCGGTCGGCCCGTGAAGATCGATCGAGGCTGAATGGATCCAAGCTTCTAATGGAACCATTAGGTAAGCCTGGGAGAGAGAGAGCAAATTCACACACGTCTGATTCGCTCTGTCGGATGGACAGGTCGTTCCCGGCGTAGATCAAACGGCCCGAGGGCCGACTCGCCGGGACCCAGCAAATCCCATCGCAGGTAAATCCGCCTGATCCCTCGATTGAACGTAAGATTTCCTGGTACGATGTACGGGAACAACGGGTGAATCGCTTCACCCATACTACTCGAATCAACAAGATATTCCGCAAATTCGATACCAATGGTCCGGCGGATCCGGAGGCCAAAAGAGGATGGAAATGTAAGTTCATTATTTCATAAGGGCTTATGTTTTATTCCCCTCCGGCAGGTTCGGTTTATGCCAGATGTATCAATCGCAACAGATGTTGTTTTGACACTAAAGGGATAGGTGTTCTAAATATATTTCTAGAAAGTATTTAAGGCAATTATTTATCTCGTGTTTCGCCGTGATCCAACGTGTTCATGTTGCCTGGAATCGACATAATCGGCCGATTGGGCCTACCAAAAATGGGGTCGTGTCTATCGGTGTCGGACTTGTATGTCCGATAACCACCGGCAGGCGCGCGAAGCGTTCGGCAGGATCTCCCAGGGAAATCCCAGACGCGACAAGAGGCGGGTGATCGATTCCGAAAGGCGTACCCGGCCCCAGGTGATCGACTCCGAACGGCGTACCCGGGTCCAGGCGGAGGTGTTTATTCCGGCTTCGCCCGGGCACCCCGCAGGGTGGCCAGCAGAAGCAGGCCCACCCCCACGCAGAGCAGGGCGTCGGCCAGATTGAAGATCGGCCAGGGATTCGCCGGCGGCACGTGGAGGTCCACCTGGATGAAATCGATCACGTTGCCGTGGTTGAACAGGCGATCCCACAGGTTGCCCAGGGCCCCGGCAAACAGCAGGCCCAGGCCGATATGGCTGAGCGATTGATCGGATCGGGTCGAGCCAAACAGCCAGAACAGCACCGCCAGGGCCACCAGGGATGCCAAGATCAGCAGCGTGGTCCTGCCCGAGGCCACCCCCCAGACCGCCCCGTCGTTGTGCTGGGTCGTCAGGGTGACATAATCGCGGACCAGCTCGATGGGATGGAACGCCCCGTCGGCTGCGCCGTTTGGCCCGGACGCCGGTTCGCCGATGGCGTGCAGCGCCCAGCGCTTGCTGAGGACATCCGCCGCAAAGCCGATCCCGGCGGTAAGCCAGAGGCGCAGATGGGCCCGCTTGCTCCGCAGGGCCAGCGGATCGTCCGGTTTCGTTCGGGGCGTTGCCGGATCAGTTGGTCTCGATGCGTTCGCAGGAGCGGGCGATGGACGTTTTTGGGCCATGGATCATCTTACTTGGCGACGGCATCGTCTTCGAGGTCGGGCCGCACCAGCCCCTTTTCGATCATCCGGGCGTACTCGACGCAGTAGCGGGCCTCCGGCTTGGCCTCCAGGCGGCCGCGTCCGATCGGTTGGCCCGTGCCCTCGCAAACGCCGTAGGTGCCTTCCCGGATCTTGTTCAGGGCGTGGTCGATTTCCCGCAGTAGGTTTCGCTCGCTCTCGATGAGTCCCAGGGTGAATTCCTGTTCGTAGTTGTCGGTGCCGATGTCGGCCATGTGGATCGGCATATTGGACAGGTCGCTGGATTCGTTTTGATTGTTTTCGACGCTCTCGCCCCACATGTGATCCACGTCGCCGATCAGCTCCCGCCGCTTCTCCAAGAGGAGTTGGGCGAAGTGTTCGATTTCTTCGGTGGTCAGGGGGTGGTTGTCCTTGGCCGGCGGACTGGTTTTTCGCCGGCGGATTGCCTTGGTTGCTGGCGGTGTCGGTGGTGTAGAGGTTTTTTTGGGCTTGGAAGCCATTTTGGTTTTTGTCGCCTTCTTGACTGTTTTGGTTTTCTTGGAGGATTTTCGGGCCGCCTTTCTAACAGTTTTCCTGGCGGCTTTCTTGGCGGTCTTCTTTTTGATTTTTTTGGCGACAGCCATGCCGTAAATCCGTATGTTAAAAATACTTACGCTCTCGCGTCTTCCCCGTGGCGGCTGGGGCGCCGTCCAGAGCCCGTAGAATATATGACCGTCCGGGAACCAGGTCAAGCAAATTCGATAATCCCCGCCGGTGGGGTCCTTCCCGATTGTTTGGTATCTATCGGCAATGTAATACGGTCAATCCATCGAAAAGGCCCAACCGCGGGCCATTTTCCGGCCGGTCCATATCGGGCGGGAAGTTTGGAGGATCTGCCGTTCGAGATAAGTGCATCGCTCTGGAGCCGTATCAGATGCCGCATCGGGCTGTCCCCGGTTCGAGGCGGCTACCCCTTGCCGCCGGGTGGCCGGTCAATTCTTTTTGGGAAACCGACGTAACCTTTCGGGGCCGGGTAAGGTAATTATTGCAGCGGCCTGATCTTGCCACGCGGAGGAGAATCCGGCCGGCCGCCGGCCGCCGACTGCCGGCCGACCGGTTCGATACCGGTTTCGCTTAGGTTGAAAGCCTTTCCGGCGGGCAACGACTACCGGGTGCGTCCCGGCCAGACAAGGCGGGGGACCGATTTTGGGAGATTTCTTCGTAGTTGCCTCTATAATCCCTATGGAACGGGCCGGTTAACGGTCAACCACTCGAGCGGGAGAAGCAGTATGTCACGCAAATCATTATGCGTTATAGGTTTATTGTCTCTCTGTCTCGGCCAGCCCCTGTGGGGCCAAGGATCACTGCCGCCGGCGAACCGCTGGATACCGCCGGATGCCCTGATCTGCCTGGAGGTGTCCGAGCCCAGGGAGATACTCAAATTGCTGGCGGATAAAGAGTTATCGGAAAAAATCCAGCAGATGCCTTTCTATCAAAAACAGGCCGCCAGCAAGGGATTCCAGGAGTTCCTCGGCATGGTCCGCATCGTGGAGGCCACGCTGGGCACCGATTGGCGCAGCGCCCTGGCCCGTCTGACCGGCTCGGGCATCACCATAGCGGTTTGTCCCCAGGATACCGTCTTGCTCATCGTCGATGCCGAGGACGCCGGGATGCTGAACCAGCTTCACGATTTCTTCTTGAACATCGCCCGCACCGAGGCCCAAAAGCAGAACCGCAGCGAATCGCTGGAACCAGTCCAGCTTGATGGAATTGACACCTGGAGCTTCGACGGCAAGGAGGCCCATGCCATCATCTCCAATCGGCTGATTCTCGCCAGTCGGCCAGAGGGCCTGCAGGCGGTTCTCGATCGGCGAAACGGCACGGTCACTTCGTGCCTGGAACGCCTGGAGGCCTATCGCCAGGCCCGCCGGGCGGCGGGGGCCGATCGGGCGGCGATGGTCTATATCAATCTGAACGTCCTCAAGCAGGTTCCGGCCCTGGCCGGTGCCCTGGACCAATCGAAGAACAATCCGCTCGCGGCCCTGCTTTTTTCCGGGATCACCGAGTCGCTGCGGGCCTCGCAGTGGCTGGCGCTCAAGCTGCGGATCCGGGAACACACGCTGCTGTTGAACGCCCTGGCGGACGGCCGCACGGTCGATCCGGCCGGGCCGGCGGCGTTTTCCCTGCCGGAGGAAACTGGCCAGGGCGCCCTGCCCATCTGCCCGGTCCCGCGCTTTATCGGGGGATTCAGTTTCTACCGCGACCTGCATCGGTTCTATGCCGCCAAGGACGATCTCTTCCCCGAGCGAACCAGCGCGCTGATCTTTTTCGAGAACATGATGGGGATTTTCTTCAGCGGGCGGGACCTGACCGACGAGGTGCTGGGCGAAATCCAGCCGGAGATTCGCCTGGTCGTGGCCGAGCAGCAGTACGATCCCGCCATCGGGACCCCGCAGGTGTGCTATCCCGCCTTCGCCGCGGTCCTGCGCCTGCGCGAGCCGGAGCAGTTCGCCGAGGTGATGGAGGAGGCCTGGCAAAAGGCATTAGGCCTGATCAACTTCACCCGCGGCCAGCAGGCGCTGCCGGGATTGATCATCGATCGGCCGGAGCACCATCAGACGAAATTCACCGTGGCCTATTTCTCCACGACCGGCATCGAGGACCCCAGCCGGCTGCCGGAGCGATTCAATCTGCGGCCCGCCCTGGCCATGGTGGGCGAGTTTTTGATCCTCAGTTCCACCGAGCAGCTGGCCCGGGACCTGATTGAGGCTCTGGACGCCGAAAGGCAGCGCCCGGTTCGCCCGATGGCCCAGGTTCACAGCCTCGTCGAGATCGACGGAGGACAACTGGCCTCGATCCTGAAGGCGAATTACCAGACCTTCGTCCGCAAGAACATGGTCGACGAGGGCAAAACCCAGGAACAGGCCGAGGCCGCGATCGACGTCCTGATCACGCTGGTGGGGCTTATCGATCGCCTGAGACTAGAGGTGGGCAGCCGCCGGGGCCTGGCGCGGGCGGATTTGGAAGTCCGGCTCAACCTGCCGTAGCACGTCCGCTCGAAACGGGGCCATCGGCCAGAGCGGCCGGGGCGACATGAGCGGCTGGAGCGCGGAGACAACACATGGCCAATGACGCAATGGATACACCCCAGAAGCCGGCGCCCGACGATTCCGGGAGCCGTCCGGCCGGCGATTGGCCCGAGGCCGACTGGGCCTGGGCGCCGTATGAGCCCGACCAGCAGCGCCCCTGGACGCTGGAGCGGGCGGGGCATCTCTATCGCCGCGCCGCTCTGGGGGCCAACTGGGCCCAACTGCAACTGGCACTGTCCGCCGGGTGCCGGCTGACGCTGGACAAGCTCCTGCGGCCGCCGCCGGAGGCCCTATCGTTCAATCACACCTACGATCAATACGAGGCCTCGGCGGCCGGGTCCGATTCGGCCGATGCCCTGCGGGCCTGGTGGCTGCGGCGGATGATCGAGAGCCCCGATCCCCTGCGGGAATGCCTGACGCTGTTCTGGCACAATCATTTCGCCGTGAGCAACGGCGAGGTCAAGAACGGCCGGGCGATGCTGCACTACGTGCAGATGCTGCGGCGAAACGCCCTGGGCGATTTCCGGCTGCTGCTGGGCGAGATGGTCCAGAGTCCCGCCGTCCTGCTCGGATTGCAGGCCGCCGCCAACCGCCGGGCCCAGCCCAACGAGAATCTCGTCCGGCCGCTGTTCGAGTCGTTTGCCCTGGGCCCGCAGGTGGCCAGCGACGAGGACGTGCATCAAGCCGCCCGGGCCTTCACCGGC
Organism: Sedimentisphaerales bacterium; assembly: GCA_016930855.1. Lineage (GTDB taxonomy): Bacteria > Planctomycetota > Phycisphaerae > Sedimentisphaerales > SM23-30 > JAFGFX01. Next base: position 8,659 of record JAFGFX010000222.1, on the reverse strand, counting down.
CTGTTCGTATTCCAGGGCCGCCGGCGGGAGATCCCAAGGGAGCACGACGAGGGCGTCAAAGACATCCTGGGCCAGACCGGCAACTTCGGCCGCGCCGACGTGGTGCGGATCCTGCTCGAGCAGGACGCTGCCTCCCGCTGGATCGTTCGCCGGCTGTACCGCTGGCTGATCTCGGAGATCGACGATCCGCCGGCGGACCTGATCGAGCCGCTGGCGAAGGACTTTGCCGAGGACTACGACATCCTGCGGCTGACCGAGCGGATGCTGCGGTCAAACCTGTTTTTCTCGGACCGCGCCTATCGCCGCCGCGTCAAGAGCCCGGTGGAGTTCGCCTGCCACATCATCAAGGGATTGGAGGCGACCGTGCCCACCAGCCGGCTGGGCGACCAGCTGGCCCGGCTGGGCCAGAATCTCTATCATCCGCCCACGGTCAAGGGCTGGGCGGGCGGTCGCCACTGGATCCATAGCGCGGCCCTGACGGGACGAGCCAACCTGGCGGCGGCCCTGCTCGGCGAGGAAAAGGCCTACGCCGATAAGCTCGATCCCTGGCATCTCGCCCAAAAGTACCTCTTTGCCGACGAGAAATCCGCCGGGCAGTTCCTGCTCAAGCTGTTTGTCCAGGACGACCTGGACCCGTCGACTCGTGAAACCCTGCTTCAGGGCCAAGACGCCAATCCGGCGGACTCTCCCTCTGAGAGGATCCGTCGGCTTGCCGGCCGGATAGTTTCCCTGCCGGAATTTCAATTGGCCTGAGCAAAGGATACCTAAAGGAGAATCGCCATGAATTGCACGCGGCGTGATTTCCTCCAGACCGGTCTGGGCTCCGCCGTCCTGGCGTCGCTGCCGGGGGCGTTCGGGGGGGTACTTGCCCGTACGGCCGCCGCCGCGGCCCAGCCGCCGGCCGAGCGGGATACCGTGCTGGTCGTTTTGCAACTGACCGGCGGCAACGACGGGCTCAATACGGTCATCCCCTATGCCCACGACGAGTACGCCCGCCGCCGGCCCACCCTGCGTTTCGCCGCCGGCGAGGTGCACAAGATCGACGACGAGCTGGGATTTCATCCCCGCATGGAGGCCCTCTGGCGGGTTTACCAGCAGGGGCATCTTCAAATAATCCAGGGGGTGGGTTCGCCCGGTGCGGACCGCTCCCATGAAGGCGCCATGCGGATCTGGCATACCGCCAGTCCCGAGCGGCCCCAGATGCAGACCGGCTGGCTCGGCCGGGCGGCGGACGCCTGCTGGAATCCCCAGGCGTATGATGCGCCGGTGGTCTTTGTCGGCCCGATCGCGCCGCCGTTCGCCCTGAACGCCGAGACGGCGGTCATTCCCGCCGTCACAGCGGCGGGGGACCTGACCTTGCAGAGCCGCTGGGATTCGCCCGGTCATCGTCGTGCGACGTCCGCGTCCGGCGAAGCGGCCGAACCGGTCGGCTCGCCGCTGCTGCGTTATGTGCGCCAGTGCGCTAGCCGGGCCGGCGCCAACAGCAAGAGGATACAGCGGGTCCTGGCCTCTTCCGGCGGCGGGGATTACCCGTCCTTTACGCTGGCCGGGCACCTGCAGACGGTCGCGAGGCTCATCCGGGCCGATATCGGCATCCGGATCGTGCTGGTTGAACTGGGCGGCGGCGGGATCGGCGGCTTCGATAATCACGCCAACCAGAAGGGCAACCATTGCGCCCTGCTGGGCCAGTTGTCCGAGTCGATCGGCGCCTTCGTCGGCGATCTCCAGCGGGATAAGACCCTCGATCGGGTCCTGCTGATGACCTTTTCCGAGTTCGGCCGCACCCTGCCGGAGAACGGCCGCCGCGGTACCGGCCACGGCGCCGGCGCCGTGACGCTCCTGGTCGGCGGCAGGGTCAAGGGGGGCCTGACCGGTTCCCATCCGAGCCTGACCGACCTGGAGGACGGCGCCTTGCGGGTGCAGTACGATTTTCGCCGGGTGTATGCCGCCATCCTGGACGGCTGGCTGGGCCTGGACAGCCGCGCCATCCTGGGCGCATCCTTCGAGCCGCTGGACATCGTGCGCGCCTGAGAAAGGTGCGAATCGCACCCGATAGATCACCGCCTGCTTGATGGGCAGGTTGACGACTCATCTCTGAGTCTGCTCGGTTGGCAGGAACGGCTCCGCGAATCCGGCGAATTGTTTAGCCTCCGCCCTTCTTTCGCCGCCGGCCAGCCCTGGCGGGCTCTCCTGGCGAGGGCGGCGAAAGCGGACTACGGCGAAAACAATGACACCAGGATACATTATAATTCGGAAAATAGCATAAGCATCTGCCAACAAAGATCATTAGCTTTATCGCCGCGATATACCCATCATCGTTTTTCGCTAAGGACCCAATTACATTTCTTGCCCGCTAGGGATTAATCGGCGCGGAGGGTAGGGTTCGCTCAGGAGCCCTTCTTCGGCGTGCCGGCCGGGGACGGCTCCTGCGGGGGCTTCTTGGGGCCCAGGTCCTTCCAGAGCGAATCGAAGATCTCCTGGAGGGGGGGCGTCGCCGGCGGGGAGGTCTGGGGCGCCGGAGCCGACGGGCCCGGCGAATCCGGCGGGGTCTTGTCCGAGGGCCTGCCCGAGAGGATGGAGTCCAGGATGTTCTCGGCCGACTGGCGGATCAGCCGGTCGGAGATCCCCCCCAGCAGATCGGCCAGATTCGTCTGGGTCAATTCCATCAGCGGCCGGTCCAGCGTGCCCCGGATGGGGATGTTGATGCGGCTGCCGGTCAGCAGGCGGGCGTAGTCCTCCACGGGCCCCTTCACGCCGAACCGGCTCAGCAGGTTGGGGACCACCGGCAGCGAGACGGTCAGGGCCACGTCGCGATCGAGACCCACCGATCCGGAAAATTGCAGGTCGTACACCCCCGCCAGCAGCAGGGCGAACTCGTCGTAATGGATCCGCCCGTTCTCCCAGCGGAGCTTCGCGTCGGTGAGGTTGAGTTTCTGCGGCTGGGTCGGATTGAGCGTCAGCAGATTTAAGAGGGTTCCGAAGAAATCCTTGGGCTCAAGCTGCACGTCCTGGAGCGACAGGGTGCCGAGGGCCCTGCCGTGCGTCCGCCAGCGGCCGGACAGGGGAATAGCGACCTGCCGGAGGGTCAAACTCGCCTTTCCGGACATCTCGGCGGCGCCGACGAAGATCGGATTGATCTGCGCCAGGATCATCCGGCCCGCCGGCCGGTTGAGCGGCAGATTCTCGATCACGTTCCAGGTTTCCGACATCACCAGGACGGGTTCGTCCTGCTGGAGTTCCACGCGGCCGCGCAGGTGGATGCTGCCGCCTTGGGCCCCGATGGCGACGGCGGGCCAAGTAAGCTGACCGTCGCCCAGTTTGGCCTGGATCGTCGCCGCGCCCAGCGGCAGGCCCATCAGTTCGGCCGAGTCCCAGCCGATCGGCAGAGTGCCCTGCCCCTGGCGCAATAGGGCCGCGGCGGTCAGCTCGTCCAGATTGCCCTGGAACCGGAAGTCCGAGCGGGATCGCCCCCGGACGAGCACCTGCTGGCGGCTGGAGGGGGCCCAGGCATGCAGCAGGCCGGTCAACTGCTCCCAGGACAGGTCATAATGGCCGGCCAGGTCCGTCTGCCGGCTGGCGGGATAGTCGCGAACCGTCCCGGTTAGGGTGGCCGCCAACAGGCCGGATTCCAGTTGGAACTGCTTGAGATGGATCTGCTTTTGGGCCTGGTCCAACTCGATGTCCTGTTGCCAGGTGATCCGATCCTGGCTGAATGCCTGCGGATCAGAGCCGATCTTGAGGGATTGGATCATGCCGCCACCTTGCAGGCCCAACAGGTCGCCGGCGGTTTGGGCCTGTCCGTTCCAGTGCAGGGTTCCAGCCAGGGCGGGTAGCTCGTTTTCCCGCAGCGCGGCGGCGATCCGGCGGGCGGCCGCCAGATCGCCCGTCAGGTCGAATTGGCCGGCCAGGTGCCAGATCTGCTCCTGCCGGCGGCCGCTTAGCTGGCGGGCCCGCAGTTGGGCGGCGGGATTGTCGACGGTGACCTGTTCGACCTCGAACGAACCGGCGGCCAAATCGAACCGGGCCCGATCCCAGCGGCATTGGACCGGTTCTTCCAGCAGGGATTTCTGTTGGTACTGCATATCCTGGATAGTGGCGGCGCCGCTGTCCAGCAGCAGGACGCCGTCGGACTGGCGTTTCAAATCGATCTGGCCGGCCAGGCTGCCGGCCCAGAGGGGCGTCTCGGATTCGGCAAGGGGGGATTGGCGTACCTGCCGTTCCAGGTAGCCCAGATCCGCCTGCTCCACCGTCAGGCGGCCCTCCAGGACGCCCTGTTTGAGATCGTACCAGCCGCTGTATTGGGCCCGGAACCGCTCGTCCAGGTTCACCAGGGCGTCTTGGGTGACTAGCCGGGTATCCTCTTCGGAGGTGAGCCGCCGAATCTCACCCTGGTAGCGGCCTAGAAGATGCTCTACCTGCAAGGATCGACCGGCGCCCTGATAGCGCAGCGATTGGCCTTCCAGGTCCACGGTCATTTCCACTTGATCGGCGGTTTGCCCCGCGCGGCGCAGGGCGAAGCGGCCCTGCAGGGAGCCGTCCAGATCCGCCTCCAAGGCGGGGGCAAAGACGGCAAGCTGCTGGGCCAGTTTCCTTAGGTCCGCGGTGAACTCCCCCTGCATCTGCGAGCCGGTGCCCTGGGCCTGGAGCCGGGCAAAATCGCTTTTCAATTCGGTTTGGCGCAGTTGCAGACCGATCCGCGGGGCTAGTTGCCAGTCCCATTCGGCGGTGAGCGGTTCGGTGCGGAAGGCTCGATCCTGGTTTCGGGCTACCAGCCGCTCCAGCCGAATCCGGCCGATGCTTTGAGCGGGGGAGGCGGTTTTAACCGAGAGCGAATCGACCGTCAGGACGCCCTCCTGCCAGGTCCATTCGGAGCCATTTTCCCGCAGGATCGGCAGGGCCCCTGCCAGAGACGGCAGATCCAATTGTCCGGAGGCCGTCAGCTCCAGCGGCGGCAGTGCCAGGGATTCGCCCTGCAGGATCGCCGCCAGCCATTGCGGTGCGGTCGGCCAGGACGCCGCCGCGTCGCGCACTTGATAGTCCAGGTTCAGATCCAGGCTGCCCGGGGCACCCCGGCCGCGGCCGGCGAGCTGATAGCGGCCGTTCTGCCCGGTCAGGTCCAGTTGCCATTGCCAGTCCAGCGGCTTGGCGTTGGCGGCCGTGGCCGCACCGAGCAGAAATTGCCCGATCGCGGCCTGGGCCTGGGCCTGGACCTTCCCGGGCTCGAGGTTCGCCTGCACCTCCAGGTGCAGCGAGCCGGCCACCGCCAGATCGTCCTGTTGCCAATGGGCGATTGAAGCAAGCTGAACACCCTTTTGGCTGGCGAGGTGGATGCTGGCGGTCATCTCGGCCGGATCGGGCCGGCCTTGGGCGAACAGCCGCTCGATATCGGCCTGGAGATCCAGGCGGCCTTCCCAGAGATCCGCCTGGACTTGCAGTTGCAGATGATTGAGCGTCTGCACATCGCAGCGGCCGTTGAGCTGCCGGACCTCGAGGGGGCCTCCGGCGGCGGGATGCCAGGTGATTTGCCCCTCCTGGATCTCGATGCGGCCGCGGCTTTGCCGCAGGAGGTTCGGCAGTTCGCCCGCTTCGCCTTCGGATGGATAGATATCGACGGACAGGCCGCTGGCCAGCAGATCCTGAAACGTTCCATTCTGAAAGAGGTATTGCCAAAGGCCGCTGGCGGCCGCCAGGCGGCGCAGCTGGAAGATCGTGCGTCCCTGGGGGTCCGTCACCTGGATGTCCGCGGCGTCGATGGGCCCCTGCCAGGTGAGCGACAGGTCCCGGATCTGGATTTGGTAGTCCGTGAATTGCCGGACCGCCCCGAGAACGGCGCGGGTGCCCGCCGACGTGGACAGCAGATAGGGCAGGCACGCCGTCAGCAGGGAGAGGCCCGCCAGCAGCGCCAGCAGGAGGATCAGGATGCGTTTGGCTTTGCGGCGGCGCCGTTTGGCCGCCGCCGGCGCCCCGGGGCCGGAATGTACGTCGGGCGGGTTATGTTTGGCTTTTTTATCCATCGGTATTGTTTGCGAAGGCTGTCATTACATGATAGGCCGGACGGGGGCGTTTCTCAACGCGCCAGGCGGAATTTTTTACGGCGGTTTTTGCCCGGGACGCTGCGACGGTGCCCTGCAGGCGTGCCCGTTGGTGGTCCGACGAGCACCGCCGATCCAAATCCGGCGCACGGATGGGGTCTTTCTTGACGGTCGGGGTTACGATCTAGGAACGGATGATGGCGAACCGGGTCCGGCGCGCATGTTGCCCCTCTTCACCGTCGGGACGATGCGCTAAGAACGAATGATACCGGTCCGGCTGCAGCGCGCAAGTTACACCCCTTCGCCATCGGGGCGGTGTGCTCGGAACGTCGATCCGGCGGTGGCGGTGCGCAAGTCGCCCACCTGGGCGAAGAGGTACCGAGAATGAATGATGCCGGTCCGGCTGCAGCGCGCAAGTTACACCCCTTCGCCATCGGGGCGATGTGCTCGGAACGTCGATCCGGCGGCGGTGCACAAGTCGCCCACCTGGGCGAAGGCGCAGGCGCTCGTCAGGAATAGGTTTGCCGGTCGGCGTCGCGGCGGCGGCCGCCGCCGTCGTTGGCGCGGGGCCGGGCCTGGTTGACCTTGAGGGCACGGTCGCCCCATTCCTTGCCGTTGATCTGCTCGATGGCCTCCTGGCCTTCGGCGTCGTCGGCCATTTCGACGAAGGCGAATCCCCGCGACCTTCCCGTGGCCCGATCCATGATGATCGATACGCTATCGACTTGGCCGTAGGAGGAAAACAATTCCCGAAGTTCCTCTTCGGTGGCGCTGAAGGACAGGTTCCCTACATAGATATTCATTGCCCTGATCTCCCAAAACGAAATCCAAAACGAAGGCCGGAGGGCGTCTCGATCGAATTGGCGAGCCGGAACGGTTCGAACCGTCGATGGAGCACATGCCGGCAACTCTACTGCTGCGAATCTAGGCCGGCGGTGTGCTCTTGTCAAGCGAAAATTTGGGTGGGCTTTCGGTGGGCAACGGCCTGTGCCGGGGCGGCGGATCCCCGCCGGATTCGATCATTCGTCGCGGCGTCAGGGGCCGGCGTTCTGCAGCGGGCAGCGGAGGATGACGGTCGTGCCTTGTTTGGGCGCGGAGGCGATCGTGACCGTGCCGCCGAAATGGGCCAGTCGTTCCCGGATGTTGAACAGGCCGAACCCTTCCTGGAGGGTTTTCTTCTGCCCGATCCGGTTCGGCGACATGCCGATCCCGTCGTCCTGGACCTGGATGGCGATCTGGCCGTTGGACAGCTCCATGCGGATATCCGCCCGTTGGGCCCGGGCGTGTTTGGCGATGTTGACCAGCAGTTCCCGCACGCAGCGGTAGAGCAGGCCGCGCAGATCGTCTTCCATGCGGATCTCGCCGGTGTCCTTTTGCTGATGAACCCGATAGGTGATTTTCAGTTGGTGTTGGCGGCGGAATTGTTCGATCAGCCATTCCAGGGCCTCTTTCAGGCCCAGCTCGTAGAGCACCGGGGGGCTCAGGTCGAGGGTGAGATTGCGGGCATAGGCCAGGGTGTTCTCCAGCAGGTCGCGCACTTCCTGGATCTGGGCCCGTTCGTCCGGCTGGGCGGCCTTTTCCTTGAGCATTCCCAGTTTGATTTTCATCAGGGCCAGCAACTGCCCGATGTTTTCATGCAGGTCGTTGGCCAGTTGCCGCCGCTGGCGTTCCTCGGTCAGCGACAACTCCGAGGCCAGCGATTGCAGCCGCTGCTGGTATTCATGGAGTTCCTGGTCGTGCTGCTTGCGGGCCAGGGCGTGGGCGATGTTGTCCCCGACGATCCGCAGCAGGGCGATGAGATCCTCCGACCAGGTCTTTTCGCCGCGCACGGCGTCGTATCCCATAAAGCCGATCAGCAGGTTGCGGGAGACGATGGGGATGCACAGCATGGAGAGGATCTCCTGGCGTTGGAACTCGGCCTTCTCGGCCGCGGCCTCGTCCGGCAGGTCCGCGACCCGGGGGATGTGGATCACCTCCCGGTTGCAGATGTGGCGGCAGAACCAGCCGAATCTCTCCGCGGGCAGATTCTGCAGGTGGTGGATCTGGGGCGTGATCCCGGCGGCGCACCATTCGTGGGTGTTGGTGAACGACAGCAAGTCGTCGGAAAAGAGAAACACGTAGCTGCGATCCACCCCGATAAAGGTGCCCAGTTCGCTGAGGGTCTCCTGGATGCCGAGATCGGTTTCCGCCGCGGTCAGGCGGATCAGGCGGCTGGAGATCCGGGCGATCAGGTCCTCCATGGCCACCCGCTGTTGCAGGGAGTCCTCGACGTGCTTTTGCTCGGTGATGTCAATGTTGAATCCCAGGATCCCCCGGATCCGGTCGTTCTCGAGGATGGGCGAGATGATATTGTAATAGATCCGGTCGGTCCCTTCCAGGTGATAGCGCACCTGCCCCTTGACCACGTCGCCGGCGTAGGCCCGGCGGTTGTTCTCCTGCCAGAGGGCCCGGATCTCGGGATCGTCTATAATCTCCTCGGGGCGCTTGCCGACGGCGTTGCCCCAATGGGCCCGGCAGACGGAATTCTGCATGGAGTAGCGTCCCTGCTCGTCCAGGACGAAGAAATCGAACGGCAGGCTTTCGATCACGGTGCGCAGCCGCGTCTCGCTGGCGCGCAGGGCCTGTTC
>JAFGFX010000221.1 GCA_016930855.1 Sedimentisphaerales bacterium | reverse complement strand
TCTCCCAGATCCACAGCCTGGCCGATCAGCTCACCAGCCTCAAGGGGGTCAAGCTCAGCCGGGTGAACCTGGTGTCGGCGGGCGGCGAACACCCTTAATCGCCCTAACATAATGAGCGGCAGAGACGCTCAACCACAATTCCTTCCGCTTCATCGGCCGTAATGTTGCGCCTGAACCACTGGAAGTAAAATCCCGAGCGCCGGCGTTGCCAATGTTGGTCGAAATGAACTAAAGGAAGGGATCAGAATCGTATCGTCAAGCCGCCGTACACCGTGATGCCGGGACCGTCGGGCAGGGAGTTCGGTTGACCGCCGCGGTTGAATTCCGGGACGTGAATCTTTTCATTAAATATATTCTCAACCTTGAAGGTCAGTAATACCCTGTCTTTTTCGCACCCAAGCCACTGCGACGGATCGATACGGACGTTAAGGGAGGCCAGATGCAACTCGTCGGGTTCCGGATTCACGACGTTTTCGGTAGCGAGGTGGGGAGGATTGCCGTAAAAGGCATAAAACAGTCCCACGGAACCCCAGTCCCAGGCATAGCCCGTGCCCGCCTTAAGCATGTTGTTGGGGACGGTGCTTGGATTGATATCATCGTCTTCTTCGCTCTCTTGGTGCAGAAAGGAACCCAGCACGTGCCAGTTGGGCGTGAGGAAATGCTTGGCCTCAAGCTCGATGCCGTCAAAGGTCTGTTTGCCTCCATTCATAAACGAAGCGGGATTGACACTGGTGTCCCGAACAATGAGCTGGTCAATCATGCTTTTGAAATAGGTAACGGCGGCGTATGTCGTATCGTCATTATAGAACAGTTGGGCGTCATAGGTGGTGATACTCTCGGGCTCCAGGCCTTGATTGCCGACAAGAATCGGCAGGTCATAGAGATCCGTTTCTATCGCAAAGGGCGCCCGGAAGGCCTCGGCCCGCAGTAATTTGACGCCCCATTTCGGCGCCGGAGTGATGATGACGCCATACCGGGAGATAAAATCGGACAAGCCCTGACCGGTGCGGTTCCATTGACCGCCGGCGATGAGCTTGAGGATCTTGCCGAGCTGGTAGTCGCCCTGGATATAGGCGCTCTGCGGCTTGTGGCGATACAGGGGAATGGACTCATAGCCGTTGCCTTCACAATTCATCTGGTACTCATGCAGATAACCGAGGACGAGGTTCAGGTTGTCCAGCGGATTGACATAGAGGGTTCCCTCGCCGAGTATATCAGATGCGTTCGAGCTGACGTCGCCCGTCGGGAAGCCCGCGAAGTCGTTCTCGTGAAGATTGTAGGTGACATTCAACTCCAGTTGTACTCGTTCATGCACGTCGGCCCGATACCCGGCATTCGCGAAAAGTTTATTGACGCGAAATACGTGGCCGGGGACCGACCAGAAGGGGAGGGCTCCCACGTGAAACGTCTCCATGCTGGTGGCAAAGAAATCGAAGGTGAATCCTTTGTAGTTTAGGTGCGTCGCCGCGGAAACGCTTTTGTTGCCATCGCGGTCCGTGTCATACGTCCCCATCCCATCGGTCAGGCGGTAGGTGTAACCGTGTTGACCGGAAGTGCGAACGGCGGAAAAAAATCCCAAATCCCCGAACGTGCCCCCGCCCGCAACGTCGGTCTCGTAATAGCCGTGGCTGCCCGCCTGGGAGGAAATCGAAAATTCGTTTCGCTGGGGAGCTTCTCGAGGTTTCAAATTGATGACACCGGAGAAGGCATTCGTTCCGTAGAGCACCGAACCGGGACCTCGAATAATTTCAACGCTCTCCAGGCTTGAAAGTGGAAACGTCATGTAAACGGGGAAATTGACTCCACCAAATCCACTTTCCCGAATGGGCCGCCCATTAAAGAGGATTAGATTGTGCAGATCCAGATGCGTAGGCATGTCGCCCCGGACGGCCGCCATATTGTTTGGATACATATAGGAACCGCGCGTGTAAATGCTGGGTTGGCGCTGCAAGAGTTGATGGAGACTCCTGTCTCCATAGACATCCATCTCATCCCGAGGAACGACAACGCCGATGCCCGGTGCTTCGTACAGCTTTTCCGCTTTCTTCGAGGCAACGGTTATTTCCACGTCCATCAGTTCCTCAAGGTCCATTTTCATCAGCTCTGACGGATCAGATCCGCCCTCGGCTTTCGCCTTTTCCGGTTCCCGCTCCTCGATGGCGGAGTTATCCGGACCTGCCTGCGCATGTTTATCTTGAGCCCAAATTGGCGACGGGATCAGCAATACGATACTCCACCATACTGCCCAAAAGGCCCAAAGACGGCGATGATCGCTGTTGATTGGTTCGGTATGGGTATGATAAGGGATTTTCACTGGCATTCTCGTTCCACGGAGATATACGTACTCAATCCAATTGGATCACGTAAAAACCTCAGGAGTAACGACATAGGTTGTTTATTGATTATCGGATCAGAAAAATCCGGACTTGAGAAAAACATTGACGGGGAAATTGTTCTTGGTGACTATAATGTAAGGTGATTATAAGGCTTTTGGCACCATATTACAGTGACATGAAAAAGAACATTGGATCGTGGTTGCTCGTCGGGGTGCTGGCGTCCGTCGCGGCCGGGCAAAACCTGCTGCGCAACGGCGATTTCGAGCTGGATCAGGATCAAGACGGCCGTCCGGACCACTGGCAGGCCGTCGGGGACGCTCGCTCGGTGACCCAGCAGCTATCCCTCGACGCCGGAGTCCAGGGCCGATACAGCGGCCGCCTGCAATGCACCCAGTTCCAGGCGATCAATCCGGCCTCCCACGCGATGCTCTGCCAGTTCGGCGTGACGGTCGAACGGGGCAAATGGTATCGCTTTTCGTTTTGGGCCAAGGCCCAGGCGCTCGAAAGCCAGATCGTTTCGGTCGCCCTGTCGGACACCTCCAACTGGCAGAACGGCGGTTTGCAGGACAGCTTTTGTCCGGGTGCGGATTGGACCCCATACGAATTTGCCTTCCAGGCCACCCGGGACATCGGCGAGAAAAGCCGCCTGCAGATCTGGTTTGCCTCCACGGGGACCCTCTGGCTGGATGAGGCCCAATTCGTGCCGATCGAGCGGGTCCGGCGCCGGCCGGGCAAGGTGTTCACCCCGGCGGACCCGAGCCGCAACGAGATACCCAACGCCAGTTTCGAGGCGGGCGCCAGCGGCTTCGGCTCGGCCGAGGCCGACCGGATCACCCATTGGGGCGGCAAGATGAACCGGCTCTTCGGCACGATCGATTCGGACCAGGCCTATCACGGCCGCCGCAGCCTGCGGATCGACCTGAACGAAGAGAATCAGCCCGTGTCGTATTTCGATTACTTCAGTCTGTACCGCACGTTCATTCGGGCGCCGCTGGCGGCGAATATCGGGTGGCTGTCCGTCCAGCCGGGCCGGCCGTATGTGTTCTCGGTTTATGCCAAGACCGACCGGCCGGATACGCCGGTCCGGTTGGCCATCCGGGAATTTGAGGGGCGCTCCTTTGAAAAGGGCGTTTCAGTAGGTTCAACCTGGCAGCGCTACTGGCTGGCGTTTACGCCGACGCAGCCGTGGTGTTACGTCCTGGCCGGGCCGGACCTGCGCGAAACCACTGCCAGGCCCGATCCGCCCCAGACGGCCACCGTCTGGCTCGATGCCCTGCAGCTCGAACTCAGACAACGCCCCACCCGTTTCGTCCCGCGGGAACCGCTGGAATTCGGCATCGAGACCGGCCAGGCCCGCCGCGTCTTCGGCCGGGCGGAACCGATACCGCTGCAGATCCGGGCGGTCAATGCCACCGACAAACCACAAATACTATCGCTGGCCCTGTCGCTAACCGATTTTTTCGACCAGGAGGTCTGGCGCCACCAACTGAACCTGGAATTGCCGGCCGAGCAGGCCGTTCAGCAGGAGTTACTCGTGGAGCCGGCGGACGAAATCCAGGGTTTTCTGCGGTTATGGGCCCGGCAGATATTGCCGGCCCCGCCGGGCCGGATGGGCCCAACAGACGCGCCGCCATCGGCCAGACCGCCCCAAGAAGCCATCGAGCAAACATTGCGCCTGGCGGTGATTCCGGAATATGATCAAGCTGATTCCCGTTTCGGGATGAATCACGCCTATCCGTGGGGGTATCTGCTGGATCTGCATCGGCGGGCGGGCCTGACCTGGGTGCGGGATTGGTCGCTCAAATGGCAGGACGTCGAGCCCCGGAAGGGCGCCTTTACCTTTACGGAAACGGACTATCAGATCCGGCGAGATAGAGAGCACGGGATGAAGGTGCTGGGATTACTGCCCTTTCCCTCGAGCGGCTGGTCATCGAGTATGCCCGAATCCCAACAATCCGGCGACGGCTACGAAAAAC
>JAFGFX010000220.1 GCA_016930855.1 Sedimentisphaerales bacterium | reverse complement strand
TTCTTGTGGGCCTCGCCGCCGGGCAGTTGGTGGGCGTGCCGCTGGAGGATCTGGCGGCAGATTTCCGGGAAGTTGTCCTTGGAGTTCTTCTGCTTGTCGTTTTCCTCAAAGTCGCGGCCCTTGACCACGACGTTGAACCAGGCGTCGGGATGACGGCTGACCTCCTTTTCGAACACCTCGGCAAAGCGCTGGCTCTTGTGCAGGGCACTGACGAACTGGATGAGATAGAGGGTCTGGCCCTGGGTGCTGAAATGCCAGCGGCCCTCCTTGTTGTTGATGATGGCCTTGCAACTCGTATCCTGGTAGTCGAATTTGATCTCCAGGGCCCGGGCCTCGTCCTGCAGGCCCCGCTTGATGTCGATGATCTTGATGGCGGGGTCGATCTCGTCCGGCTGGAGGGGCTGCTGGTCGGCATGGCGCTGCTGGAGCGTCTGGGCCAGGGGATCCGACGAGCCCACCGGGCCGGGGGCCGGCGCATCGGCGTCCTGAAAGATCATATCGGCGATGGAATCCTCCAGTTGGGATTTCCATTTCTTCTGTTCCTGATCAACGCGGGCCAGGTTCTGCTTGTACTGCTCCTCGGAGATTTCCCCCCGGGCGAACTTGACCTTCAGGGCGGCTTCGATCCGCATGAGCTTCTCGAGGTTCTGTTCGATGGTTTCGATATCCAACATGGGCACTCCATCCGATTCGAGTTTACGGTGAAAAACGCTTTTTCAGAGTACCTGACGACGTCTTTGGCCGCGATTTCCCGCCAAACGGCAGGACGTGGATACGACAGACGTATCCTCTGAGCCCGTTAGATCATGCCTTTAATATAATGCCGATCGGGCCCGGCGTCAATGGCCAAGATGGCGGAAAGCCGGGGCGGGGACGCTGAGAGGGCGGCTTGGGGCCGGCCTGAAAATTGGTCCGATAATGAGGATGTCTCCGGCGTCCGGCTGGCGTCGGCGGCTGGGCGGCGAAATATGCAGGTGGCGGCGGGAAATTAGGCAGGATATATAAGGTATGGGAACTATTGCCGGCGGCAGAGGCGCCGCAGATGGGTGATTCGTTCGGCGAAGGGCGGATGGCTGGAGAAGTAGCTGCCCAGCCGCAGGCCGGCGTGGCGGGACTGCCATTCGTCCAGGCGGCTCAGCAGGGTGACGCCGGCGGCGGGGTCGTAGCCGGCGGCGTCGGCCAGGCGGATGGCGAACTCGTCGGCCTGGAGCTCGAGGTTGTGGGCGTAGGCGTTTTCCAGGAACTGGATGCCCAACTGCTTGATCATGCCGGCGGCCAAGTGGCGGGCGGCGGGGGTCCGGGCGGCGGCGCTGATGGCGTAGCGGGCCAGGATGCGGTCGCGGGCGTGGCCCCGGACCACGTGGCCCATCTCGTGGGCCAGGATGAAGGCCAGCTCATCGGATTCGTCCCGGCACAGCCGGCCCAGCGGGCCGGTCAGGAAGATGAATCCGCCGGGCAGGGCAAAGGCGTTCGGATCGGCGCCCTTGATGGCCTCGAACCGGAAGCGGCGGCGTTTGTCATGGAGGCGACCGGCCAGTTTGGCGCCGATATCGTTCAGCAGGGCGCGGAGTTCCGGATCGGGTTCGCTCTCGGTCTGTCGGCGGATCTCGTCATGGAGGTCTCGACCGACCTCGTATTCGGCCTGGAGGATCTCGGCCTTGGTCCCGGTAAGGGAGTGCCAGAACCACTTGCCCTTGCGGACCTGGGGTCCGAGCCTGCGGCCCAGATTGTAGAAGAAACCTGCCATGCGGCTATTTCCCTGGCCAAAGGCGCCTCAACGGCGTCGCCGTGAAGGCTTCATATCTCACATAGTTGAGTGTGTCACATTTTATGATAGGAGTCTACTCCAAAAAAGGAGCGTACCTTTCTCGCAGATTGCGCAGGTTCAGAATGAACCGACGGCCCGCCAACCGTGACCGCGGCGAATTGCCCGTCGCGGCAAGCGACCGCGGCGATTGCCCGTCGCGGCGAGCGACCGCGGCGATTGCCCGTCGCGGCGAGCGACCCACCCCCAAGCTCGCAGACTCGCTTGGCGGTGCCACCCGGATTTACTGCATGTGTCTCAATAGTTGCCGTCGAACGTTAATTGCTATATCCGTAATCTGCTCCGAAATGGATGCTACTCGTCTCAACCACAGGGTAGGTTCAGAATGAACCGTCAACTTGCCAACCGTGACCGCGGTGAATTGCCCGTCGCGGCAAGCGACCGCGGCGATTAAAGGGTGGCGGTGCCACCTGGGTATGATTAGAATGTCGGCGGCGTTTGCGGGATGGGGAGATGGGTGCTGGTACGGTCGGCCGATCGGGAGTGAGATGATACCATGACGATACGCGAGCGGGTTCTGACGGCCCTGGCGCACCGGCAGCCGGATCGGGCGCCGTATGATATCCGGTTCACGCAGGCGGCGCGGGCGAAGATGGCCGACTATTACGGCGATCCGGACTTCGCCGACAAGCTGGGCAATGCCTTTAGCTGGTTTGGTCCCTATCCGGACCAGGAGGAGTTTGTCGAGGTGGCACCGGATATTTTCCAGGACGAGTTCGCCGTGCGCTGGAACCGCCGGGTGGACAAGGATATCGGGGTGCCCTGCGAGTACCTGGTCACGCCGGAGAACCTGGCCGAGTTTGCCTGGCCCGACCCGCACGATCCGCGGCGCTATGAGCATATCGCAAAGGGGATCGCCGCCGCCGGCGACAGTGTCGTCCTGGTGAGTCTGGGGTTCTCGCTGTTCGAGCGGGCCTGGACGCTGACGGGCATGGAGAACCTGCTGGCCGACATGCTGGTTCGGCCCCGGTTCGTCCATGCGCTGCTGGACCGGATCTTGGAATACAACCTGGCGATCATTGAGCACGTCTGCGGATTGGATATCGACGTGATGCGGTTCGGCGACGACTGGGGTCAGCAGCGGGGATTGATCATGGGATTGCCGTTGTGGCGGGAGTTTATCCGGCCGCGGGTCCGGGCGATGTACCGCAAGGCCAAGGAGCACGGCAAGTTCGTCATGATCCACTGCTGCGGCAAGGTGGACGAGCTGTTCGATGACCTGGTGGACTGCGGGGTGGACATCTTCAACCCCTTCCAGCCGGAGGTAATGGACGTGTATGAGGTCAAGCGGCGGTACGGGGACCGGCTGAGTTTTTACGGCGGGATCAGCATCCAGAGGACGCTGCCGTTCGGCACGCCGGCCCAGGTCCGCGACGAGGTGCGGCGTTTGCTCGACCGGGTGGGCGCCGGCGGCGGCTATATCGCCTCGCCGTCGCACGACATCCCCGCCGACGCAAAGGCGGAGAACGTCGCCGCCATGATCGAGGTGCTACGGAGCCAGTGACGGCAAGCGGGGGATATGTCCGGGAAAACGCAACATCCACATATTAAAAGAGTGTTGGAAATAATGGTTGTTTTATCTTGGGGCTCTGCCCCAAACCCCGCCATATAACCTCCCCGCTTTGGGCGAGAGGGGTGCGGGGTATTACTAATCCAACTGTTAGCCATAGATGTCTATGCCTTGGAAATTTGACAATATTCAAAATCACTTTAGATCATAACCTTGAAGATCTGCTGGAAGCAAAACTCGCCCACAGACCCCTTTCCAGTAACCATTTTTGCTTATATAGAGATTACGGATTCCATTCAGGCCCGTTTTAATGCATCTGTTAAAATACCATTTCTCATCACCCGGATCAAGCTCTACATCGATATCGTTATTAGGAGATCTTTCTGATCCATAAACTACTACCACTTTTAGGTAAAAAGAGCGGAAGATATTTCGTCATAATATCTTGTTGGTGTATTGCAAGATATGAGTTAAACAATAGAACCTCAAAGGAATCGTTGAACTGAAGAAACGCCTTTAACAAATATGCTTCGTTCCAACCCCTGCCAGACATGACCCAATCTTCTGGGTATTCAAATGGCCAATAGATGTCATGTATATGTACAATTACTCCTTTTGGCAGAGTTGGCATGATCTCC
Organism: Sedimentisphaerales bacterium; assembly: GCA_016930855.1. Taxonomy (GTDB): domain Bacteria; phylum Planctomycetota; class Phycisphaerae; order Sedimentisphaerales; family SM23-30; genus JAFGFX01. The sequence goes on along the minus strand of JAFGFX010000220.1, from coordinate 683 downwards.
GTTACTAAGTATACAACATCACTTCCAATCTTTGCTACGTGAGACGAATCGATAAAGAGTATATCATTAACACCCAATTCAGCAAAAACCGAAGACTGAACATTTTGCACAATATCCGCGTATATTGTGTGCTTTGCCCTGTCGCTTTCTGTTAGCAGCGAAAGGAGTCTGTCAGGGTATGGTTCTACAAAAGAGAACTTGATGCTCTGGTTAAAAAAACAATCGTTTACATCAAGCATTGCAGCAGAAGAGTAACCGGAGCCTATCTCAATAATTCTACGGGGAAGAAAATGCCTCATAAGAGAATACAAAATTACAGCAGAGCCACAACCGAAATACGAATTATTGTAATAATACCTTTTACCTTTTTCCCTATTCCCTGAAAAAGGTAATTCGCTGTAATACATCGCCAGTTCTTTAATCAGTCCTAACTGTTTCTGCACATTAAGATGTATACCAGGACATGAAGTCTTGTCCCGCGCAAAGAGTTCACTGCGATGCATCTGGACATAATGAAGATCAGGTATCGGTGAATAATAATGACCGGGGGGCTTTGATCTTAAAAAGGGATTCCTTGAATACTCTATTAGCGACTTAAGATAAGAATAAACCTTCCCACACCCATATATTTTCTTAAGTAATAATTTTGCCACGGGTAAACGAGTCATCATGGCTTCCTTTAA
>JAFGFX010000219.1 GCA_016930855.1 Sedimentisphaerales bacterium | reverse complement strand
TTCGCGCCGCCCGGCTGGCCAAGCCGAAACGAAAAAGCCCCAAGGAACTGGCCACCGAGGGGCCCGAGGAACCGGCCGCCGAGGGCGGCGCCGCCGCGGAGTGGATTGAGCCGCCGATCCCGCCCGACGCCGAGGAAGCCTCCAAGGAAACAGCGGCCGCCTCGGAAGCGGTCGACCGCACGCCCGCGCCGCCCCGCATGGCACCGGGATTCATCAAGAAGGCAGCCGCCTCGGAGCCGACCGAGAAGGTCAAACCGACCGTAAAGCACGTACCGGCCCCGGCCAAGCTGAAAGGCCCCCAGGTCGTGCGGATCGAGCAGCCGGAAGAGGTCCGCCGGCCCCCGGCCCGCTCCAGCGGCCGGGTCACGCTCAAGGATCTCATGCCGTCAACGGAAGCGGACGCCGGCGATGAGGAATCGCGCACCAAGACCACCGGCAAACGCGGACGCCGGCGCTCGATCCTGGACGGCAGCGAGTTATCGGAAAAAGACATCGCCGCCAAGCAGGGCAAATCCCGGTCCCGCCGCCGGGGGGGCGGCCGCGGCCACGAGGTTCGCAACGTGATGGAACCGCACGAATGGGGCGATCGAGACTGGCAGGAGCGCCAGGAGCGGCTGGCCCAGGCGGGGGCCGGAAAATTGTCCGGCCGGGCGCGGCGGCTGGCCCGCGACGACGAGCGCACCATGCAATCCTACGCCCAACCCCGCAAGATCGAAAAGGCCACGATCAAGGAACCGATCGAGGTCAAGACCCTCTCGGCGACGATCGGGGTGCGCGTCAACGAGATCATCGGCAAACTAATCTCCATGGGGGTATTGGCCACGATTAACCAGACCATTGAAGCAGAAGCGGCCCAGGCGGTAGCCCTGGAATACGGCGTGGAATTGACGGTGGAGGCAAAAAAGCTCCTGCTGGACGAATTGCAGGATCAGTTCGACCGGCCGGCGCCGGCCGACCAACTCGAACCGCGGCCGCCGGTGGTGGCGTTCCTGGGGCACGTCGACCACGGCAAGACCTCCCTGCTCGACCGGATCCGCAAGGCCAGCGTGGCCGCCGGCGAGGCCGGCGGAATCACCCAGCACATCGGCTCCTACCTCTACGACGACGGGAAGCGCCGGGTAACCTTCCTGGACACCCCCGGCCACAAGGCCTTCACCGCCATGCGGGCCCGCGGGGCCAACATGACGGATATCGTGGTGCTGGTGGTGGCCGCCGACGACGGGGTGATGCCGCAGACGGAGGAGGCGATCAGCCACGCCCGGGCCGCTCAGGTCCCGATCGTCGTGGCGCTGAACAAGATGGACCTGCCCAACGCCGATGTCAACAAGGTGCTGGGACAACTGGCGGAAAAGGGCCTGGTGGCGGCGGAGTGGAGCGGCGAGACCGAGATCGTACGAACCAGCGCCGCCACGGGTGAGGGGATCGAAGATCTCATCGAACATCTGGATTACGTGGCGGAGCTGCACCAGCTGAAGGCCCTGCGGACCGGGCCGGCGACCGGCTGGGTGGTGGAGGCGGAAATGACCACCGGCCAGGGGGTGCTCACGAGGCTTCTGGTCAAGCAGGGCACGCTGCGGCCCGGCGACGTGCTGGTCAGCGGCTGCGCCCACGGCCGCGTGCGCACCATCGCGGATGCCACCGGCCGCTGGTTGACGGAGGCGGGTCCGTCGATGCCGATCGAGGTGACGGGCCTGGACGAGGTGCCCATCGCCGGCGATCGGTTTTACACGGTCCCGGACTTCTCCCGCGCCGCCCAGATCGCCGACGAGCAGAAGGCCCGGCGGCGGGAGACCTCCCTGGCCCAGCGGCGGCAGATCACGCTGGAGAACCTGTTCGCCGAGATCGCCGCGGGCGACCTGCGGGAGCTCAACGTGATCGTGAAGGCCGACGTCCAGGGCAGCGTCGACGTCCTGCGGGAATCGATCACCGAGCAGAACACCTCGGAGGTCGCCGTCCGGGTGCTGCACGCCGCCGTGGGCGGGGTCACGGAAAGCGACGTGCTGCTGGCCGAGGCGTCGAACGCGATCATCATCGGCTTCCAGGTGGTCGCCGACGAGACGGCCCGGCATCTGGCCGAGCAGAAAAACGTGGAGATCCGGCACTACCGGGTCATCTACCACGTCACCGAGGACATCCGCCAGGCGCTGGAGGGGATGCTGGCGCCCCGGATCGAAGAAAAACACGTGGGACGCATCGAGGTGCGCCAGCTATTCAAGATCTCGCGTTTCGGAACCATCGCCGGCTGCTTCGTGATCGACGGGACGATCTCCCGTTCCTCCCGCGTCCGGCTCGTCCGAGACAACATCGTCATCCGCAACGACATGTCCATCCAGTCCATGCGGCGCGGGAAGGAGGATATTTCCGAGTCGCGGGCGGGCTTCGAGTGCGGCATCAAGCTGGCGGATTACGACGACTTGAAGGTCGGGGACGTCATTGAAGCGTATGAAATGATCGAAATCAGCCGCACCCTGCCCACGGAGGCGGAAACGGTAAAGGCGGAGCGGTGACCTCCCGCGACGGCGCCGGGGCGAGAACGAGGCAGGACTCCGCCCGGCGGGCCGAGACGAATCGTGCATCGGCCGCGAGCGACCCGGTGGACCGGCCGGCCGATGCCGCGAGCACCCGCCGCAGGCAGCGGCGCAGCCGGACGAACCCATGATCGTCGGTGTATTACGAATGCAGGTCAGCGTATTTGATGCCATGACGCTCAAAGACAAGCGACGGGTCATTACCAGCCTCAAGGACCGGCTGGGCCGCAAATTCAACGTGTCCGTCGCGGAGGTCGAGCACCAGGAGAGCATCCGGACCTCCATCCTGGCCGTGGCGATGGTGGCCAACGAGCGCCGCTTCGTGGAATCGGCCATGAGCGGAATCGTCGAGTTCGTGCGGCGCATTCCCCCGTTGAGCCTGATTGACTATCACTTGGAGACGTATTAACGGCGTCCGGTACCGGCGTTTCGCCCGGCCGGCGGCCGGCCCGGCGGCCAACGGCGCGGTTCGCACGGCGCGCAACACCACGAATCCATGACAACGCGAAGACAGGAAAAAGTGGCGCGGATCATTCAGACGTCCGTCAGCGACGTGATCCAAAACCGGCTTTCCGACCCGCGCATTGGGGGAATGATCAGCGTGACGCGGGTGGAAATCTCCGCGGACCTGCGCGCGGCCCGGGTCTTCCTCAGCATCGTCGGCGTCTCCGAGGCCCAGCAGGAGCTGTGCCTGCGGGCCATCCGCCACGCCCACGGATTCATCCAGACGCACCTGGCCGACGCCCTGACAATGAAGATCTGCCCCACCCTGCAGTTCGTCCTGGATCATTCGCTGAAGAAGGGATTTGAAATCACGAAGATCCTCGATGCCCTCGAGGCCCAGCGCCTGGCCCAGCAGGATGCCGCCCCCGCCGAGCCGCCCAACGATTCGGAGTCTCTCCATGAAAGATAGCAGCGAATACGGCGCCCGACTACGTACCTTATGCAACCGCCTGAAGCGCGCGGGAAGCAAGGCCGCCGAACCCCCGCTCGGCGATGTGATTACGGAACTGCTGCTGGGGTGCCTGTCCGAACATACCACCGAAAGCAAGGCCCGCTCGGCCTTGAACAAGCTGCGCAGCGCCTACGTGGATTGCAACGAGCTGCGCGTCAGCCGCGTCACGGAAGTGATGGAGATCCTGGGCAAATCCTTCCCCGAGGGCAAGACGACCGCCGAACGCCTGCTCAAGCTGCTGCGGACGCTGTACAACCAGCGGGACAATATCCACCTGGAGTTCCTCAAGGAGATGGGCAAACGGGAAGCCAAGGCCTACCTGGAAGGCCTGGACGGGATCAGTCCGTATGTCGTGGCGCGGGTGATGCTGCGCGGCCTGGACGGGCATGCCTTCCCGGTCCACGAGCCGCTGCTCACCATGCTCCGCGCCGAGGAGGTGGTCGACCCCGAGGCCGATGCCGTCACGATCCAGGGCTTCCTGGAGCGCCACGTGACCTCCAGCCGCATCCACAAGCTGTACGCCCTTCTGCGCTGGCACGCGGATCATTTCAAGGGGCAGCGCAGCCTGAGCACGGAGCTGATCCGCAAGCGCCAGAAAAAATCCTCGACGACGAAATCGAAGAAAAAAACGAAAACC
>JAFGFX010000218.1 GCA_016930855.1 Sedimentisphaerales bacterium | reverse complement strand
TGGGCCTGCTCGGCCTGGAGGCCGGCCAGTTCCGCCTGCAGGTCGGTGTCGTCCAGCACCACCAGCAGCTCGCCGGCCTGGACCTGGCCCTGGGGCCGAACGACGCGGGCGATGGCCACCCCTTCCAGGGGGGCGTTGATCACCCGCCGCTGGCGGGGGGTCAGCCGGCAGTCGCTGTCGATCTGAATCGTCCAGGGCACGAAGGCGCACGCGACCAGAGCCCCTACCAGGATCAGGGCGGCGACGATCCAGCGGCGTTTTTTCTTGGGATCCTTTTTGGCCTTCTGGAAGCGGCCCAGCGGGCGGACCCAGGGAACCGAGGCCATCTCCAGGGCGTTGGTCAGCGCCAGGGTGCCGTGCTTGGCCACCGTGGCCATCAGGCCGGCCAGATTCGCCCCGCCGGTCTCGTCGAAGCCCTCGGCGATGATCACGCCCAGGGCGCGGTCCTCCCGGGCCAGCGGCTGCAGAAAGATCTGATTCAACTGGCTCAGATTGAAGTATTCCTTCAACAGGCCGGTCAGATCCTCCTCTTCGGGCAACTCGACGAGCTGCTCGCGGGAGGCGACAATCGGCTTTTGCAGTCGCAGGCAGTGGCGGCTGAGTTTCTCCAGGGCCTGCAGGAGCACCGCGCGGCGGTCCGGCTTGTCCACGCCGCTGATCGCCCGCAGGCCCCGCTTGACCAGCGGGTCGACCCAGACGACCATCCGGGTGCAGCCGACCGCCTCCTTGCCCAGATTGGCCAGTTGGTAGATCACCTTCTCGGCGTCGAGCGAGCCGTGCACCGCCTCGCTGAAGCGCAGCAGGCGGGCCAGCGCCTTGCGGTCGTCCTCCAGGACCGCCGCCCGCCGATGGGCGAGAAAGGTCTCGGCCGCCTCGGCCGCCTGGCTCAACAGGCCGACGATGGTGCGGTAGTCCGCCGGGGACACCAGCTCCGAGCCGATATACTGCAAGACCATGGCCACCTGATTGGCCGCCCGGAGGGGATAGAAGAACAGCGGATACGGGCAGCGGTTCTTGCCAGCCGCCTCCTCGGCCGTATCGGTGGTCGAAGCCGCCGGCGAATCGCCGCCGGGTGGTACCACCAGAGGCTTGGCCTCCTTGATCGTCCGCTGGACGGCCTCGACAATCAGCCGCTTCTGCTCGTCCGACTCACTGATCCCGCACCGCTCGATCTCCAAGTGGCAATAGCATTGGGGGCCCTGATCCGCCTGCGTCAGCCAGATCGCCCCGCCGCGCGAGCCGGTGGCCGCCACGCTGAGCTGGAGGAAATTGGCAAAAAACTGAGGCGGCTCCAGATTGGCCGCCGGCAGTTGCTTGATGCGGTTGAGGATCTCCGCAATCTGCTGTGTAGTCTGGTTTTCGATCACCAACGCTCCTTGCCGGGTCGGTCGGATCGGCAATCCGAGATGCCATTTTCCGGTCCCCGGGACGAAGATACGCCCTGGGGGCGGCCCGGATGAGTTCGTTTCCCACCCCATGATTCCTATGATTTCATACGATTCTAGCGAAATGAGGTTTCGGGTCAATCGTCTTGGCCCAGAAAAAGCCCGGCGGCCTGGCCGGCTGCCCGTAGGATTCGTTCACTTGGCGGCCGGCGGGATTCAGGGCGCATCCGGTGCGTCCGCCGGCGGCTCGTCGGTCGCGACCGACAATTCCCAGCGCAGGGGCGCCTCGGTCGCTGCCAGGGCCGTCGGATCGTCCGGTCCGGCGTCCCGGCCGGCCTGGATCGGCCGCATCGAGACCGGTGATTCCGGGGCCGACGGATGCGAACGGGACGAAACGGCGTGTTCCTCCTCTTCATAGAAGGATTTCGGCCGCCAGATCAGGTCGTCTCCCTGGTACAAGCCGGCCAGCTCCCGGGGGGCCGAAACCGGCTGGGGCTCGGCCGGGACAGCCAACCGCCCGGAAGCCTCCGACGGGACCGGCCGATCGTTTTGCCGGGTCAATCCCAGCAGAATCAGGCTGACCAGCGCCGCCATGGCGACCAGCAGGGTGCAACTGACAACCATCGCCGGCCGGCCGGCCGCGCCGGTCCGCCCCGCGTCGCCGGCGTCCGGTGATCGCTGCCGCCAGGCCACCGCCCAGAACACCATCGCCAAGGTGATCCCGTACAACAGCGTCAAGAAGGCGGTCCGTACCGCCTGGGGCTCGAATACGGGGACCCGGGGATCCCGCGGGTCGGCATGGATCAGCAGCTGCGTCACGGCCAGGACCAGCCCGGCGACCAGGCAATACAGCGCCACCTGGATCAGCAGGTTCCGGATCGACGGATTGGCGCCGCCGGGCCGGGCCGAAAAGACCGAACGCACCTGCCGCCGCAGCTGCTGAAAATTGTAGGTCAACAAGATCAGAATACCCACGAATCCCCCTATCATCAGCAACAGCAGGGGCGTGGTCACCAGGCTCAACCGCGACCAGCGGCCGGCGTAATACACAATGGGAACCAGCCCCGCCAGCATAACGGCGGCCCTGGCGACTCGGCGGCACGTAGTCATCGGCAACGGCATCCCTTTCCCGCAGACCGGCCCGATCGGGTATCGCAAATCGCCGATCCGGCATCCCTCAACCCTTTTGGTGACTCGAGGCACTCTGTAGTATAAAAATCTATCGGCCAACCCCCCCCGGCGGGCCCAAAAATGGCAGGGGGGCCGACAAGAAAAGTGGACAGGTTAAAACCGGCGGTGTTATCGGAACCTCACGGCGCGGTCCGGCTGGCCGGACATCGCCGGCCGCCGCCGCAGAAGCGGCATTCAGACAGTCGGCCCGGTTATCAGAACCGCCCTGGCCGCCGGCCGCCGGCCCCGCATTCCGCCTGTCTCTCGGTCAGACGCCCGGGGGACCCGCCTGCCTACGGCGGGGGCGCCGCGTTTTCGGCCGGCGACGGGACGGGCGCGCCGTCCTTTTTCGGCAGGGTCAGATGAAAGGCGCTGCCCCGGCCGGGCTGGGACTCGACCCAGATGCGGCCGCCGTGCCGCTCGACGATCTTCTTGCACAGGGCCAGGCCCAGGCCCAGGCGGAATCCGGCGGCGGATCGATCCGTCACGGGCAATTGCCCGAACCGCAGGAAGATGGTATCCAGCTCGTCCGGGGCGATGCCGACGCCGTTGTCCCGCACGATGATCTCCCAGTGGATCGGGGTGTCCCGGGATTCGATGCGGATCTCGGGCGCCGAATCGGAACGGAACCGCAGGGCGTTGTCGATCAGGTTCTCAAACACCTGGCGCAACTGGCCCGGCACGCCGAAGACCTGGGGCAGCGCGTCGATCTCGAGGCGGGCCCGGCACTGGTCGATGTCGGACTGATGCTCGTCAACGATCCGGCGGACCAGCTCGTTCAGGTCCAGCGTCTCCATGGAGACGGTTTGGCTCTGGATGCGGGAATAGTCCAGCAGTCCCCGCAGCACATGTTGCACCTGACGCACCTGCGAGACGACGCGATCCAGGGTCTCGGCGTCGCGGGTATCGATGGTTTGCTGATATTTGCTCTGGAGCTTTTCGCACTCCCGGCGGATCTGCCCCAGCGGCTCCTCCAGGTCGTGGCTCACCAGGCAGGCGAACTGCTCCAGTTGCCGGATGCTCTGCTCGAGGTCCACCGTGAACATGCGGAGTTCCTCCTCCATGAGCCGCCGGTCGGTGACATCCTCGAACAGGGTGGCGAAGTGGCCCGGCCGCGGGCTGTAGGCCGAGACCGCATACCAGCGGCCCAGGTCCTCGCAATACTGCTCGAAACGGGCCTCCCGGCCGGTGAGGGCCACCTGGCCGTAGGTGTCAATCCAGTCGAATTCCGAGGTCCGCAACTGCGGCAGCAGCTCGGAGACCTTCTTGTGGAGGATCCGATCCCGCCGCAGGCCGGTCATCCGCTCAAAGGCCTCGTTCACCTCCAGGAACACGTAATCCACCGGCCGGCCGGCCTCGTCCGTCACCATGCGATGATAGGCGAACCCGCTCATCATGTTTTCGAAGAGACTGCGATACTTGGCCTCGTTTTCCTGGAGGGAATCCTCGGCCTGCTTGCGGTCGGTGATGTCTTCGATCATGTGGATCACGTAATTCGGTATGCCGGACTCGCCCCGCACCAGCGAGGCGGTCAGCCGCACCCAGATGGTCCGGCCGTCCTTGCGCACAAAGCGGATCTCCATCTGGTAATGGTCGCACCGGCCCTGGACCATGTCGGTAAAGATCCGGGAAAACGCCTTGCGGTCGGTGGGAAAGGCGATCTGCTCCATCGTCTGCTGGCGGAGCTCCATGCGGTTGTAAGCCAGCATCTCCTCCAGGGCCGGGTTGCTCTCCAGGGCGTGGCCGCCCAGATCCACCAGGGCGATGCCCACCGCCGCGCCGCGGAAGATGGCCTGGAGGCGGGCCTCCCGCTCCCGCAGGGCCTTCTCGCTGATCCGCAGCTGCTGGTTGGTCAGCTTGAGCTCCTCCTCGGCCCATTTCCGCTCGCTGATATCCCGGATCAGGACGACGATATGGTTCTTGCCCTTGAAGATGAAGACGCTGCCCCGCAGGTCGATGTCGTGCGTGGTGCCGTCCTTCTGGATGCCGACCGTTTCGGCCTGAAAGGAGCCCTGCGACTGGATGTCCTGGATGCACTTCTCGAAAAAATGCTGCTGATCGGACACGATCAGATTCCGCAGCGGCAGTTGAAAAAATTCCTCCGGCTCGTAGCCGAACATCTGGGCGGCCTGCGGATTGGCGTCCACGATCCTGCCGGCGAAATCCACCACCAACACCGCGTCGCGGACGGCGTTGAAGATCCCCCGGTACTGGGCCTCGCTCTCGCGGAGGGCCTTTTCCGCCTGCCGCAACTGGCTTTCGTGGCGCAGCTGGGTGGCGACCTGGCCCAGGACGCTGGGCAGCAGTTCCAGGAACGGGCCGTCCTTGGTGAGGTAGTCCCGGGCGCCGATTTTCATCATCTCCACCGCCAGCCGCTCGTCGCCGTGGCCGGTGACCAGGATGAAGGGGACCGGGCGCCCCTCGTCCCGCAGGGTTTGGACCACCTGGCGGCCGGTCATGTCCGGCAGTCGAAAATCCAGCAGCAGCAGGTCCGCCGTATGCCGGCGCAGCCACTCCAGGGTCTCCCGGCCGCTGGCGGCCCCGGCCGTCTCGAACCCCTCCTGCTGCAGAATCCTCTGCATCAGGCGCAGGAGGTCCTCCTGATCCTCGACCACCAAAACGGTCATGGCTCGATCGTCCCCGCTCATGACACTCTCCCGCCAGCCGGCCTCTTTGCGGACCGCGATCCGCTCCCACCACAAAAAAATCCATTGCGGCCCGAAAACCACAAACCCATCCGTACGGAAATGGTCCTTAGCAAATGTACTCCGGATTATAGTCGTCAGGGTTCGGCCTGTCAGCATCATTTTTCGCCCCCGCCAGGCGGCCGTCCGGCAGCCGCCCGGCGATTATCCGACGGCCGTCGGACGACTGTTCCAAAACTATCCGACGGACATCTGGCGGCTCATTATCGATTGTTTGGTGATTTTTCGTCGATCGGCCGGCGGCGGCAGCGGGAAAAAAACCCTGAAAAAGGACCAAATCGTAACAAATTCGTAACACGATTCGACGACAAAGGAAGTACCGGAGTTGTCTGGGAAACGTATTTCTAATGGACTCGGAAACATATTTCTAATGAGCTCGGAAACGTATTTCTAATCCAACGGGACTGGAGGTGGGCCTAAAATGCATTTCTAACCTAATGGGACTGGAGATGGGTCTAAAACGTATTTCTAATCCAACGGGAAAGGAGAATCGATCATGTATGGCAAGACTGTCCTTTTGATCCTGAGTTTGGGCTTGGGCCTTTTGCCTCTCTCGCCGGTGTTCGCCAAGGCGCCCGGCGTGCTGCTGCAAGAGGGAATGTACGCCGAGGACGTCGATGGGAACCTGGAGGCGGCCATCAACAGCTACCGCCAGGTGATCGAGAGCCCGGAGGCCACCGACGCCCAGGCCAGCCACGCGATGTATCGCCTGGGGCTCTGCCAGATGAAAATGCAGCAGAACAGCCAGGCGGCAACGACCTTCCAGCAGATCATCGAGCGGTATCCCAATCAAACCGCCACCATCGAGAAGGTCAAACCGCTGCTGGCCGATCTGGTCAATCACGATCCGGCGACCCTAATGCCTGCGGACACAAAGATTTACATCGAGTTCGGCTCGCCCGGCAAACAGGTGGAAACCATCCTGAACATGCTCAAGGGCACCCCCCTGGAAAACCCCCTGCAGGCGTTGGGAGCCGGCGGGGCCCCGGGCCAGTCCACCAGCCCCGATGACAAAACCCCCCAGGACCTGGTCGCCTCGATGCTGAATCCGTCCATGATAGCGGAATTCAAGAAGATCCGGGGCATGGCCGTCGGCGTTAGCAAGATCACCATGGATGGGGGCGAACCGACATTTGTGGGGGTACTGGATCCCGGCAAAAGCGACGCCCTGCGGGGCCTGATCCTGATGGCCCTGGGGATGTTCGGCCAGCCGGGCGATCCGATCGAGGGGATGCAGACCTATCGAATCCAACCGGATCCCCAGATCACCATCCACGTGGCCCACGACAACAACATCATCCTGATCGCCCAGCCCTTCGAGCAATTCCAGTGGTGCGTCCGGCAATACAAGGGGCTCATCCAGGCGCCCAGCCTGGCGTCGCAAAACCCGGCCTTCGGCCGGATCCCGCGCCAGCAGCGGTCCCAGAACGCCCTTACCATCTGGATGGACGGGGCGGGCGTCTACAGCCAGATACCGGACCCCCTCAAACAGGATGTGCAATTTCAAATGATCGACGGCCTGGTCGACCTGGGCAGCCTGCGGGAAGTTCTCAGCCAGTTCACCCTGAAGGAACAGGGCCTCGTCTGGAACACCGAGATCAATCTCCAGGAGGGCCACCACTGCCTGCCCTACCAGATGCTCCGCACGCCCAACCTCAGCAAGGGCGGCTTCGAGGGCGTTCCCGCCAACGCGATCGGGTTGATCAGCTTCGCCCTGGACGATCCGCAGGGCCCCTTGGCGACCCAGGCGCAGCGAGCCGTCCGGGAGATGATTGGTCTGGATATCGGCCGGGAACTGTTCGCCAACATCGAGCAGGTGACGATCTTCGCGACGCCGCCCAGCGCGGCGGCCGAACAGGGCGTTCTGAGCCGGGAACTGAGCCCCCTGA